>NZ_CP022522.1:3822500-4134317 GCF_002850255.1 Pseudoalteromonas sp. NC201
AGTCACCGATATATTGAATTTGCTCGGCTTTCAGACAGTTTGCAGAACGTACAGTTAGTTCTAAGTCATCAACTGGACGAAGTAGAATCGGATCGAACTCCGGTTTCTCTTCTTTCTCTTCTGGCTCAGAAACATCACGTAGGTCTACGAATGCATCTAACTGCTCAGCAAGGATAGTTGACGCACGGCGGATCGCTTCTTCAGGATCTAAAGTGCCGTTCGTTTCCATATCGATGATTAGTTTATCTAAGTCTGTACGCTGCTCAACACGAGCTGACTCAACCGAGTACGCAATACGCTCAACCGGGCTGAATGATGCATCTAGCAACAAACGGCCGATTGGACGCTCATCGTCATCAGAGGATAAACGACTAGACGCCGGTACATAACCGCGACCACGCTCAACACGAATGCGCATGCTGATTTCGCTATTGTCAGCAGTTAAGTGACAAATGACATGCTCAGGGTTGGCGATAGTCACATCTCCGTCGTGCTGGATATCAGCCGCAGTCACAGGGCCTACACCAGACTTAGTCAGGGTAAGGAAAACTTCATCTTTACCTTCTAGAGATACCGCTAGACCTTTAAGGTTTAACAGAATTTCAATGATGTCTTCTTGTACGCCTTCTTTCGCGCTGTACTCGTGCAATACGCCGTCAATTTCAACTTCTGTCACAGCACAACCAGGCATAGATGAAAGAAGTATACGACGTAGAGCATTACCTAGTGTGTGGCCAAAACCACGCTCTAGAGGCTCTAAAACTACTTTAGAACGCGTTGAGCTTACAGCGTCGATATCGACTAATCTTGGTTTTAGGAATTCGGTTACAGAACCCTGCATTTTATCCTCTCTTAACTCTTAACTTTACTTCGAGTAAAGTTCGACGATTAGTTGTTCGTTAATGTCCGCAGACAGATCAGAACGCTCTGGTAGACGCTTGAAAGTGCCTTCCATTTTCTTACCGTCAACTTCAATCCAAGTTGGCTTTTCACGTTGCTCAGCCAACTCTAGAGCAGCGATGATACGCGCTTGCTTTTTAGACTTCTCGCGAATTACTACTACATCTTCAGGAGTAACTACGAAAGAAGGGATATTAACAACACGACCATTAACCATAATCGCTTTGTGGCTTACTAGCTGACGTGCTTCAGCACGTGTGCTTGCAAAACCCATGCGATATACAACATTGTCTAGACGTTGCTCTAGAAGCTGTAACAAGTTTTCACCTGTGTTACCTTTAAGGCGAGCAGCTTCTTTGTAGTAGTTACGGAATTGCTTTTCTAGTACACCGTAGATACGACGAACTTTTTGCTTTTCACGTAGCTGTAAACCGTAATCAGATAGACGACCTTTACGTGCGCCGTGCTGACCAGGTGCTGTTTCTAGTTTACACTTAGAGTCAATTGCTCTTACGCCGCTTTTAAGGAACAGGTCAGTACCTTCACGACGACTCAGCTTGAGCTTAGGGCCCAAATATCTTGCCATGTTCTTTCTCCTAACCTATTGTTATACGCGACGTTTCTTCGGTGGACGACAACCATTGTGTGGAATTGGCGTCACGTCAGTGATGTTAGTGATACGGTAACCAGCAGCATTCAATGCACGAACAGCAGACTCACGGCCTGGACCTGGACCTTTGATGAATACTTCTAGGTTCTTAAGACCGTACTCTTGTGCAGCAACACCTGCACGCTCCGCAGCAACCTGTGCAGCGAATGGAGTAGACTTACGAGAACCACGGAAACCTGAACCACCTGCAGTCGCCCAAGAAAGAGCATTACCTTGACGGTCAGTGATGGTCACAATCGTGTTGTTGAAAGATGCATGAACGTGAGCCATGCCGTCAACAACCTGCTTTTTGACCTTTTTACGACGAATTGGTGCTTTTGCCATAACTTACCCCACCTTATTTCTTGATAGGCTTGCGAGGACCCTTACGAGTACGCGCGTTAGTCTTAGTACGCTGACCACGTAGTGGTAGCGAACGACGGTGACGTAAGCCACGGAAACAACCAAGGTCCATAAGACGCTTGATGTTTAGTGTAACTTCACGACGAAGATCACCTTCAACAGTGTACTTGCCAACTTCTTCACGAAGGATGTCAAGTGTTTCGTCATTTAACTCGCCGATTTTAGTAGTTTCAGCGATACCTGTCGCAGCTAAGATCGCCTTAGCGCGAGTTTTACCTACACCATAGATGCTTGTTAAACCGATAACAGCATGCTTATGATCAGGAACGTTAATGCCTGCGATACGGGCCACTAACATATCTCCTATAAATAAACTTGATTATCATCTTGCTGGAAAGCCCGTATAGGATACCCAACCGACATTCAAGTTTTACCAAAGAAACAGGCTAAGTAAAGTTACTCAGCCTGCACGACTTAATTTGCTTAGCCTTGCCTTTGCTTGTGCTTTGGCTCACTGCAGATCACACGTACAACACCTGCACGCTTGATTACTTTGCAGTTACGGCAAATTTTCTTAACGGAAGCACGTACTTTCATTACTCAACTCCGTAAACTGACCTTAACGGCCGTAGCCTTTAAGGTTCGCTTTTTTCAGCACAGAATCATATTGATGTGACATCATATGAGTCTGTACTTGTGCCATAAAGTCCATGATGACAACAACGATAATCAGAATCGATGTACCGCCGAAGTAGAATGGCGTTTGCCATGCCATAGTCATAAACTCGGGCACCAGACAGATAAAGGTTATATACAAAGCACCTGCCAATGTCAGGCGTGTCATCACTTTATCAATGTATTTAGATGTCTGCTCACCTGGACGAATGCCTGGAATAAAAGCGCCAGATTTTTTCAGGTTATCTGCTGTCTCACGCGGGTTAAACACCAACGCAGTGTAGAAGAAGCAGAAGAAGATAATAGCCGCAGCTAATACCATCGCATACAGTGGTTGACCTGGAGTCAATACTGCTGAGATAGCTTGTAGCACATCAGCGACCGGACCTTCACCTTGGCCAAACCAGCTTGCTATTGTACCAGGGAACAAAATGATACTGCTAGCAAAGATTGGTGGAATAACACCCGCCATGTTAACTTTTAGTGGTAAGTGCGTGCTTTGAGCAGCAAATACCTGACGACCTTGTTGACGCTTCGCATAGTTTACAACGATACGACGTTGACCACGCTCGAAGAACACAACTAGGTAAGTTACAGCGAATACGATTACCGCAATCAATAACAATGCTAAAATATGCAGATCACCTTGGCGCGCCATTTCTGCTGTCGAACCAATTGCAGACGGCAGGTTAGCTACAATACCAACAAATATTAGAACTGAGATACCGTTACCGATACCACGCTCAGTGATTTGTTCGCCCAACCACATAAGGAACATAGTTCCTGTGACTAAGCTCACTACAGCTGTGAAATAAAAGCCGAAGCCTGGATTCACAACTAAGCCTTCCATCATGTTAGGTAGACCAGTAGCGATACCTATCGATTGGAATGTAGCAAGCACAAGCGTACCATAACGCGTATACTGGCTGATTTTCTTACGCCCTTGCTCACCTTCTTTCTTAAGCTCTATCATCGCAGGATGTATGTGCGTTAATAGCTGCATAATAATCGAAGCCGAGATGTACGGCATAATACCTAGCGCCAATACCGATGCACGCTCAAGCGCACCACCGCTGAACATGTTGAACATCTCAACAATGGTGCCCTTTTGTTGCTCGAAGAATTCGGCAAGTACAGCGGCGTCAATCCCAGGGATTGGCACAAAAGAGCCCAGACGGTAAATAATGATAGCACCCAATACGAATAGTAATCGGCGCTTCAGTTCCGCAAGCCCACTTTGTGCACTTTGCATATCTTGACCTGGTTTAGCCATAGCGTACTTCCTTAGTCTTCTACCTTGCCTCCGGCAGCTTCGATAGCTTCGCGTGCACCTTTAGACACTTTCATGCCTTTAACAGTAACAGCGCGTGAAACTTCGCCAGATTTTACAACTTTTACGAACTGGATGTTCTTTTTAACGATACCAGCTGCCTGTAACGCGTTTAGATCTACCACATCGCCTTCAACTTTAGCGATTTCGAATAGATTCACTTCTTTAGACACAAGAGACTTGCGTGAAGTGAAACCAAACTTAGGTAGACGACGTTGCATAGGCATTTGACCGCCTTCGAAACCAACGCGTACTTTACCGCCAGAGCGTGACTTTTGACCTTTGTGACCACGGCCACCAGTCTTACCAAGACCAGAACCGATACCACGGCCAACACGCTTACCAGCTGTTTTTGAACCTGCAGCAGGTGAAAGTGTATTCAAGTTCATCGAATTACCCCTCAACCTTAACCATGTAAGAAACTTGGTTGATCATACCGCGAACTGCTGGCGTATCTTCTAGCTCAACAGTGTGATTGATACGACGTAAACCAAGGCCACGTAATGTAGCTTTATGCTTCGGTAAACGACCGATTGAGCTACGTACTTGAGTTACTTTTACTGTGTTTGCCATGGTGTCTTACCCCAAGATTTCGTCAACGCTAAGACCACGCTTCGCAGCAATACCTTCTGGAGAATTCATATTCTCTAGCGCTGCGATAGTTGCGCGAACGATGTTGATCGGGTTAGTTGAACCGTATGCTTTAGATAGTACGTTCTGTACACCAGTTACTTCTAGTACTGCACGCATCGCACCACCTGCGATGATACCTGTACCTTCAGATGCTGGCTGCATGTATACTTTAGAACCCGCGTGGCGACCCTTGATTGGGTGCTGTAGCGTGTTACCTTTTAGTTCAACAGTGATCATGTTGCGACGTGCTTTTTCCATTGCTTTTTGAATAGCAGCAGGAACTTCACGTGCTTTACCATAACCAAAACCTACTTTACCAGCGCCATCACCAACTACTGTTAGTGCAGTGAAGCTAAAGATACGACCACCTTTAACCACTTTAGACACACGGTTTACCGCGATTAGCTTTTCAGCCAATTCAGGCTGTTGTGCTTTTGCTTCTACGTTAGCCATTGTCTACTCCTAGAATTGCAGACCGGCTTCGCGCGCAGCATCAGCTAGCGCCTTCACACGGCCGTGATATTTAAAGCCACTGCGATCAAAAGCGATTTTTTCAACGCCTTTGTCAGCTACGCGCTCAGCGATTGCTTTACCAACTGCTTGAGCCGCTTCGATGTTGCCTGTGCCTTTAACTGTTTCAACAATTGCTTTTTCAACAGTAGAAGCAGCAGCCAGTACATTACCCTCAGCATTGATTACTTGAGCGTAAATGTGACGTGGCGTGCGGTGGATAACAAGACGTGTTGTGCCTTGTTCGATAATATTTCTACGAGTGCGCTTAGCACGACGTAGACGAGCTGTTTTCTTATCCATCGTCTTACCTTACTTCTTCTTAGCCTCTTTACGACGCACGTGCTCATCAGCGTAACGTACACCTTTACCTTTATAAGGCTCTGGTTCACGGTATGAGCGGATGTTAGCAGCTGTTTGACCAACTAACTGCTTGTCTGCGCCTTTAACAACAATTTCAGTCTGGCTTGGAGCTTCGATAGTGATACCTGTTGGGATCTCGAAGTTCACTGGGTGAGAAAAGCCAAGGGTTAAATCTAATGTATTACCCTTAACTGCCGCACGGTAACCAACACCTACTAGCTGTAGTTTCTTCTCATAACCATCGTTAACACCAACAATCATGTTGTTGATTAGCGCACGTGCAGTACCAGCTTGAGCCCAAGCATTAGCAACTTCACGAGGAGCTGTAGTGATAACGTTGTCGTTTAGTGAAACTTCAACCGCATCGTTGATTGTGCGAGTTAATTCACCGTTCTTGCCTTTAACTTTGATGTCCTGGCCGTTAATTGTAACTTCAACACCGGCAGGAACATTGATTGGAGCCTTCGCTATACGAGACATAGTTCCCCTCCGATTAAGCTACAAAGCCAATGATTTCACCACCAACGCCAGCGGTACGCGCAGCGCGGTCTGTCATCAGGCCTTTAGAAGTTGATACGATAGCGATACCTAGACCACCCATTACCTTAGGTAATTCGTCACGTCTCTTATAGATACGTAGACCAGGGCGGCTAACACGCTGGATGTTTTCGATTACAGCTTTGCCTTCGAAGTACTTAAGTTCGATAGTCAATTCTGCTTTTACGTCACCAGATACTGCGAAGTCAGTGATATAACCTTCGTCTTTAAGTACCTTAGCTACAGCTACTTTCAGCTTTGAAGTTGGCATTGAAACAGATACCTTCTTCGCAGACTGACCGTTACGGATACGTGTGAACAAATCCGCAATTGGATCTTGCAAGCTCATGTCTTACTCCCGTGATTCTATTACCAACTAGCCTTTTTAAGGCCAGGAATTTCACCGCGCATCGCTGCTTCGCGAACTTTAATACGGCTTAAGCCGAACTTGCGAAGGTAACCATGAGGGCGGCCCGTGATGTTACAACGATTACGTTGACGTGAAGGGCTAGAATCGCGTGGTAAAGACTGTAGCTTTAACACTGCATCCCAACGCTCATCATCAGATGCATTAACATCGCTGATGATAGCTTTTAACGCAGCACGCTTTTCAGCATACTGAGTAACTAATTTAGCACGTTTTACGTCACGTGCTTTCATTGAATTCTTTGCCATAACCCTACCCTTACTTTTTGAATGGGAAGTTGAACGCTTCTAACAACGCACGGCCTTCGTCATCTGTTTTCGCAGAAGTAGTGATTGTGATATCCATACCGCGAACGCGGTCTACTTTATCATAATCGATTTCTGGGAAGATGATTTGTTCACGTACGCCCATAGAGTAGTTACCGCGACCGTCAAAAGACTTTGCGCTAACACCGCGGAAGTCACGAATACGTGGCATCGCGATAGAGACTAAACGCTCTAGGAAATCCCACATACGCTCGCCGCGTAGGGTTACTTTACAGCCAATTGGGTAACCTTCACGGATCTTAAAGCCAGCAACTGATTTGCGTGCTTTCGTCACTAGAGGCTTCTGACCAGAGATTGATTCTAGGTCTGCTACTGCGTTTTCTAGAATTTTCTTGTCAGCTAGGGCTTCGCCCACACCCATGTTAAGTGTGATCTTTTCGATCTGAGGGACTTGCATGACAGAGCTGTAACCGAACTTCTCTTGAAGCTCTTTTACCACTTTGTCTTTGTACACTTCATGCAGTTTCGCCATCGTCTACTCCAACTATTAAATAGTTTTACCGGTAGACTTGAAGAAACGGACTTTTTTACCGTCTTCAAATCTAAAACCTACACGATCCGCTTTGCCAGTTTCGGCATTGAAAATCGCTACGTTTGATACGTCGACTGACGCTTCTTTCTCAACAACACCGCCAGCTTGCTGTAGTTGTGGTACAGGCTTCTGGTGTTTCTTGATGATGTTAACGCCTTCAACAAATACTCGGCCAGTTTCAGTAACAACTGAAAGCACTTTACCGCGCTTACCTTTGTCTTTACCGGCTAGTACGATTACTTCGTCATCACGACGGATTTTTGCTGCCATGATCGACTCCTTATAGTACTTCTGGTGCTAGTGAAACGATCTTCATGAACTTTTCAGTACGAAGTTCACGAGTCACAGGGCCGAAGATACGAGTACCAATAGGCTGTAAGTTATCATTTAAGATAACAGCCGCATTGCTATCGAAACGGATTAAAGAGCCGTCTGGACGACGTACGCCTTTTTTAGTACGCACTACTACTGCGTTTTTAACATCACCTTTCTTCACTTTGCCGCGAGGAATCGCTTCTTTAACAGAAACTTTAATGATGTCGCCAACCGCTGCGTAGCGACGGTGCGAACCACCAAGGACTTTTATACACTGCACTTTGCGAGCGCCGCTGTTATCAGCAACGTCCAGCTGAGTTTGCATTTGGATCATCTTAATGACCTCCGGTGTAGTTACAACTCGCCTAGATTTCGTTCAAAATCAAGGCATTTAGGTTAAATTCCACTCAAAAAACTGTGATTATGTCTTTCAAGGGCGGGCAATTGTATCAGCAATGTCGCATCAAAGATAGTTCAATTTTTAATTAATTTAACGCGTTAACATGAGGTACCGATTACAGTTTGAGGATATGGCGGCAAGCAATCGAGAATTCAACCACTTGCGCAAATATTAAACAAAGTTTACAGCGAAAATTTTATTTCGATTATTGTTTAGGCATATCGCTTAGTAGGCTGTGAACAAGAATTTCTCATCCTTTTCTCACAAACAAGCTCAAGCTTTGAGCAAACAGCTATATGGAGCGACGAGAGAATTTTAGAAACCGTCAAGTCGAGATAAATCTCGACCTACGGCTCTCTTTTACTTTTGATGTAATCACCCACATTGCTTACGGTGTCTAGCCAATAACCATTTTTAGGGTCCTGTAAATAAGGAATAAGCTGGTCTAACATTTTGGTATCGACGGTGTACATGCCTTTTTCACCCACTTCATGTCCAGCAAGGATGATCCAACTGTTATTTGCCCTAAGATGCTCCAGCAGCCCTTTTAGTTCTTCAAAGCTAACACCGTCCATCCTGATTCCGGTGAGTTGCGCAAAGTCAGTATAAGTTGGGTGGTTAGCGGTTTCATCTAACCACGTACGGCCACTGTCAAAGTGCTTCGCAATCACCGGTACATAACTTTTTACTTCAGCGCCGCGACCAACAAAGGTATTACCACAAGGGTATGCAAAGCTTCTGGGGGTTACGCCCAAATGCTTTTCAATATATTTTGTGGTGCTTACTACATCGCGTTCTATGTAGGCCAAATCAACTTGTTCCAGCCCTTTGTCCTTTTCCCTTAGCCAGGCAAAGTTACCCGTACATAAGTGTTCACTGGTGTGGTTGCCTATTTCATGCCCCTGCTTCACCGCCGCTTGCCACAATCCGAGCTTTTCCTCCACCTGTGATGGCATAACATAAAATGTGCCTTTCACCTTATGGCGATTAAGTAACGGCACTCCCACCTCAACTTGACTTGGCCTTGCATCATCAAACGTAAGGCTTATTGCGTTACGAGCATTATTAGGATAATTAAAGGTTTGGTTGCTATCAGCCGCTATACTAGAAGTATTTACGAGCAGAGCGCTTGCCATCATGGCAGCCAAACTGAAGTGAGAAACTAAATTAGAAGATAACTTTGCCATTTGTTTGTCCTTATTGTTATTTATCCTTATAACCTATATGAGGCTGTGAGTATGACAAAGTGTTAAATTTTCAACTTGTTATTTGCGACTAAGGCCAACGCAAATGGTACTAATTTAGTATTTTTAGCGATACACTAATCCCAATAATAAAAGAGAAAGACAGCGCTGTGTTGAAGTTAGAAGAATACTATCAGGACGTGATCTTGCTCGCCGAAGGCGGAATGAGCAAAGTGTACCTTGCTACCGACAAAAAATTAGGCCGCCGAGTAGCGGTAAAGGTGATATCACTAACTCAGCACACGCAATCAGATGCACTCAACGAAGCCCGCCTGTTAGCGCGTTTTAACCATCCAAACATAGTACAAATTTATGATGTATTTGAAAGCGATGGCCAAATGGCTTTGGAAATGGAATATGTGCAAGGTGCAACTTTACAGCACTACACAAAAACACACGTATTAACTACCGAGCAAAAAGTCGAGCTGCTAAGTCATATAGCCGATGGGCTGGCCTCAGCTCATGGCCAGAACATTCTTCATTTAGACTTAAAACCTGGCAATATACTGGTTAATGAACAGAGCATAGCCAAAATTGCCGACTTTGGTATTTCACAATTAGAAGACAACCAAGCCTCTCGTCCACATACCAGTTACGGTAGTCTCACAGCAATGTCACCAGAGCAACTTCGTGATGAAACGCTAGACAGTCGCAGTGACTTATTCTCATTTGGGCTAATAGCTTATCAATTGTTAGCAGGACATCATCCTTATTTCGAACAAGCTGACGATGGTAGTGACAAGTCTATTGCTGAACAGATCAAGTTCCAGCCATTAAAAGCCAGTGCTAAACGTATTTTAGATATTCCCCCTGCACTGGCACAGCTCATTGATCGCTTATTGCAATACGACAAAAACGCTCGCCCAAGTAGCGCGAATGAAGTCAGTCAGCAGCTAAAGCAAATTTTACACGCCTTTAGCTACGATAACAGCGAAGCGACAGTGTCACTTGAACAAATAGAGCTACGAGATAGAGCCAGAGAGAAAGCCAAAGCACGTAAAAAGCAACTAGGTATTGCAGTATTTTTCACCTTTTTAGTGTGCTTAGCCGTTGGTGGGTACTGGTATTGGCAGGAAACCAAACCCAAGGTTTATATTGCAGCGCTACCGATAAAATTCACAAACTCTTTTCAACTACTTGAAGCGCATCAACAAAACATCGAGTTAGCAATTAACGACGCACTTAAACAACATTTTTTAAGTAATGATGATTACGTCTTCATTTCAGACAGTGAAGTAGAGCAAACACAAAAATTTATTGGTGTTGAAGCACCATTAAAGGCATTGGGGCGAGCGTTAAATAGTAATGAGCTCATTACGATAAAACTAGACTGTAATATTCAAAGCTGTGACATCGTTATCGACTTAGTTGATGCGTCTAATGGAGCCTTGATTAATGGTGCGCGAACAATGACCTCGAGTGAAAACTACAGCCATGTTTTTGCTATTACAGCCTCGGCCCTCACTTCATTAACCGGAGGCTCAACTGATTTAGCCACTAGCAATAAAACATTACTGAATAACTACGCCACACTGCATGATGCTAGCTTAGTACAAGGGGCGGACCGCGCTGCGATATTAAAAGAGTTAACAACGCTGATTGATACTGCGCCGGACTTCCTGCCGCTGTATTCACTTTACTCTGAACTCGCAATTCAGTTGTATACAGATAGTTCAAATGATCAAGTACTTCTAAACTGGGAGCAAGTATTACAGCAAGCCCCCAAGAGATTAAAGGCAAGTACAATTATTCAAACTTCCTATCTCGAGTTTTATGCGTTTGTAAAAGACAAGAGCCGTGCCAAAGGAACCTTTTTAGCCATTCAGAATTCAGTCAAGGACGAGTATCAAAAGCATGCACTTATCAGCATCTACTATAATTTAATAAACGATTACGCTTCGGCGCTTCATCACATTGAGCTTGCCTATGAACTTAGACCGACCTTAAAAGTCATCCGCAATGCAGCCTTGCTCAACATGAAGCTTGGCCAGTATGAAGAAGCCTTACCTTACTTACGAGCAGCCAGCCACTACGGCCCTGACAACCTGAAAACACTAAAGGCCATTGCCGATATCTCTCTTCTACTTGGTAAGCTCCATGACGCAGAGAAATCTTATCAAGCTCTAGTTAATCGCTCATATACAAGTACGGCTACCTTTAATAATTATGCCATTGTATTGATGCTCTTAGGTGATTTAGAACGGGCACTAGAGTTTGCTGAACGAGCGACTCAGTTGGCGCCCAGCAATGTAGAAATCTTACTTAACTATGCAGACATTTACTCCCTAATGGGCGAGAAGGCGAAAGCCAGTGAAGTGTATCAGCAAATTTTAGCCAGTGCTCCAGCAAGCCAAGTTGAAGTCGTACGCATTCAAGCTTTGGCACACCTAGGTCGGAACCAAGAGGCATTAATAGCAATTGATGAATATTTGGCAGAGTACCCCGATTCAGCCGAGGCTTTTTACGTAAAATCGTTAATTCAAACACTGATAGAAGAAAAGTATTCCGCGATGGCTTCACTGAAAAAAAGCATTGATTTAGGCTGGAGCCCGTCTTTTTATCGCCTGTCATGGTTCAAGACACTATGTCACTCGCCATCACTTGAATTAAGAATTGGCACAGAACACTTTACCTATCTGTGCCAAGTGCAAATTACGAATTAGACTGGAGCATCTGGCTCGTCAATTATCACCCTTGGATCTTGAGAGAAATAACGCACAGCACCATTTGCGGAGTCATATTGAGCAACAAGTCTGAACTCAATTTTCGAGTTGTTATTCTCTACGAGTGTAACAACTCTCGCATCAGGGTTAGCTGAAAGCGCTTCGATATCATCTTCACTTAGCGTATTCGCAACATTCAATGCTTCAATCTTCACCTCAACCGTAAACTCATCTTTTAATGTGCTTATAAGGTTATAATTGAAATTGTCTTGCGCTTCGGTAAAAAAAGTACCGTTTTCAGCAAAGCTCCAGCCGGCTTCATCAGTAACGAGCTTATAAGTTAGAACAGCGCTTTCACCCTGAGCTAATTTAAGTTCAACTGGTTTATCGTCATTTGAAAATATCCAGTTACCCTCAGCTTTTGGCGTCACCGTGTATTCGAGTAAAATAGGTGTACTCATTATTTTATCCTTCGTTTGTTTATAGAGCTATTCGCATCTATCTAAGCACATGAATAGCAGTAATTCTATTACAGCTGGTTACAGTTTATAGGCATAAGTCATCATAAGCTCACTATAACTGCATATAGATAATTAACTCGCGATAAATATAGAACAAGGGCTACCATCGGCAAGCCCTTGTTTAGCTGAAATTGATTTAAAACAAACAGATGAGCTGTTTATTGAAGCGTCATAAAGATCTATCCACCAAACAAACCTTTAAGTTTGTCTTTTACCTTATCCTTAACCTTGTCTTTGGCTTTGTCTTTTGCCGCTTCTTTTAGGTCTAAGCTAGTTTCAACTTTGTGGAATGGACCTTTGATCCGCACCGGAATTTTAAAGCCGGTACTGTCATCGCTACTGGCTTGCCCCTCAATGGTATCAACAATTCCAGTCACCACACGGTAATCAACTAAAGTTTGTGGTAAATCAACGGTGCCCTTGCCTGTCACTCGAAGTAACGGGCTTGCCAATGAGAAGTCATCGTTTTGACCTACGCCTTTGGTAAAGACAAAGGTGCCAGTCATGGCTGAGAAGTCGGTTTTTTGATCCGGATCGAAATTGGCATTGAGTCCTTGCGATACCGAAGAGAAGTCACCTTTGAGCATCTCTTTGCCCTTACGGATCATCTCAGCAAGGTTTGCGCCTTTTACGCCACCATCTTTGAACTCAAAACCTAATTTACCACCTAGGGCATTCACAAATTGCTTTTGAGTGACACCTTGTGTGTTTAACGCCCAATTAAGACTACCTTTACCCAATACTTTGTCAAAGCCAATGGCATCGGTCAGTAGTGGCTCGGCATTAATTGCCGTTAACGCAAAGTCAGTACTGATGGTATAAGGTTTTGCAGCCGCATTTACAACAACCCTACCTTTACCCTGACCTTCATAGGCTTGGAACTTATCTAAGCTCAGTGTCGCCTTACCTGAGTTAAGCACTAAGCTGATTTGGTTTTCGCCAAGCTTAATTTCTCTCGCACGTAGCCCTGTTGAGGTGATCTTCACATTCGCATTGAGGCTATTAAGTGCTGACAAATCAATTGCAGTGTCATCCCACACGATAGGCTGTGCTGGTGCGCCTTCTGGCTCAGTTTGCGTTTGTGGCTTTTCCACAGGTTCTGGTAAATACGGGTTAAGATCTAACATGCCAAGGTCAACGCTAGCGACAATATCAGGCTTACCTGAGAGGGTGACTTTGCTTTGACCCTTTATTACCAATTCGTCCAAGGTCGCTTCTAAGGCATTGAGAGTAAAAACTTGCCCTTGCGTCGTCATTTTAGCATTTAGGCCAAAGTCATTGAACGCATTTTCTTTGGCTTTTAGATCAACGCCCTGCCACTTAGCTAGCGCTTTTACCGAGTCGCCAGACAAGGCTAATTGACCGCGAATGGTTTTACCTTGCTCTGCAATTTCACCTTTATAGTCAAGGTTGAACAGCGCTGATTTTACTTGTTGTTCAACATTAAAGGTTTCACCTTCGATCGCCTTTGCTGGATTATCGAGTGTAGTAACTAGGTTAAAAGTTTGACCTTGAAAAGTCAGCTTGCCGTCGACTTCTAATGGTTGGTACAGTGACGATAGCATCACGCTAATGTCTAAATCAGTTACCTGATATTCAGCGCCTGTCACACCATCAAGATAAGTCACCGAGCCACCATAAATCGCCACTTCGCCAAGGCTAACATCTAAGCCTTCCGGTAACTGCATATTACCTTTTGAGCTGGTTTGCGCCGTTGGCGTGTTTTCTGCACTGGTGGGTAGCAACTGCCAGTTAGCATTACCTTGTTTGTCGGTTTCTAGAATAATTTTAGGATTATTGATCACAAAGCGCTCAAGCTTAGCTTCACCAGACAACGCACTTAACCACGGAATATGCACGGCAAGTTGCTCCATAGCGAACATATCTGGGCGACTGCCCGTTGCCATGTTGGCAAATCGCACTTGGTTTAGCTCAATGTGCAGCGTTGGGAAAATACCGATGTCAGAGTCGCCATCGATCGACAGTTTTCTACCTGTCACTGACTCAACCTGTGACGTGACTTGGTCAATAATTGCCTGTTTGGGGATTAAAAACGGGGCTGCGATAACAAGAATAATAATAAGCGCGACAATGGCGCCTACGATTTTAACTAGCCGGTTCATTGCTTTTCCTTCGTAAGGCTTGGTTCTCTTTATGATAACGGCTGTAGTCGAATATACCATGAATAAAGGCAAATAATTTGTACTGAGCGATTGCAACCTTTTGACTAATCGGTATGATCCTCGCCCTTGCCAGTTTTTAGCGTCATTAGCTATATTTTACTGGTTGGTTTATTAATCAAACTTGGAGTATCTAACCCGCATGAAGAAACTGCTCGTATCACCGTCAAACATGGCCTTGGGCGAACAAGAAAGTCAGATTTATCAAAATATCCTCAAACAGGCCACGGAGATCAGCCTTAATCTGATGGCGGTTAAGGTGGAAAATCATCCTGAAGATTTTCTTGGTTGGTGTTATGAACTGCTTGATGTGGCGAAAAATCGTATCAATTTTGATTTACTGGATGACCATCAATTACCCACAGTGAAAAAGCTACAAGATCTGCTCATCGCAGCGATTAGCTTTTTACAACTCAAGACGTTACGCATTGCGCCTTGGCCTATGGTGGCTGCATTTATTACCGGTCACAAAGAAGTGATTGTACTAGATGAGCAATTAAAACTGATTGAATACCTTAAACCAATGCGCAGCACTCCACTTAAAGACATGATCAAAGAAGATCGCCTCGCCTTTAGCGGTAAGCATGCTGCAAATTTAGATACCAGCGTGTATCAGTTTGACGTGGAGTGGTTTGCCTCCACCAAAAGTGCAAAAGGCTTTCACCAGTTATTAGACGACCTTCCGGGTGCTTTTGATGAAGCGCTAGCCACAATCCCGGCAGAAGGTGACGTGACGCTCGAGCATTATCAGTCATTTATGGTGGGGTATTTAAGCGCTTTTGCTGGCAGCGAGGAAAAGCCAACGCTTGCACCAGCTACTCGCCTATTAGCAATGCGTCGCCCTGATGTGTTCACTCCAATAACCTCGAGCAAGCTTGACGCTTTGTGCCAAGCGCTTGGTGTTGCTAAACTTAA
The DNA here is from genome assembly GCF_002850255.1 of Pseudoalteromonas sp. NC201. Classification (NCBI taxonomy): domain Bacteria; kingdom Pseudomonadati; phylum Pseudomonadota; class Gammaproteobacteria; order Alteromonadales; family Pseudoalteromonadaceae; genus Pseudoalteromonas; species Pseudoalteromonas sp. NC201. Next base: position 3,837,984 of record NZ_CP022522.1, read on the forward strand.
CAATCGCGATTTTGAGCGTTACTGGACCGATGTCGTCAGCACCATTAAAGCAATGCCATGGTATACGATGGCCGCTCCTGTGGATGAGTTTGAAACGCAACTTGCTGAAATTAAAGCGCTGCTACCATGCCTGTTTTATTACGCGGATAAAGACACCGCCACTAACTCCAATTACTTTAAGCTACTGCATAAGCCTAAGCGCAGCGGCAGCAGTGGTGGCAAAAAGACCGTACGCCGCGGTAAAGAGTCAGCTGAAGTGTTAGTCGACCGCGCACTCGCGGATGAGTCTATTCCAGAACATATTCGCGCCAAACGTGACTCGATAGTCGCCGAAGTGGAAAAAGGCCGCAGTGTTGATGAAACCATCAGCCTAATGCGCACCATCTTTGGATAACGACTAGCTCAAAACACAGCTTGCATTAATACTGTGCAAGCTGTGTTACTTTGCACCAGCCATGTGCAACATTTATGCAAATCACTCTGCCCTACTTTCGAAACTCAGAAATTAAATGCTAATATTTTTAATAACATAGAATAAATTCTCCGTTATTTTCCGACATTGGCCTCCCCCTTGCACCTACTCTTTGCAAAAAATGCAATGACAACAACTGAATAATAACTCTGCGTTCAATGGGGAAAACAGAATGAAAAACAAACCTTTGCTTATGCTACTCGGCGGCCTGACTGCGTGCTTTTGTGTCTCTGCTCAGGCGGAAGTGACCGCGAATATTGCGGCAAGCTCAAATTATTACTGGCGTGGTATCACCCAGACTGATGACGGCGCAGCGGTGTCTGGCGGCTTGGATTATAGCAATGAGTCAGGGTTTTATGCAGGCACTTGGGTCTCTAACATCGACTTTGGCGACTCCGCCAGTTACGAAATGGATCTGTACGCGGGTTACGCTGGAGAAATCAAGGGCATGAGTTTTGATTTCGGTTATATCCACTACGCCTATCCCGATGCCAGTGGAGATATTGATTTTGGCGAGATTTACGCCGCGCTTGGCTGGCAATACTTTACGTTTAAACTCAGCCACTTAGCTACAGCGCAAAGCGACTCAACCACAGAAGAAGACATGCTATATGCCGAAGTGTCGGCCAGCTTCCCCATTTTTAAAGACAGTGAATTAACTCTACATATTGGTCGCTCCAGCGGAGACACAGTGCTTGAGTGGACAGGAGAAGACGACGCTTATATGGATTACGGGGTGAGTTTATCTACGCAAGGCTTTACCTTCGGATTAGTAAAAACCGACCTAGACAGTAGCGACGATATCAAAGCATACGTAAGTTATGGATTAGATTTTAATCTGTGATGACCAAAGGTGAACGGCCCTGTGACAGCCGCATCACCTTATTTTTTACTTGCTGCAACACGTAGGGCCGAAAGGCCCTTTTTTTAATTCTTCAACATTCTGAGTTTGGAACATTAAAAACGTACTGTAATTCATTGCGAGAATTGTAAAAGTGAATTGTGCAACCTGTTACCTTACTGCTGTCTCCAGACTCTGGCGGAATTCCACCTAGATTACCAAACCGAGTCGCCGAACCATCCTTAAGTTTCAACTGTCCGAACTGACTTAATTTTTCTAGCTGGTATAAAACACACTCATTAGTAATTTCTTGCGGCCTATGAAGTGCCTGCAATAGCGTCGTAATTCTTTTCCCCCCAGCAACTCGCGAATGAGCTTTATTCAACTTCATACCCAGAAAAGGTACATTTTCAGCATCCCAACCGATATGATCTATGCTCAACGCTAGCACATCACGAAATGAGCTAGACTCTTCATTTTCATAAAACGTCTTAGCATAAACTAGCGGTTGCTCATGTTCAGGTATACTGACTGACACACTCGCTCCAAAATGAGATAGACTCACGGAACCTCCAGTGAAACGCGCGCCTTGATAAATTCTCTTATTAACATCAATACCGTCACCCATCCCAACTGTAATCTCAGCCAACGCAAGCTCCTCCAGTGCCATCATTTTTGAGGGGTCGAGCAAAGTTGCTAGCGCAGAATTTGATGGGCACGATTGTTCTGGCTGCTGAGCCTGGCTACGCACGTTTGACAAACCATAACGACTCACATTCTGACTTGAGGTAGTTGCTAGCACGTGCTTCATCTCTTCATAAAAACTGGCCGCCTCTGCAAAGACCTTTTTTTGCACTTCCGTTAACGAAAAGGCAGTCACTTTGACATCATAGGGTAAAAAATCTTCATGCGTAACCCAAAAACCGTAAGTCGTTCCACTTGCAGGGTGTACAAGAAAAACCTGTTTTTTTGCAGAAGTACACTGCATGTTTTCAGGGGTCATAGGCGCGCTAGGTTTTAATGGATAGCAGCTTTTTTGTGGTGCATAAGTTTTAGCCATCTTCTGAGCTTTACTTTCAGATGTACATAAGCTGCAAAACTGGCCTCGATAATCAGACGCACTCGAATTCGCAAATACAGGTCTGGTGGCCAATATGCACATCAAGAATAGCACCGCTGAGATTATACATTTCATTTATTTAACTCCTTTTTAGAAATGAAAGTACAAAATAATCAAAAGAAGAGACAATATACAAGTAGTTTGAGATAAGTATTAAAGTTCAAAAGTAGTGCTCTCAGCTACTGCCAAGCTATCTATGTTTACTAGGAAAAACTTCGCTATTCATTTGTTCTAATTGATAAATTTTTAACAAACTACGATACCTGGGGTTTGAATGCAACTGATATTATAACTGGCTCAAATTTATTGCCGTGGTTTGCCCCAAATAACTTCAGGGCAAACTAATCGGTTATGGTACGCTATACCCGGTAGACGCCGTCCAAATGCGATACCACTGCTCGCGACTCATGCTAAGTGACTGTGAAGCAAACGCGCTGGCAACTCGAGTGATATTTCCCGTTCCAAGCACAGTGGCGGGTTTCGATGGATGCATGGCAAGCCATGCGTAGATCACTTGATCAATTTCAGTGCTACCAATCTCTTCACCCACTTGCTGTAGCACCGCACGCAGTCGTTCGGCTTTTTCATCTTCGCTGGAGAATATTCTCCCCCCTGCCAGCGGCGACCACAGCATAGGATTCATGCCTAGTTGTTGGCACTGATCAAGCGTGCCATCGTCAAGCGCTTTCATCTCATAAGGTGAAAACTCAATTTGGTTGGTCACTAAAGCGAAATCGAGTCTCGATTGCAATAAGGCAAGCTGGCTCGGTGTAAAGTTCGAGACCCCAAAATGCAGCACATCGCCGTTTTGTTTGAGGGTATTAAACGCATCGGCAACTTCATCAGCATCCATCAGATAATCCGGGCGATGGATCAACAACACATCTAACCTATCCGTGCCGAAATGCTTTAGTGACTGCTGCGCTTGAGCAATGATATGCGCCTTACTCGAATCATAGTGGTTCGCCTTTCCCACTAGTCCCAAGCTTGGAAATGCGGGCTTAATGCCACATTTAGTGATGATCCGAATGTGCTCTCGAATGCTAGGCTCAAGCGCTAAGGCTTTGCCAAACTCCGCCTCACACTGATACTCACCGTAAATATCAGCATGATCAGTATCGCGTATTCCAAGCTCAATCGCTTGCTTTAAAAAGCGTAAATTTTCTTGCGGCGTAATTTGCCAATCTAATAGCCGCCAAAACCCCAATACTAATGGGTCAAGTACGCGGGTGTTTGCGTTCATAACGTAATTCCTACTGTTGCAGCCACTTGCTTGGCTTTTTCGACAGCACTTTCAGCCGAATCTGAGCGCGCTAACGCCACACCCATTCTACGCTTGCCACTCACCTCGGGTTTACCAAACAAACGAATATCCGTTAGTGGCTCTGCAAGCGCTTGTGCAAGATTGTTGAACTGTAGCTGTGTTGATTCCCCTTCGACAAGGATCACGCTAGATGCCGATGGCCCATTAAAGTGAATGGTGGGGATAGGCAAACCTAAAATTGCCCGAGCATGCAGCGCAAACTCACTTAAGTCTTGCGAGATAAGCGTGACCATGCCGGTATCATGTGGCCTTGGCGAGACTTCGCTGAAGTAAACTTCATCACCCTTAATAAAGAGTTCAACGCCAAACAGACCCCGACCGCCCAGTGCCGCCGTGACTTTTTCAGCCATCGCTTTGCTGCGCTCTAGCGCGAGTGCTGACATCTGCTGCGGCTGCCAGCTTTGCTGATAATCACCGTCTTGTTGCACATGTCCAATTGGCTCACAAAAACTCGTACCATCGATATGGCGTACGGTTAGCAGCGTAATTTCGTAGTCAAAATCAACAAAACCTTCCACAATCACTCTGCCCTGACCTGCACGCCCACCTTCTTGAGCATAGTGCCAAGCCGCTTCGATATCCGCGGCACTTTTAATCACACTTTGCCCTTTACCTGATGAGCTCATGATAGGCTTAACCACACACGGCATGCCGATACTCGCGACAGCAGCATTAAAGTCTGCCAAGGTGTCAACAAATTGATAGGGTGAAGTGGCAAGCCCAAGCGTTTCAGCAGCAAGACAGCGGATCCCTTCACGGTTCATGGTCAGTTGAGTCGCTTTGGCGGTTGGCACCACCGTGTAACCTTCAGCCTCTAATTCCACCAGCTTATCCGTCGCAATGGCTTCGATTTCCGGCACGATATAATCAGGTTGCTCTTGTTCAATAATCGCTTTGAGTTTTTCACCATCCAACATAGACAAGGTATAGCTGCGATCTGCCACTTGCATCGCTGGCGCATTGTCGTAGCGATCTAAGACAATCACTTCTGCACCTAAGCGCTTAAACTCGATAACGACTTCCTTCCCTAACTCACCGCCACCGCAGAGTAATATTTTGCAAGCAGTTACCGAAAAGGGCGTGCCCAGAGGTTTGATTTTCATGATGATTCCTTGGTTGGTTTGATACCCCATGGTAGCGACTTTTTGTCATATGCAAAAGCTGAGAAGACGGCAATTCAACTCGAAATCACAAAATACACATTTCAAACACATTCTTTACATATCGTACACAAAGAGCATTTTTATATTTAAAGGATTACTTCAATGACTGCCCAGTCTCCTATTGATTACAGCACTCAGCCGCAGATCTTATTAACGCGCGCACTCAACCAATACGCCAATAAAATCGCACTGGTATTTAACGGTACGCAAGTCACCTATCAAGCACTTGAAGAGCAGGTAACACGGGTCGCCACGAATATCCAGCAACAGATGAGTCTGAGCCAATCTCAATCGCCTTATGTGGCACTATATCTCGAGCGTGGCATTGATATGGTCGTGGGGATCTTAGCGGCAATCAAATCAGGACTGGGTTATATCCCTATTTCCACGGAGGCACCCAAAGCTCGCTGCGAGTTTATTCTTGAAGATAGCCAACCAGCGCTTATCGTCACCCATGGACATTATCAAGCACTGCCACAATTTGGCCACACACCTCAAGTGCTGATCGACTCTCCTGCAACGCAAGCCTTTGTTACTCCTGATTATAAAATGAGTGATATTGCTTATGTGATCTACACCTCGGGCACCACTGGCACGCCAAAAGGCGTAGAAGTACCTTACCAAAACTTACTTTATTTAGCCGAATCACAAATTAACCGTTTTGAGCTAGACCGATTAGACCGCGTTATGATGTTTGCTTCTTATATTTTCGATGCTAGCGTGTTTGAGCTGCTCGTGCATATCATGTTGGGTCAAACTGTATTTGTAACGACAGAAACCGAGCGACGAGATGCCAAAGCGCTGAGCCAATTGATCTCAAAAAATGCGATTCAATTTGGCGCTATCCCTCCTGCATTGCTGGCTTTGATGGATCCCCGAGATTTGCGCTCGATGCGCAAATTAATCGTTGCAGGAGAAACCCCAAATCTAGAAATGCTATCTCGACTTTCAGAAGTCACGCGAGTGTTTAACGGTTATGGTCCTACCGAATATACCGTGTGCACCTGCGCCAATGAATATACCAATGCCGACTCCGAATTTAATATTGGTCAACCTTTTGTGAATACCAGACTTTATGTGCTAGATGAGCAATTGCAACAAGTAGCCAATGGCGCTATCGGTGAGCTCTATATTAGTGGTGCAGGTTTGGCTAAAGGATACTTGAACCGTCCTGAACTCACAAAATCTCGATTTATCGCCAACCCCTATTATCAAGCAGAAGTCGACCCTGTGCACTTCGCTAGACTTTATAAAACTGGCGACTTAGTAAGTTTTGACGGTGATAATTATCATTTTGTTGGTCGTAATGACAACCAAATTAAGCTACGTGGATTTCGTATTGAGTTAGGTGAAATAGAAAAAGTTGTTGCCCAACATGAGGCAGTAAAACTTGCAAGCTGCCAAGTAGTACAACGAGGTAATGCAAAGTTCTTGGTAGCATTTATCGTTCCTCATAGTGAACCTACAGCAGACCTTGGACAACACATCAGCCAGTTAGCAGAAAAGCTACTGCCAGACTATATGCTGCCTGATCACTATCAATGTTTAGACGCATTACCCATGACCGAAAACGGGAAGGTAGATAGCCGCGCACTCGCTAATTACGAATTAAGTAGCCAACAAGACCAACCGCAAGATCAGCTTAGCCAAGAACAGCAAGCTTTTTTAGCGCAGTTTCAAGGTTTCTGTTTGCCAGGTCTTGGCTGGCAACAAGATTTTTTCCAACAAGGTGGTGACTCCATTTCTGCAATCAACCTTAGCAACCAGTTATTTCAGCAGCTCGGCTTAAGCGTGCCAACACACCTAATCTATCGCTATCGTAGTGCTGGACAAGTATGGCAGGCAATGCAAACTCAACACTTTGAAACCATTGCGATTCCAAAGCGCGATGCTGATTTTGCTGAGGTCGCCCCGCTATCACTGCAACAACGCGCGATTTGGTTTTTAGCCAAAGCCGATCCAAGTGATAAAGCCTATCATGCAAAGTGTACAATCACCTTCAGTGGTGATTTAAATGTACCAGCACTACAAGGTGCATTACAGGATATCGTTGATAACCATGCGATTTTCCGTACTAGCTACGACTTACATGAGCCACTGCAATATATTGCAAAACACTACCAGCAAGACGTGCCTTACTTTGATTTTAGTGAGTATCAAGAAACACAAGCATTAGCTGAGGTCGATAAACTCGTTAATGGTCATATGAATGATATTTTTGCGATTGACCAATTACCGCTAGCGCGCTGGGCAATTGTAAAAATTAGCGAATATAAACATGTACTTATTCATATTGAACATCACTTAGTACATGATGGTTGGTCTTCTAACATCTTCCTTGATCACCTCTTTAGTTGTTATAAGCAGCGCTTACATGGCGCAAGCCAAGGTACTTTGCCTGAAATCACACAATACGCCGATTACGCAGCCTATCAGCATCAATGGTTAGGAACAGAGCAAGCCGAGTTGCAACGCCAATTTTGGAAAGCACAACTACAAGATGCACCGAGCCGTATTAACTTGCCTGTTTCTCGTCTCGGCGAAACCGCCACCGAACGTGGTCGCGCACACCGAGTAAAACTGCCTCGTTCGCTATGGAACAATTTAAAAGCCTACAGCCAAGCGCATCAGATCACGCCATTCGCCGTCGCCCTTGCGGCATTAAATATTGTCCTTTCGCGCTTTAGTGGCGATCAGGATATCTGTATTGGTTCTGGCGTTGCAAACCGAGGCTACACCAATGTGGATGATACCATTGGTATGCTCGTCAGCACCGTAGTGGCGCGAGTTCAGCAAACACCAGAAATGCCTGTTGAACAACTGGTACAGCATTGTTTTGAAGTCAGTAACGACATGCTGGCCAATCAAACCCTACCATTTACTGAAGTCGTCGCGGACGTAAACCCTGAGCGCATCAAAGGCGTCAACCCGTTATTCCAGATCTGTTTTAGCTTCCATGATTCACCACTCCCAGAACTCACGCTTCCGGGGTTAGATGATATTGAGTATTTCGAGGCGATCAGCAGTCAAGCGGCGAAGTTTGAGATTAATATCGTGGTGCTTACCCGTATGGGGCAAGATCAGGATGATTCGGTCACCATGTTATGGGAGTTTGACTTAAACCGCTACGATCCTTGGTTTATCGATGCCTTGAGTGACAACTTCAGTCATATTCTCGCTCAACTTATCAGTGTAGATGGGCAATTACCACTTGAGCAGTTAAGTTTACAAAACCTTGCTGAGCGCGATGTTCAAGCGACACAGCACCAAAGCCAAGACTTGCTGTCACTATTTACGCATCACGCGCAGTCTCGCAACCAGCAAACTGCACTTATCACCAGTCAAATGGAGTTAAGCTACCAGGAGCTAAGTACTCGATCAGACAGTCTGGCTGCACATATTCTTAAGCAGTATGGCACGCTTGAGTATATCGGCCTATACCTGCAGCCCGGCATTGACACAGTGGTTGCAATGCTCGCCATCATGAAAGCTGGCGCCGCTTATGTGCCGCTATCGCCAAGAGCGCCAGCTGCCCGCAATGCTTTTATTATTGACGATGCTCAGCTCAAGTTAGTATTAACTAACACCATAAGTCAGCAAAGCTTGAGCGAAAATGAGCAATCAAATTGGCCACTGTTAAACTTGGATAATACATTCGCGCCTTGCGATATTGCACTTTGCCGACCGTCGCCTGATTCTGCAGCCTACATAATTTACACCTCAGGTACGACGGGCCAACCTAAAGGCGTTATTCAAAGCCATAAAAATGTTGCGCGTTTGCTATCTGCCAGTCAACCGCTTTACCACTTTAATAGCGAAGATACTTGGGTGATTTATCACGATACGATTTTTGACTTTAGTGTTTGGGAAATATGGGGAGCACTGTGTCATGGCGGTCGGTTGTTTATTCCAAGCTACGAACAAGCAAGAGACAGTTTTGGTTTTGTAAAACAGTGTGAGCAATTTGCTGTCACCGTCCTTAACCAAACTCCAAGTGCATTCTATAATTTTAGTGATATTGCCATTTCTGCGGGCGCGTCACTTGATAGCCTTCGCACTGTGATCTTTGGTGGTGAGCAGCTCAACTACGATAAACTAGCTCCTTGGTGGCAACGTTTTGGTAAACGTATTCAATTGGTCAATATGTACGGTATTACTGAAACCACAGTACATGTCACGTACCAACCTTTGCACCCTAACATGAATACCCAGATTGCTGACATTGGCGTGCCGCTCAATGATATGCAGGCTTGGGTGCTGGATAGTCAGTTACGTCCCGTACCTGTGGGCTGTCCTGGAGAGCTGTTTATCTCTGGTGCAGGTTTGGCGATTGGTTATTTGAATCAGCCAGAACTGAGCGCTACTCGCTTTTTCGAGCTAACGCTAAATGGCAAACTCACCCGCGTTTACAAAACCGGTGATAACGCCAGACTATTGCCAAACGGTCATTTAGAATATCTAGGTCGTTTGGATAACCAAGTGAAGATCAGGGGGCATCGTATCGAGCTTGGTGAAGTCGAATCCCAATTGCTCAGCTGTAGCGGTGTTAAAGAGGCAGCAGTGATCACCTATACACGCCAAAATCAAACGGCGCTAAGTGGCTATGCTGTGATGGAAAGCCATGCTTATTTTGACGCCGAGCTGTTACTTAATTATCTACGAACGCAGCTGCCAGCATATATGATACCGGATAGCATCACCCAACTCACGGCGATGCCACTAACCGTTAACGGTAAGCTAGATAGCAAAGCACTACCGCTGCCGCAGGTGTTATCATCAAACCAATACGCAGCTCCGCGCACTGCGCTTGAACAGACGCTTTGCCAAATTTGGCAAACCACATTAGAACTGGAACAAGTCGGTATCCATGATAACTTCTATCGCCTAGGTGGTAACTCCATCTTAGCGGTGCAGCTCGTACGCAATGCCCATAAATGGCATCAGATTGCGATCCCGTTATCAGCGATTATTGCCAATCCATCAGTCGCGGCTCTGGCTCAACACCTAAACACCATAGAGTTGAGTGATATCACCCAATCTCAGGAGGCACCTGCCACCACCTCTTCACAGGTGATGGAGCTATAGTCATGGAGTTAACATCTTTACTGAACGACCTTCACGCGCAGCAGTTGCGCGTGTGGGTGTCTGAGCAAAATACCTTGGCACTGGGATATGAGGGTAACGTAGCGCCAACTTTGCTCACAGCACTCAAAGCGCATAAAGCTGAACTATTGGCGCTACTAAGCGCCCACCAGATCTGCTCCGAAGCCGCCTTTTTAAGTTGGCCATTATTAAAACCAGTGCCGCTTTCCAATGCCCAGGCAAGGTTGCTGTATGTAGACAAACGTGCACCAAAGTCCTGTGCTTATCATATTCCAATGCTGGTTGAGCTGAATGATCCAGCGCAGCAACAAGACATAATCTCGGCACTAGCACAGCTGCTTGTCCATCACCCGCTCCTAACGAGTGTAATTGAAACCGATGCTGAGCATTTTAACTGCCGAGCAACCTTACAACCTCTAGTGGTCGAGTATCACCGTGCAACCACTTTGGCTCATGTACAAACACTGGTAAAAGAGCACATCCACACGCCGTTTGACCTCCATACTCAAGCTCCCTTTAGAGTCTGTATTATTGAGCTTGAGCAAAGGCGTTTTATGCTTTTCCTTTGGCATCATATCGTCTTTGATGCTTGGTCAATGCGAGTCATGTTGCGCGACTTAGTTAGCTTGCTACGAGGAGAAAGCATTAAGCCATTAAGCTATTTTGACTTTGCCAAGTGGCAACAAAGGCAAGAACAAAGCGCTGCACACAGTTATTGGCACACGCAACTTGCAGGCGCTCATGCCACACAAATTGCACCGCTGTTCGCTACACAAACACACGAAACCGAATCGCTCACGCACTATTTTGCACTTTCACCACAGCAAAGCCAGGCATTGCGTGCCCTAGCAAAATCATTAAATACCACAGTGTACAGCGTGTTGCTTGCCCATTACTGTTATATTTTGGCACTTCATAGCGGTGAAACAGACATCGTGATTGGTGCGCCATCGGATAATCGAGATCACCCGCAAACGCAAGAAATGATTGGCTTTTTTGTCAACACCTTAGTGCTTAGAGTGAAGCTAGATTATCGCCAAAGTTTTGCCAGCCTCGTGCAGCAAGTTCATGAGACCGTGCGCGCCGCAAAACAATACCAAAGTTATCCTTATGATCAACAAGTTGCCTGTTTAAGTGAGGGAAAACACTCACCTCAGCCAAGCCTGATGTTTAGTGTACAGAGATTTGCCAGCGAGCTTATGGACGAGTTTGCGTTGCCATTTTCAGCGGTTGATGCTTTTACTAACGAGTCTTTATATAACCCGATTAAATGTGATTTCCGTCTGGCATTTGATGATAGCAATACAAATCTGCAAGGACAGATAAGTCTTGATCCCAATAAGTTTGATGATGCATTTGCACAGCAATTTGCCCACACCTATCAGCAATTATTGGTACAGCAGTTAGAGCACAGCGACGTCGCTCTTGAGCAATTATCAACTTCTCACCCAAGCACAAAGCCATCAGCAACCACAGTTAAGCAAACTTCAACCCTATCGCTATATCAACAATTTTTAGCCTGCGCCTCAGCAGCTCCAGATGCACCAGCGTTACAAATCAACGATGAGGTTATTACTTACCAAACACTCGCTGCGCGTGTTCAGCACCTGACTGTGCAACTCCAAGCACAGTTAACCCACGAGCAAAACCCTGTTATCGCGCTGATATTTGAGCGCAGTCCAGAGATGATAGTCGCCATATTAGCAACGCTTGGAGCCGGTGCTGGATATTTACCCCTCAATCCAGAGCAAGGCCAAACACGTAGTGAGTTTATGTTGCAAGACAGTAGTGCCAACCTGCTACTTTGTCATCAAGCAACCTTGAATACAGCCATGTGTTTTAGCGCAATCACAGAGGTGCAAAACATTGACGAGTTAGCGCAACAACCAGCTCCTGTTTTCGATATAGATCAAGCGAACTCAACGTGTCATTCATCACTTGCATATATTATTTATACTTCTGGAAGCACCGGTAAACCAAAAGGCGTCATGGTAGAGCAGCGGCAAGTTCAGGCTTTGGTTCAAAGCGCAACTGCGGCTTACGACTTTAACTCCAGCGAAAAAACACTGAGTCTGGCTCCGTACTTTTTCGACGCGTCCGTAGAGCCACTCTTTTTAACGCTGCTCAACGGTGCTTGCTGGGTGATCATGAATGAGGCAAGTGCAAACTCGCCAGCTATGATAAGCGAAACTATCGTTAGCCAAAGGATCAGTCACTTAGTCACAGTTCCTGCATTTTTAAGTGCCATCGGTACGCCGCCCCGGCATCATGCACTACAGCGTGTGATCACCGGTGGCGAGCCTTGTGACCGTAATCTCATGGAGGCATGGACGCCTCTTCTTCATATTGAATATGGTCCGACCGAAACCACGGTAACCGCAACAGCAAACCACCAGCCGCTACAATCACGCTATTTCAATAATATTGGCGCACCACTGCCTCATGTTGATATTCAGATCGTTGATGCCAACCTCAAAGCGCTGCCACCCTTTTGTCAAGGAGAGATCCTTATTGGTGGCGCGAGTGTCGCTCGAGGCTATGTTAACCTTGCAGAGCAGACGGCGTCGCGCTTTATTAACTGGCACGGAACACGTATGTATCGCACGGGCGATCAAGCGCGGTATCTGGCAAACGGCGAGATCCAATTTTTAGGACGTGCCGATGAGCAGGTAAAAATTCGTGGCTATCGCATCGAGCTACAAGAAATAGAGCACCTACTTAACCTGCATTCGCAAATCAACCAAGCTTGCGTCAAAGTACAGCAAAACAACCATCTCATTGCTTATTTCACTGGCGACCAAACCCTCTCTCACACCGAGATTGTGAAGTGGCTACAACCGCAATTACCAGATTATATGCTGCCAAATGCCATTTGTTGGCTAGAACAATTGCCTGTGCTCGCCTCTGGTAAAGTGGACAGCCGCAGCTTACCAAGCGTCGCACTGGTATCACAGACACCATACCGAGCACCGCGCACGCCATTAGAGCAGCAGCTTTGTGCTCTATGGCAGACGCAACTTGAAGTTGAGCTCGTAGGCATTGATGATGACTTTTTTGCCTTAGGCGGCCATTCTCTGAGTGCAATGACATTGGTGGCTAAAATGCACTCTAGCTGTAACGTTAACATCAGTTTGAGTCAATTTTTGCAAAGCAAAACGATAGCGCAACTGGTATCACAGCAAGCTAGCAACGCCAGTGAGCCTTTACCGGTCGCATCAACATCACAATCACTTGACGAAATCATTGTGCCCGCGCAGCAGCAAGCGATGCTCACCAGCGAGCAATTAGCAACACAATCAGGCGCTTTTCATATCCCCTTACAGCTAAAATGCCAAAGTGGGCTACAACAGCAAGCGTTACAACACGCAATCTATCAGCTGGTTGAGCGTCATGCTATTTTGCGCACCCGCTATACTCAACAGCAACAAGGTCGTTGGGCATATAAAGATGAGCAAGGCGTGCCAACATGCAAAACCCTCATAAACACGCCGCATAGTGAATTTATCGCTCAGACATTTGACCTTGAGAATGATGCGCCGCTGCGGCTTGGACTGTATCACCAAGATGATGAATTTGGGGTGTTACTGGTATTTCATCACATAGCCTTCGACGGCTGGTCGACACAAGTATTGTTGGATGAACTGAACACGCTGCTATCAGGACACACGCTTGCCCCAACCTCACTGCAATTTCGCGACTATGCATATTGGCAATCAACACAACAATACGACAAAGCCGCAGCATTTTGGCAGCAACACTTGATTGATATTGATGTCACCCCATGGCCAACCGATGAGCCAAGACAGGCTTTGTTTGATCACCAAGGTGAAGCATTCCCCTTTACCCTCTCGGCAACACTAACATGTGAGTTAAGGACGCTGGCAAAATCACATCAGGTATCTATGTACAACTTACTACTGTGCGCTTTTCAGCTCGCATTATGTGCATGGGATAGTCGTGAAAGTATTGTCGTTGGCTCCCCCACCGATAACCGCGACTCGGCATTTAAAGATACGCTAGGTTACTTTGTTAATACCTTACCGATGCCGCTGCGTGTCGACTTAAATAAGAGTTTTTCTGACTACCTAAGACAAAGCCAAACGCTGTTACTTGCGGCAAAATCTCACCAACAATTGCCGTTAGAGTCAATTGCCGCGCAACTTGGATTGATCCGAGAGGTGGGTGTATCACCACTGTTCCAAGTGTTTTTTACCTTTGATCAGTTCTCACTACCAACAGCGCAATATCAACATTTTGAAGTCGCCAGCGACACCGCCCAGCAAAACCAATATCACCCAGCCAAGTTTGACTGGAATTTGGTGATTAAAGATATGCCAGAACAATTGGTTGGTCAGCTCATTGTTGCTCGCAGTCGTTACCAGTCTTCCCGCTGCCAACAATTTGTGCACTTTTTTTGCCGTTATCTTGAAAATCTCTGTCAGTACAACGAGGAACCTTTACTACAATGCCCTTTGGTTAGTACTGAATATTTACAGCAAGTCATCTCAGAAACACGATTATCACAACCAAATGACGCTTTTTTAGTGCAATTTGCGAAGACAGTAGCAGCGTATCCAGCACGCACAGCATTAAGCTTCGCTGAGCAAACCGTGAGTTATCGCGAGCTAGACTTGTTTTCTGATCACTTAGCAGCACAGTTGATTGCAACCAATGACGAAGGCTCACCAGTTGCATTATATTTTGATAAAGGTATAGAAGCTCCCATAGCAATGCTAGCGGCGCTAAAAGCGGGCATGCCCTTTGTTTCACTCTCAGCTAATCATCCCGTTGCTCGTCGCCAAGAGATTATGGCAAAAGCGCAGGCAAAACTGCTCCTTAGCCGCACACCACTCAGCTGGAATGCATTGCCAACACTGACTCTTGATGTACAGACATTACAGCAAAGTGCTCAACTACGGCCATTCTCAGCCAACAATCATGCAACAGACAAGCTGGCTTACCTCATTTTTACTTCGGGGACGACGGGAGAACCAAAAGGGGCGATGCTGTCTTACCAAGGCCTTGCTAACCTCTGCACCGAGAAGCGCAACACCCATAAATTAGAGGGAAATACTCAGGTAGTCACTAGCCAATATGCTGAATATGTTTTTGATGCCTGTATTTGCGAGATATTCCCAGCCCTAGCTGCCGGCGCTAAACTGGAAATCATTCCAGAGCCAATACGCAAAGATCCACAACAGCTGTGCCGCTATCTCAAAGCTAAACAGGTCAACGTCGCATTTATTCCTACGGTATTTATCAATCAGTTTCCAAAGTGGATAGCGGATATTAACTTAACCGTATTGTATGCCGGTGGTTCTCGTTTAGACCCAGTCAGCCACAAGTTGGCAGAGTATCATTTCAATGAATATGGATTAAGTGAAACAAGTGTCACCGCAACACTTAGTGAAGTGTACCCCAATACACCTATCACTATTGGTAAGCCTATTCGTAACACTCGATGCTATGTGTTGGACCCTTTTATGCGGATTTTACCGGACGGTGCGTTGGGTGAGCTATACATCGCCGGTGATTGCGTCGGTTTGGGCTATTGGCAGTCACCAAAGCAAACGGAAAAACACTATATTGACTATCACCTTCGCTGTGAAAACAACCACTTTTCTGACGAAAAGCTCTACCGCAGCGGAGACTTAGTGCGTAAAAATCAGCAAGGTGAATTCGAGTTTGTTGCCAGAGCTGACAAACAGTGGGATTTACATGGTCACCGTGTTGAGCCAGGCGAAATTGAGTATAAACTCAAAGCGCATCCAGATGTTGACCACGCCGTTGCACACTTACATTTAAGTGAAACAGGCAAAGTGCTGTTGGGTTATGTCGTACTTAACGCTAACACTGAGTGTGATGTGAACGACCTTCGCCAATGGTTGAATCAACAGCTCCCAAGCTATATGCAGCTTGCTGCGATATCACAGATTGACGCACTTCCAATGACAGTAAATGGCAAACTTGATACCGCTCAGCTCATCATTCCAACGCTGCAAGATAGTATTACCTATATCGCGCCAGAAACGGAACTACAACAACAACTCGCCAATGCTTGGCAGCAAGTGCTTGAAGTCTCCGAGATTGGCCTACAACACGACTTTTTTGCTTTAGGTGGCTCATCGATACAGGCAGCACAAGTTACCGCTCTGTGTAGTCAAGCACTCGGTAACGAAATTGCCGTCGCGACCTTACTGACTTACCCACAACTTGACGCATTTGCCACGCAAGTAGAACAACAGCTAAACACGCTCGCCAGCAGCGAAGACTGCGAATTTGAAATGGAGTTATAACGCATGATCGAATCATTTATTTATGAACTAAAACAAAGTGGGATAAGCGTTTGGCAGCAAGAGAATAAATTAAAAATTGCTAGCAACGTGAATTTACAAGGCCAAGCCATCGTTGAGCAGCTAAAACAGAATAAGCCACAGTTGTTACGCTACCTCACAAGTCAAGGCATAGATAGCAAAGCTCGTTTTGATGAACTGTCTATCTTGCCATTGGAAACGCGATGCGCTCCGCTTACGCTTGGGCAGCAACAACTACTGTTTACGCAAGAAGTGAGCAACGCGGCAAGTACTTATCATATTCCATGCCTACTCAAAATCGCCAAGCACTGCGATATTGAAAAACTCACAGCAGCAATAGAACAACTGGTGATCCGCCACAGTGCGCTAGATATGGTTGTGGCCTATGATCACCAAGGAAAGACGATACAGCAGCCTGCCAATGAGGCGTTTATCGTGACGCATCATGAGCTTGGTAATCTAAACTTGCATGAGCAGTGCGAGCATTTCTTTAACGAGCCCTTTAGCTTACAGCATTCTCGACCATTTCGTGCCTATGTCATCACCTCAAAGGAGCAGCAACATGTGTTTTTTGTCTGGCATCATATCGCCTTTGACGGATGGTCTTTGGGACTGTTTTTACAAGAATTGACATCACTCTATGAGGGAGAAAATCGACCTCTGAGTCTACAATTTAGTGATTATGCTTATTATATGGCAACACCCAGCCAACGTGAACGACAAGCAACAAGTCAACGTTATTGGCAAACTCAATTGGCTGATTACGAACCATTAAAACTTGCGCAAACTCAGTCGCGCCCAGCCACCTTTGATCATCGCGGCGCGATACAGAGCATTGTGCTAGATGAAAGTACGACCCTAAAGTTACAACAAACAGCGAAAACGCACCGCATTAGTATTAATACACTTGGGCTTGCGGCTTGGTATCACACCCTTGCGCTACTCAGTCATCAACGGCAATTTGTTGTTGGTATTCCAAGCGAGAACCGTCCAACGGCACTGCAGCAAAACATACTTGGATATTTTGTTAACTCATTGCCGATTAAAGCGGATATCGACATGACGATGTTACTTGAGCGCTGGTTCACTCAAGTTAATCAAGTCGTTAATCAAGCCAAGCAACATCAGGCCTTACCGTTTGAGGCCATTAAGAATAGCTTAGACGTGCCGCTCGACACTAGCATGCACCCGATATTTCAAACGTTGTTTAGCAGTAGTCAGTTTGCCCCTGAGCAACATCATACCTTATGGCAAAGCGTTGACCTTGATCTTAGCCAGCAGTGCCAAGCGAAGTTTGATTTAACGTTACACTTGAGCGCAGGGAAGACCACAGAGTTGGGGTTAACTTATGCCACGGCACTTTTTTCCAGTTCATACGCGCAGCAGATCCTCGAGTTATATCAAACGGTTTTACAGGCATATCTAACAGCTGAAAACGCCCAACAGCCTCTCTATAGCCTACCTTTATTGAGTAACGCGGCGCAGCAAAAACAATATCAATTAAGTGGAATGCAACACGCCTATCCGAGCGTGGCAAGTATCACCGACCAGTTTGCTGAAGTAGTAGCACGCTATCCAGATAAAGCTGCTATCAGTAATCGCCATCAAACCTTGAGCTACCAAGAGCTTGATAACCAAGCCAAGCAACTTGCCAATGCTATCTTGGCAGTCTGCCCTGAACCCAAAATCGTCGCACTCTACATGCGAAACGACATTGAGTTTGTGATTGCCATGTTGGCGGTACTAAAAATCGGCGCGGCATACACAACACTATCGCTCAAAGACCCAGTGGCGCGTCATCAATATCAACTGAGTGATAGTAATGCCGATGTAATTGTCACCTTGCGTGAACATAGCCAATCATTGGCAACACTCAACCACAACAATATCGCTGAAGTTTTCTATGATACAAGTCTGGCAAATACTGATATCACGGCGAATTTTGAGCCTATGTACATCGCACCTAGCGAAGTCGCGACGATTATTTATACCTCAGGTACAACAGGAAACCCTAAAGGCACATTGCTCTCTCACGCCGCAATTAGCTCTTTGGCACTCGATAATCATAGTTACCAGCATCAGCCCCAAGATAGCTTTATTCAACTCGCAAACCCAGCTTTTGATGCCACTCTATTTGAGATATGGAGCG
The DNA here is from genome assembly GCF_002850255.1 of Pseudoalteromonas sp. NC201. Taxonomy (NCBI): domain Bacteria; kingdom Pseudomonadati; phylum Pseudomonadota; class Gammaproteobacteria; order Alteromonadales; family Pseudoalteromonadaceae; genus Pseudoalteromonas; species Pseudoalteromonas sp. NC201. The sequence continues at coordinate 3,856,470 of NZ_CP022522.1, forward strand.
CATTACTCAACGGTGCCGAGGTGCACTTAGGCTATCAGGACAGCCTTAATTCTGCAGCGCAGCTCAGTGCAACATTACAGACGCTGAATATCACTTCGATGTTTCTAACCCGTTCACTGTTCGACACTTTGTTGCTGCAAGACGAGCATATTTTCGCTTCTCTGACTCATTTACTCGTGGGTGGTGAAGCATTAACAGAGTCGATGGTAAATAAATTGCTGGCGTCCACATCTTGTCCAAAACACTTTATCAATGGTTATGGCCCGACTGAGTGCACCACATTTACCACAGTGCAAACGATGTCTAAACAGCAGTCTGAGATAGCAATCGGCAAGCCAATCCCAGGGCGAGCAGTGGCTGTAGTCGGTCGCAATAACGAATTACTGCCACTTGGCTGTCCCGGCGAGTTAGTGGTTTGTGGACATGGCGTGGCTGCACGTTACCTCAATCACCCAACACTCAACAGCGAAAAGTTTGTATCCCTAAATCTGTTTGGCTCAATGCAAAAGTACTATCGCACGGGCGACTTAGTATATTGGAATGCACAACAGCAACTGTGTTATATCAACCGTGGCGACCAACAAGTCAAAGTACGAGGCTTTAGAATTGAGTTGGCAGAGATTGAGCATCACCTTAATCAGCTGGCGGATATAGATAGCTGTGCGGTTATTGCCAAAAAGCAGCAGGCTCAGACCTTGCTGCATGCATATTTGGTCATCAAACCAGCGGCCGATCAAGCTGCGGCACTCAGCCACTGTAAAACTCAGCTTACCAAGTTACTTCCTAGTTATATGATGCCACATAGCTTCACTGTCCTTTCGGCGTTACCGTTAACGCTCAACGGCAAACTCGACAAAACTAAGTTGCCAGAACCTGAGCTAAAGCAGCATCAACTCGTCGTGCCACAAACCAACACAGAGAAGGAAGTGCAGGCCATTTGGCAGGATGTTTTAGGCCAGAGTCCACTTTGTTGTGTGACGGCAGTGACTGAGCAAGGTGCCGACTCCATTAGTTTATTAAGCTTTTGTGGTGCAGCAAGCAAGCGTAATTGGCAGCTAACGCCACAACTTATCCTTGAACATCTATCAGTGCAGCAACTGGCAAGATTTATTGATAATCAGACCCGACTTGATTTTGCCACCATGAGTGAAGATCAAGCAATTGACGCTGCGCTTGCCCATGAGCATTTCGCTCCTTCACGTTTTTTTAATGCACCGCAGGGCGAGTTTCTGCTTCACCTCATGCCCGCAGCAGCAACCGCAGATAGCTTTGCACCTCTGTGTGAAAAACTCGCGCCCGACCTGCGCATTCACGCATTAGAAAATATCAAACTGTTCACAGGCAAACACATCAGCTTGCATACTATGGTGCGCTATTATGCTCAGCGTATTACAGAGGTATCGCCAACTGGCCCACTTTACTTGGGTGGCTTTTGTGAAGGTGCGGCATTGTCACTGGAAGTGGCGCGTTACTTGGCCGAAATGGGTAGAGAAATTGTCCATTGCTTTTTGATTGACCCCGTCTTACCAAGGCTTACTTCAACAGCGCGTCAGGCCGCTGAAGAAGAGTATATTCGCTCGCAAGACGATGACGCTAAACCCATCGCTCGAGCATTTTTAGACTTTACTCAATACTTTCAAAGCGCGACGGCGTTTACCTTCCCTGTGAGCTTCTTTATCGCCGATCATGTCAGTGATGAGGCCATTCCACTTCCGGCACTGAGATTGATCCATCAAGTGGAAGACATACCTGCGCTGTATAAACGAACGTTTGCGAGTGACAGAAATGGTTTTGAAAATTTACTTGCCAATGCAGACTATATTGCGCTTGAAAGTGCACACGATGAAATCATGACCGACGCTAAAGACTTATCCATCATCGCGTCACACATTAATGCGTTAATGCAACAAACGAATAGCGCCGCAACCACTGTGGAGCAACGCGCATGACTCGTTCACAATTTGCTACACGATACGGCATCCACCTTGGGTTAACTATGTTTGCCAGTATGCTGGTGCTCCCTATTTTTACGCCTTACATGCTGAACTTAGGCCTAGCATTGCAAGATGTGGCCTTAACTATGGTGGTCATGGCTATCACTATCGTGGTGTGCGAAGTACCAAGTGGTATTGCGGCAGATGCCATTGGTCGCCGCAAAGTCTTTTTAGCTTCTTTAGTGTTTGCCGCTGTATGCAACTTACTTTTATTGTTGAGTGAAGACTTTTGGCACGTCTGCTTAGCCATGGCATGCTGGGGATTAAGTCAGGCGTCGTTAACTGGCACGCTCAACGCATGGTTTGTTGAAACTTATCAAAAGCTTGAAGGAGATGAGCCACTGAATAAGGGGTTCGGTAAAGTGTATGGTATTGGCTATCTTATCGGCGCCAGTGCCGCTTTATTTGCCGCCCTCTTTTTGGCGTTTGCGACTAGCCCAACACAACAGCTCAACCACTTGTATCAAGCCTTAATCTTGGTTTCGATAGCGGTATTGTGTGTGGTATTTGCATGTACTTTTGTCGTGGTGAAAGAGTCAACGAGACCTCTGCAAGACGTGGTTGAGAAAGGACTGATTAGCCAAGCTAAGGCCATGCTGGCAACTTGTAAGCAAAGTGGTATGCAAAGGCTGCTGTTGGTGATTGTTTTTGCAATTCCTGTTGCCAGTAGCATAGAGAAGTTTTGGCCTGCTCTAGCAGAGCGCTATAGTAGTGCACCAGTTGACTCTATTGCGTGGATATTCCCAGCAATGATGGCAGCTGGGTTTGTATTAAATGGCGTCGCTGCAGCTATCAGCGCTCCGATCTGTTCTCTATTTGGCCAACGCTTAGGGTATGTCATGGCGTTCGCTCATTTCGCCAAATTAGCCTTTGTGCTGTTACTTGCTTGGGTTACGTCACTACCATTACTGATTGTAGCTCTGCTGTGCTTTTATCTTTGTATGGGACTAGCGCAACCAGCACAACTGCAACTACAACATCAACTGAGTAGCGATAACGTGCGAGCCAGTGTGGAGTCAATAATGTCACTGACCACTCGCTTTGGTGGCTTGCTCGGCTCTGCATTAACCGCTTTACTGTTGGGCTACGTCAGCCTGACTATCAGCTGGATAATATTAGGCGCAATTTCACTCGTTGCTATCATGCTGTGCTGCTCGAGCACAATCAATCAACCGGAAGCTGAGCTCGTTGCTGCGCAGTCGTAACAGACTACGCAGCGATGTACATAAAAGCGAGAAGCTAATCTATCGCAACTTTGCCATGCCAAGGAGTATGGCTTTTCAGCTGCAGCGTAAGTTCATCGCCATGCACTAGGCTCCCTACCCCTTTTGGCGTTCCTGTTAAGACAATATCTCCTGGCTGAAGCGTAAAGTAACGAGCAATGTCCTTTAGCAACTCAGCGATTGGAAAAATCATTAAGCTAGAGTCGCCATGTTGTTTAAGCTCTTCATTTTGCCAAAAACGATATTCAATACACTCAGCAAAGGTGTTTTCATCACATGGTACAAAGGGTGTCATTGGGCAACTATTATCATAGGCCTTTGCCCGCTCCCATGGGTGCCCTTGCGCTTTTAGCTCACTTTGTAAGTCTCGTAATGTCAAATCGAGTGCCAGCCCAATTCCGGCGATATGCTTGAGAGGCGCTGGGGTTTTTGCATCAATTTTGGTGCCTACCAATAGTGCAAGCTCGGCCTCATAATGATGTTCGCCAAGTGCGGCGTCCAACTTCATTTCATTATTAAATGGTACTAAGCTCGTTGCTGGTTTAATAAACAACAGCGGACTGCTTGGAATAGGGTTATCTAGCTCTTTGGCGTGCGCTACGTAGTTTCTACCAACACAAACGATTTTCCCCGCTGGTAGACTTATTTTATTGTTTTCATTATCAATATGTTGATACATTTCACCCTCTCTGTACGGCCACAAGCTCCGGTTATGGAGCGTACCATAACCAAAGCGTTGTGCTAGCAAGTTATCATATAAACGGTATTATTCCGGTTTACAGACCCAGCGCACCATATCCTTAATTGAGGGTTCCTTGCCATACATCACCATGCCCGCTTTAAACAATCGCCCCGCAGCAACACGGATAAGGTAGCAACCAAGTAATGCGCTGACCAACGCGCATAACACTTGCCAAATGGGTACTTCAATTAACGCCATTTTTACTGGCATCACCACAAATGCGGTAAGCGGGAAAAGACTCAAAATATCCACGGCAAAGCTGCTAGGACTATCAACAATCATAAACGCGATAACAATTGGCAATATAGGGATCATCATAAATCCTGTCTTGCCACTATGGTTAGGATCGTCAATAGCTGCGGCTATTGCTGCCATAAAGGCTGTTGCCATATAAAGACCTACTATCGCAAACAGGGTAAACCAAGGCAACATTGCAAAGTCTATCATCGTAAAGTCCAAGGCTTCGTTTTTTACAACGACTTGTATAAAAGCCATCGCCAACAAAAATGAAAATAACGTACTTAACATAGCCTTTAGACAATGGAGCATTTGACCAAATATTTTGCCGTCAATCCAAGTTTGCGCATTCATACAAGAATATAATTGCTCGGTAACACGCTGCTGCTTTTCTCCGGTGATAGACACGAAGATCTGTCCAAATGACGTAAAAATACCGATGAGCATCAATAGCATCACGCCAAATGCTGTCATCGAAGACTGGTTGTGTGCCTCCTTAACCGCATCCTTGGTGTATTGATTGGAAACGGTCACAGGTTGCTGTAACAAGGCGAGCTGAGCGGCAGATAAATTAAAACTCTGTGCGAGTTCGTTGCTGTAAAACTGCTTAAGCGCTACCTCAACTTCATTCTGCCAAGACATTTTACCTGTGGTAATCAGTTCAAACTGTAACGCCTCACCCGTTTGGGCTTGAAGTATCAAAATACCGTCAATTTCCTCTTGTTCTAACTGAGTCAGAAGTTCAGCTTTTGAAGCATCAACTCGCTTTAGAAGCAAAGGCTCAGGTAGCTGAGTTAAGTTCATGGCGGATGGTGTTGCGATAACATATTGTTCAGGTTCAAAAAACGAAGTGCTTTGCCAAAAATAGATAAGCAAACCTATCGCCAGCATAATTGCTTTACCGATCAACTCCTGCTTGAGTTTAAAAAAGTACATAAACTCCCATTTGGTCACTTGCAGTATCTGTTGCAGTTTATGAGACATGGGCATTCTCCTGAGATTGCACTTTGCCTTGATGAGACTCGATTGCTTTAAGATAGAGTTGATGCAAGTCCATCGTTTTGGTTTCTATTCCTTGCAAAGTCGTTGATTTAGACAAATCGGCGAGCAGCAAATTAAGCTCTGAGGAGTCAATCAACTCAAACTTAATTTTATTCTGACTTAATTGAGTACACGCAACCTTGTAGTTACCTAAATTGAGCGCTGCGTAGTTCGTTGCCTCACTGAAACTCACTGTGATATCGATGCCAACACCAACGTCCTGTTTTATTTCGGCTAACGTGCCATAAAGCACAGCTTGCCCGTGATTCATTAACAGCATTCGATCAGCAAGCTTTTCTACCATCGCCATCTGATGTGCGCTTAAAATAACGGTCATGCCTTGTGCTTTTAACGCTTCTAAAAACACCACCACCTTTTCTTGGTTGATGGGATCAAGACCAGAGAAAGGCTCATCGAGCAATACAACCTTGGGTTTGTGCAATACTGCCGATATTAACTGTACTTTTTGCTGATTGCCTTTTGACAACGATTTCAACCGCTCATGCGCTCTATCACTTAAGTCAAACTGCGTTAGCCAAGACTCAATCTGTGCTAGCGCTGCGTTTTTCTCAACACCGCGTAGCTTGGCAAAATAGAGCAAATTCTGCTGCACGGTTTTTTCAGCGTAAAGCCCTCTATCTTCTGGGAGATAACCTAAACTTTGATGAGGGATTGATTGATATGCTTGCCCATCAATATTCACAGCGATTGTGCCGCTATCTGGATAGGTAAATCCAACCAACATTCTCACAAGGGATGATTTACCCGCACCATTGGGGCCCAGTAATGCAAAGATCTCACCTTGTTTAACGCTAAAACTTAGATTGTCTACTGCTTTTACCGAAACATATTGCTTCGACACCCCTGTTACTTGCAATAAATCTGGCATAACTTTCCTTTAAAAACGAATGAGGGCTTTCGAAAAGCCCTCTCCTACCTATATATCCATTAGAGTGACTTGATGTTATCGGCGGTTTTCTTATCAATCAGTTTTACAAACGGATCAACTCCCACAAATTTCGGTAACTCTGTTACTTTCAACTCAATCTTATTTTCACCCGATGTGATGACGTGCTTTTGTAGATATAACAGCGTTTCGTCACTTTGAATGTTGTTAGGATCGGCAGAGAATAAGGCTATATCAATCTCTTGATTAAGCGGGATTTCTTCTTCGTTACCTTCACCATCTGCATGCTTTTTCGCCGCCTCAACCGTTAAGGTCACCGTATGTAGCTCTCCCGCTTGCGTCGCTTCTTGCACTTCAACACCCGCAAGCTTAAGCTCATACAACGTAATCGCATTGAACTGATCTTCGATAAATACTTGTTCTTGCTCTGAAGCCCCCGCTTTTAAGTAAGTCAAAAAGTCGAGTGTCGTTGGGTAGATATCTGTTCTAAAACGATAGTCATTTAAGAAGCTTCTTAATGCGCTATTGAGTCGCGTTTCTCCAAGTAAATCGTGCAGCGCTAACATCACAACAGAACCTTTATTGTAGTGAATGTACTGCTGACCGACGGTTCTGGATAGCGCCCGCTCTTCATACGGATCAGAACCTCGCCCACTTAAATAGGTGTCTAGTTCATACTTCAAGAATTTACGAAGATTATGCTCGCCGTACTTTTCTTTCATCACCATAATGGCAGAATATTGCGACAACATTTCCGACAGGATATTTGATCCCTCCACATTAGCACCAATTACCTGATGCGCCCACCACTGGTGTGCCAGCTCATGTGACGTCACATAGTAAGGTACATTGATATTGTCAGGGTTACGGGTGTCCGTTAAAAATCCAATATTCTCCGAGTAAGGCACTGTATTGGCAAAACTTTGCGCAAAGTCTCGGTAACGAGGAAACTCAATAATACGCATTTGCTTATGTTGGTAAGGCCCAAATTCTCGAGTGAAATAATCAATTGAGTCTTTAGTCGACTGCAACATAGTGTCGACGTTCCAAGCATGATCTTTATGGTAGTAAACCTCGAGCGCAATGCCTTTGTACTCTTCTCGTTTCACCTCAAGATCCATCGACAAGATGTTATAGAAGTGCAGCATTGGAGCATCCATTTCATAGACATAGGTCGTGCGGCCGTCTTTGCTGAATTTTGATTGCAAATAACCCGGCACCATCGCAACTTGCGATTCATCCGTCGTCACCGTTGCGGCGAATGTGACGAAATTTTCAGCAAACAATGGCTCATGATGATAGTGTGTTTCTTCAATCTTATTGCCACGTTTTAGTGGTTCAAGGCTGCGCTGACGACGCTCACTTTTGTCTTGAATTTGCTTATAGATGTTATAACCAAATGTCGGGAACAAGGTCGCGTTATCAATGAAGGTACCATTGTTCACCAAAGTTTCATCATAGCCTCTATCTACAAAGCCAAGCGTTTGGCGTACGACTGACATCGTAATTACACGCTGCTCACCCGGTGTCATTGGTTGTGAAAGCTCAAGCCAAGCATGCTTAAAGGTTTTATCCTCTTCAGCAAGCGTAGCGCCAGCCATTTCAACTTGCCACTCTAATGTATGATCAGGTTTATTGACCAAAAAGCGAGTAATCTCTTTATCTGAGCGGTTTTCAACCAACAGCTTTACCTGCGCTTCAATACGACGTGTCTTTGGAAATATCTCAGCATTGAGCTGTACGTCTAACGTGACAGGTACAGGGTCATCACGATACTGGGCAAATTGTTGCTCATATAGCTCTGCGATATCTTCAGCTTCATCCTGCGTGATAAACTCATTGACCATTTGCGTGTTGTAGTAGATGTAGCTGCCACTGCCCACGAATATTAAAGCACCACAAGCCAATAATGCTTTACCAGCGTTACCTAACTGATAGCCCATCAGTGAAATGCGTGCTTTCAGCGTTTGTCCTGCACCACGAGGCCAAAGTGCATAGCTTAGTGTCGCTAATATCATGCTAAAACCAAACCAGTACAAATTGTACCAATGTGCTGCACTGAGGAAATGACCATAACCATTAATATCTGAGTACGGCACTGGGGAAGTTTCGCCTAAGTGGTACATATTGTGCTCAAAACCAAAGTTGGTCAGGACTATCGAAATAATGAAATAAACGACATATATTCCCATACCCATATACTTGCTTGGACTCATCACCTGTATCAAAAATGCTAAGGTGGTTTGGAAGGCAAAACCTAACACATATAAATATCCCAAGCGCACAATATACTGGGCAAGATCTATCTGTGTCACACCCGACAATAGTTGATAGCTAATGGTGATCAAGCTACCAAATACACATAGCAGCGTCATCACCGCAACTAAGGCTATGTATTTAGAGCCCCAAAATACCCAGTTTGCAACAGGATAAGAGTCAACAATGTCTCCCATTCGCGAATCACGGTCATGCCATACCAGCTCAGCGCTGTAATACACCAATACAATGACCAATAATTGCCAGAAGCTCCCATGGATAAGCTCCACCATTCTAAAGGTCACTGGCCATACTTCTGTGCCATACCAATTAAATGAGCCAACCAGTGCAGGTATTAAGGTTGCCACCGCCAAAATTAATAACACTAAGAATGGGTAGCTTTTAAGCACTTGCTTTACTTCAAAAGTGGTTCTGGTGCAAAAGTGCACCCAACTACTACCTACGCTCGCTTTAAAATCAAAACGATTCAGCAATGCCGACGCTTGGTTACCATCTTCTTTGGCTTTACTCTTAGTTTTTTGTTTTTGCGGTAAATAATGAGAAGTATTTAAGGCTAAAGCACCTAAACTGAGCAGTGCAACTGACATCCAAATTAAGCGGTTATAGAGCAGTTCATCAACTAAGCTAATGACTGACGTATTGCGATCTGCAATGGTCCAATATTCTGATTGCGCCGAAATAGCTGATAGGCCAAACATGTCTAAATACGCAGCAATGGTACGGTATTCAATGTCTGAAAAAATACTATTTGCCACAAGATAAGTCACAAACAAACCCACAGCAACTAAGTACATTGCTATCATGGTTCTAAATTTTTGCGCCACCAGCGCAAATAGGCTCGCCATAAAGAACAGTGAAGGGGCCGCGATGACAAATAGTGGCGTTAGGTAATAGTTGAGTTTATTAGGCCCAATCAGTTCGGTATCTAGCCAACCGACTAAACCACCAATGCCTGAGCCTACCCAGATCCCCACTAAACACATTGAAAATACTAGTAAAGTAACAAGATAAGCGCCGAGAAAACGACCCAATCGGTACTGAGCTAAGTGCAAAGGCTTACTCAAAATAAGCTCACTGAACTTACTTTGATCGTCTCTTATTACCGCACTACCAACAAAGTTAACCACCAAAAAGATGGAAAAAATGGTCATGATGGCAACGGTTTGTAAGATGGCAAAGGGCGAGTTTACATTGACGTTACTGCCACCACCAATCTGTACCGAGTCCGAAACTGAGGCAAAAAAGGTGAGCAAAAATAGAATCAGAGAAGTCACATAAAAGGAAGGCTGACGGACAAAATACCGCAGCTCAAAACGCATCATTTTAAATAGCATCTGCCTACTCCTTACGCTGCTTGATTATTTCGATGAGTATGCAGAGTAGAAAAATAGACGTCCTCTAAATCGGCTGGTACCGCTTCAAAGCCTTCAGGTGCTTGATCAGCAAATACATTAAGTAAGGTCTGGCCCGCGAATAAGCGCTTAGAAATAACCGGTAAGTTTTGCTCTACTTCTTTCGCTTCTGCAAGTGTGACCGACTTACGCCAGATTTTCCCCTGTAGCTGCTCGGTGAGCGCAATTGGATTACCTTCAAGTAAAATTTGTCCGCTCGCCAATACAGCCATATTCGGACATAGCTCAGACACATCCTCTACAATATGCGTTGATAAGATGACTACTTTACTCTCACCTAAGCCAACGAGTAGATTGTGGAAACGATTACGTTCTTCTGGGTCTAGTCCCGCCGTCGGCTCATCCACAATGAGTAAATCAGGGTCGCCAAGCAGTGCCTGTGCAATACCAAAGCGTTGACGCATACCTCCGGAAAATCCGCTTACCGCATTTTTACGGTGATCATATAAGTTAGTTTGTGCGAGCAATCCGTCAACGGCTTCTTTACGCTCTTTTTTATTATTTAACCCTTTTAGGATTGCCATATGATCCAATAAATCATACGCACTAACGCGTTGGTAAACACCAAAGTCTTGCGGCAGGTAGCCTAAACGTGCACGAAGTGCCTTTGGCTCCTTTAAAACATCTACACCATCGAACTGTATAGTGCCTGCATCTGCCGACTGTAATGTGGCAATCGTGCGCATCAACGAAGATTTACCAGCGCCATTAGGTCCGAGCAAACCAAACATTCCCTTTGGAATAGTCAGGTTTACACCTCTCAAAGCATGAACGCCATTGTCATAGGTTTTTGAAAGTCCTGAGATTTCGAGCATTTTTATTTCCTGTCCGGATTTTTATTATTGTCCTTTTTATAACATTTCCCTAGGTTAGTGACAATTAACATAAACATATCAATTGCAAATAAAAGTAAACACTGAAACACTAAGAAGCATTCTTAGTTTACAACACCCAAGGAAAACTAACATGCAAGATCACGCCAACCACCCATTGACGGATTTTATTGAATACCCTCACGAGGAAATGCTAAGTCGTGCGGAAGCATTCTTGGAGAACAGTAAGAGACGTCATAGTATCCGTGCTTTTAGCGACCGCCCAGTACCGCAAGAAATCATCGAAACTTGTATCAAAGCGGCGGGCACTGCCCCTAGTGGTGCAAATCACCAGCCATGGCATTTCGTGGCGATTGGCAGCGCAGAAAAGAAAAAACAGATCCGAGCTGCAGCCGAAGACCTCGAGCGCTCGTTTTACCAAGGCCGTGCGGGAGATGAGTGGCTGGACGCGCTAAAGCCTTTGGGCACAGATGCACAAAAACCCTACTTAGAACATGCACCTTGGCTTATCGCTATTTTTAGTCAGAAAAAAGGTGGGATCCACGCGGAAGACAAAAATACCAACTACTATGTCCATGAATCGGTTGGGATAGCTACTGGGTTTCTTATCCAAGCTCTGCATAATGCAGGACTTGCCACACTGACCCATACACCTAAACCTATGAGCTTTTTAAGCGAGTTGTGCGGTAGAGATAAAGATAACGAACGTCCTTATATGTTATTGATTGCGGGTTATCCAAGTGATGATGCAACTATTCCAGAGCACGCAACAGTGAAAAAATCACTCGCCGAAATCGCTTCCTTTATTTAAAAGTTCGGATCAGCTAACTATCGCTGCACAGCTAGCTGATCACCTCCGTTTAGGCCACTAATAACAATCGTTTTATTACCTGTCTCTTCGCCCAACCTGAGGTAGCGTTTGTGAAGCTGGCCACTTTCTATTACCTCAACCATCGCCAATTGACCATACTTGCTGATCATATTCGTTGGAATTTGGATAACCGCCTGCTCGCCAAGCACAAGTTCAACCAGCGCGTACATGCCAGGCACCACATTTTGCAGCAAAGGCATATCCAATTTAATAATAAAGCTGCGCGCTTGGCTGTCGGCAATTGGCACCATTTCCGACACGCGCGCGGTTTGGCTTATGTCTAGCGCAGGTATGCGCACCTTAATCTCGCTTCCTAACTGAATATGCTTAACTTGGCTCTCGCGAATTGGCGCTTCAATCTGTAATTGTAATGGGTTGAATAACGAAATAATGGCGCCACCGGGGCTAACCATGCTGCCCGGCTCTTGTAAGCGCGCCACCACTTTACCCGAAATAGGGGCTGTGATTTGCGTGTAACCCAGCGCGACTTCAGCACTACGATACGCTTCTTGCAATGCCTTATCTTGCGCTTGTAACTCGTTCACTGTGGCTTGCCACTCATCCACTTGGTTAATCGCGATAAGCCCTTTTTCATTAAGAGATTTATTGCGTACTAACTGCTTAGTTGCTTGCTCTAGCTTAGCTGAATTTGCCGCTTGCTGCGCTGCCACTCTTTGCAGCTCTGCTTTAAGCTCTGCATCATCGAGTGTTGCTATCAGCTGTCCCGCAGTGACTTTATCACCGGCTCTGACGTTAAGCGTTTTAAGCTCCGCCAACAACCGACTGGACACTAACGTATTTTCTTTTGCGACCACACTCGCGGGAACTTGTTCAATCATCGCAATCAGCGACTTTTGCACGGTATAACGTGCTCCTTGATAGGCGGGAAGTTCGGACTTATTGCCCGGAGCTAGCTTATTTTGGAATCCACCAGCAAGCCATACGACCATCAATAATAGGCAAAAAATAGCAAGAACAGGAATAAAGATTTTATTACGGGACATGAGAAAACTCCTGAACTGATGAGGCATTAAGGGGTTGATTAGGTGTCGATGATGATTTGAATACTAAATAGTAAACGATAGGCACGACCAACAGTGAAAATAACGTTGAAGCAATGATCCCGAAGATAATAGCAAGGGCGAGGCCACTAAAAACGGGATCTAAGATAATCACTAAATTGCCTAATAACGTCGTACCTGCTGTAAGTAATACCGGTCGCATTCTTACACTTCCCGCCGCAATCAATGCATCGATAAGTGCCATACCAGCCGCTCGAGACTGATTAATAAACTCCACCAAAATCAGGGAATTTCTCACCACTATTCCGGCCAGCGCTATCATCCCTATCATCGCGGTCGCTGTAAATAACACGGGCTCTGGCGCACCTGAAACCACACGCTCACCAAACTGGTTGAGTAACCAAAAACCCGGCATAATCCCTATCATAGTAAGGGGAATAGCCGACATAATGATAAGTGATAAGCTACTAGATGCCGTTTGTACCCGCAGGATGATAAATATCGCCACCAGTGCAAACGCAAATGCGATCCCCATATCTCTAAACACATCTATGGTAATGCGCCATTCACCTTCGCCTTTAAAGGTATAATGGGTTCCCTCAAACATTGACCAAGTGACTCCTCCGCCACTGTGTAAAAAGGTGCGAGATGCCCAATTGCTCGGTGTTATCTGTTGGTTTTCATCCGCAACCACATCGGCAATCACCTCAGCTGGCGTGCGGCCATTTAGCTCCGCAAACACATAAATCACCTCTTGTAGGTCTTTTCGAAGGATCACGGGAGCCGTAGGAATAGCTGTTAATTCGCCCAGTTCACCAATCGCCACAAGGGGTCTCGCAGCCTGCTCTAAGCCGTATTCTTGAGTGGTTTTAGCCAACTCCTGACGACCACGAACTTGCATCGCTAATACGTTTTGCCATTGATTACGCTGCGCGTAACTCACACCTAACTCGATGGGCACCGTTGCGACCTCACCTTGAGTATATAAAAAGCCTGCTGACATGCCGCTGCTTGCAACCACTAAAGATTGATTAATATCCTCTGTGGCCACACCTGATAACGCAGCCTTTTGTTTATCAACCACAAACCGCTTTAGCCATGTTGGCGAAGCCATTGAGGTGTCAACCTCAACCACATGTGGCTCCTGCCTTAAACGATGTGCTAACCTCTGGGCTGCTTGCTCTTGCGTTTCACGAGCAACAAACGGATCTGCATAAACCTCAGCAACGAGTGTACTTAATACCGGAGGTCCCGGCGGCACTTCCACCACTTTTACTTGCGTCAAAGTTTGGTTAAAAGGCTGAAGCTTTTCACGCAGTCGCATGACGATGGCGTGAGATTGATGTTCGCGTTCACGCTTATCCACCAGTAAGACTCTAAGTTCGGCAAGATGAGTACCACTACGACGATAATAGCCTCGCACCATACCATTAAAATCCATACTGGAAGGCTTACCGACAAAAGCGGCGATGTCGGTCACTTCAGCTTCTGACCAAACGATTTGCTGTACTTGCCTCGCCATTGCGGCCGTTTGCTCAAGGCTGGTTCCCTCAGGCATATCTATCAGTACTTGGATTTCACTTTTATTGTCAAACGGCAGCAATTTCAGTGGTACGGCCCTAAAAATAGGAAGGCTCACACTCGCAACAAATAACCCTAACACACCCCATAATAACCATTTGGCTTTGCGGGGGTTTTGTAAAATTGGCAGCATGATTTTGCTGTAGTACGAGTCTTGAGGCGCGACTTCACTTGTTTTTGAATCCGCTTTGAGTAGCTTTTTAGATAGCCAAGGCGTTACTAAAAAAGCCACTAACGTCGAGGCAATGACACTAACAGGGACGTTAAATGCCATGGGTGCCATATATGGGCCCATCATGCCAGTAATAAACGCCAATGGAATAAACGCCATGATGATAGTTAACGTTGACATCAAAAGCGCAGATTTGATCTCGACCATAGCAGCGACAATATTATGATCTGTGTCAGCTGCCGCGCCGCGATGAATAAAGCGGCTAATATTATCAATCCCAGTGATTGGGTCATCGACTAACAATCCCAGCGACAAAATAAGCGCAAACAAGGTGACCCGATTAATGGTGTAACCAAACGCAAAATCCAACCCAAGTGTAATGCCATAGCAAATTGGCACTGCAAGACCAACAACGATGGCAGGCCGCCAACCTAAAAATACACCGACAAATACCACAACTGTAAATACCGCAAAGGCCAAGCTAGAGGTAAGATTATTGACTTTGTCATTGGCCGTCTCGCCATAGTTTCTTAATACTTTTACCGATACCTCAGCAGGAAGGAGCTCCTGTTGTAGCTGGGTCACAAGCGCTAAACTTTGCTCTGCAACCGTTACCGCATTACTTCCCTTTTGCTTCGCCACGCCAATCGTCACTAATGGTGCATCAGCCTGGCTGCCGCTGCTTGCTAACCACTGATAGCTATCGGGCTCACTAGGACCATCAATAACCCGAGCAACTTCTTTTAAAACAATGGCACGACCATTAATTACATTTACCGTGAGCCCTTCAAGTGCCGACTTATTACGAAGGACATCACCTGATTCAAAGGCAATTGTGTTACTGCCTGCCGTCACTTGCCCGACTCGTGTCACTAGATTACTACTTTGGATAGCACCTAAAACATCCATTGGTGTTGTTTGATGTGCGGCAAGCGCAGCTAAGTTCAACTCAACCCTAAGTGCTCTCGTGCGCCCGGTAATAACCGTAACCTCGCTGGTATCTGCAATGCTCTGTAACTGGATAGCTAGCTCTTGTGCAAAGCGCGTTAGCGCGTAGTCATCATATAGTTGCGGCTTGGAACTTGTCAGTCCAAGCATAAGAATCGGAACGTCATCGACTTCTATTGGACGGATCTGCCACTGAGTGACAATTCCCGGCATAGTATGCTGGTTGGCATACAGCTTAGTGTAGGTGTTGAGAATGGCTTTCTCTCTGTCTTCACCCACATGAAACCTTAAAGTAACAACCGTGCCGCCGGTTTGGGTCGTAGAATAGACGTGTTCAACGCCTGGAATTTGCAGCAGTAACTTTTCAAGTGGAGTGGTGACCAATCGTGCCACTTCTGGTGAGGCAGTATTTGGTACCGACACATGAATATCCAGCATAGGCACCACTATTTGTGGTTCTTCCTCTCGTGGTGTCATTTGCAATGCAAATAATCCAAGTACCACAGCGCACAAGAAGATAATCGTTGGCAAGCTGCCTTGTAGAGCATACCGAATGACACCATCTAACTTTTGCATCTCAGTCGTTCCTAGTTACTCTGCACTTGAGGCGCAGAACAGCTGATATAAACTCTCGAGTAGTACAGCGACTCGGCTATCTTTAACATGATAATAAATCGTCGCCCCCTCACGCCTAGTCGCCACGATTTGTGCCTTTCTCATGCTGGCTAAATGTTGTGATAAGGCAGACTGCGCTAACGGCACCATTTCGTTAAGCTGGCTAACACTGAGCTCTTGCTTTTGCAATGCGCACAAAATCATCAAGCGATTTTTATTCGCCATAAGCTTTAACAAGGCTTCTGCCTGTTCGGCATTTTGCGCCATTTGCTGAAGATCCATGTTGACTCCCAAAAAATAAATGCGCTTAAAGTATAGACACAAACATTAGCAATGTCTAATATTAGAAATATCTAATATTAAAGGTGACACTCATTATGACCTTACATCCTCTACTTAGATTAATCGCTGGTGTTATGTTTGCCATTTCTTTACTGCTCACACATTTTGTCAACCCACATTGGGTTTGGTTTAGTGTGTTTATTTGTGTCAATTTAGTGCAGTCTGCTTTTACAAACTGGTGCCCTATGATCGTTATATTGAAGAAACTTGGCATTCAGGAAAGGTGAGTCATAATGAAACCGATAACCCAATAAGGAGCTATATATGCTGATATCTGCCCAAGATGTATTAAAGACAGTCAAGCCTAATCAACGCTGCATTGACGCGGTACAAGCAAAATCAGAGATTGCACAAAACAATGGTCTGGTTATCGACGTGAGAGAGCCGGCTGAACACAGTCAAAAGGCAGCCAACGGCACGGTAAATATCCCAAGAGGATTGCTAGAATTTAAGCTTCCAGAGCTGGAAAAAGACGCAGACAGACCAATTTATTTACACTGTGCCGCTGGTGGCCGTGCTATTTTTGCCGCAGAGCAACTAACTCGTATCGGTTACACCAATGTCAGCGTAATTACCTGCAAAGCTGAAGTGGTGTGTGACACGCTTTAAGCACATTATGACCTTCTTTTTATTGAGGCACTGAGTCACAAAACTTTATTAGGCTCAGTGCTTTTTCTGACTTCCATTTCTTACCCAACCTTAACATTCGCTATAAAAGTATTTAAATCATTAAGTTAATTAATTTTATAAATCTATTGTCATATGACAGTTTGAGCACTGACGTAAGCTTGTCGGCGTGTTTTAATGGAGAAACAGGCACAGTGGAGACAACAACTTAACGAGAGTTCAATATGTCTGACTTAAAAAAGCTAGAAAGAGCCACCTACAAAGTGTATTTCCAAGATGGAGATCATCAAATTACGTGTTGTGCAAATGCATTAAATTGCACTCAATATGTTTTCGTCGACGATGTTTGCGTTTCTCAAAAACGCCACTTACTCGGTGATAGTACCCATAAATTTACTTATGCAGATCAAGCCTATGAAGCTAGATTTTGTTTAATTAACGGGTTTACTTTTGAAACTGAGTGCCTACTACTCAAAGGAAAAAAAATACTTGGTCGCCAGTCAAGTCCCCCTCTGAACGATCAACTGACCTTAGCCAAGGTCATATTCACTTTTATGGGCTACGGCCTGGTTGCAGGTTTTTGTATATTTACTCTCGCGTACTACTTGGGACGCTGGTACGGCAGCACCGTACTTTAAGTTCGTCAAGGAGGAGATAATGCAAATAAATAATAATACAGTAAAGCTGTTGCGAACCGAAAAGAGTTGGACTCAGCAACATTTAGCAGATGCCTCTGGAGTAAGTCTACGCACAATTCAACGCGTCGAGAGCGACGGGACAGCAAGTAAAGAGACTGTAATGAGCTTGTGTGCGGTGTTTGAAATCTCCCAATCCAAGCTTATTGACTTGGCCGACATGCTCCATAATAAAGAAAACAAAGAAGAAAAAACAGTGAGTTATCATTTATTCTTGTTTACTGCAATCCTATCCCTAAGCGTTGGGGGCGTTATCGGCGCAGGCCTGATTTATCTGATAATTCGATAAATACCTTATTCTTATAGCAGCCGAAATCCATAAAAAGGAGTGCTCAAACATAGCACTCCTTGATTTTCTTACGCGCGGTTTGGAATAATTTTAATTTCGACTCGGCGATTTTGTGCCTTACCTTGCTCGGTGCTATTGCTCGCGATTGGCTGAGACTCACCCATGCCCTCTGCGTACAAACGCGCAGGTAGTACTTGCTGTGATAATAAATACTGCTTTACGCTATTTGCGCGCTGTTCAGACAAAGTCTGATTGAAGCTCGCTGAACCAGTAGAGTCTGTATGTCCGACAATCGTTAAGAATGTCTTATCGTACTGCTGCATCACGCGTGCAATGCCTTGAAGTGTATTGTAAAAACCAGGGCTGATAGCTGACTTACCTGTCGCAAAGGTTATGTTTGATGGCAACACTAAGCGCATTTGATCGCCTTCACGAACAACCTCAACACCCGTACCAGCAAGCTCTTGGTTAAAAGCGGCTTCCTGCTTGTCCATATAGTTACCAATCGCGGCACCTGCAATTGCCCCAACCGCAGCACCAATGGCAAGACGCTTATCTTTGTGGTTACCTGTAGCTTTACCTAACACCGCACCGGTTGCAGCACCAATCGCCGCACCTTTACCTGTGTTATTCATTTCACATCCAGACAAAGCAACCACAACAGCTGCACCAATTAACATATTTCTTGCAATCATCTTCCCACCTGAGTTCGTTTCAACTTGATTGTCTATATTGTTGCAATAAACAATTAACTCTGGCTGAAGCCTTGTTGGTTTTTTTAAGGGTGAGCAGGGACTAAGTCGCTTATATGCTCAGAAACTGGTGGCAGTTTATATTTTGCAACCACAGCATCAAGCTGCTTTCTCTTAGCCAATTGCTTCATCGTTAAACGAATGGTTTGCGCAAGCTCGGTGCCGCTGAAGCGTTTGCTCATCGCCATATGGCCATAAATCGGCTGAGCGTGGTGATAGGAGACTTTTTTCAACTTTTCAATGGGCTGACCAAGCACTTCCATCGCCACCTCAGCGGTGTCTTCAACTGCGATCACTAGGTCAACACGTCCTTTAAGCAATAAATCAAACGCCACTTGCTCACTAAACACAGGGACTTTATTGAGTTGACGGTCTTCATCAAAGCGAGGGTAAAAAACGCCCCCACGCATCACTGCAATCCGCTTGGTATAAAGATCCGTATATTGCTCCACCCGAATATCGCTGTCTTGTTTAGCGTAGAATACAAACGAAGATGTCAGCGCCATGTAGGCGGGTTCGACAAAGTCGATTAACTTTTCTCGTTGAGGCGTACGGATCAAGCCACCCATGACGTCTACTTCACCTTGCGCTATCATCCGCATACAGCGTGAGAAAGGACAGGGAACGGCATTTATTTGATAATCAACACCAGCTTGAGCCTGTACCGTTGCCAATATATCTAAGATTAAACCTTGCACTTCACCATTGTCTTCAATAATGCTATACGGTGGCGCGTGATCAACAGCGACATTGATTTGCTGAGCAAAACAAGAGAAGTTCGCCAACAAAAAAAGTAAACAGGGCGATAAAAAAGTCATTCGCATAATACTTATCCAACTGAGGCGCACCAGCACCAAAAGTCATAAATATGTCATATAAAAATGTGAGGATACAAGGTTAACAATATCACAAGGTACACTATGTTTCTGAAAATATTTTATCAGTTTTTGTTATTAGGATGTACGAGCTTTGGGGGACCTGCAGCCCACCTTGGGTTCTTTAAAAAACACTTTGTCGATAACTTAAAATGGCTGAGTAACGAGCGCTATGCCAGTATGATCAGCCTGTCACAAATACTGCCAGGGCCGGGGTCCAGCCAAGTCGGATTCGCGATTGGTTTAGAAAAAGCTGGAATACTAGGAGGGATCGCCGCCTTCTTAGGGTTTACGCTACCGTCTTTTTTGCTCATGATCATGCTGGCATTAACCGCTGAGCAGCTTTCGGGCACTGCGTTGAATGTCATTGATGGGTTGAAGTTGTTTGCTGTTGTTATCGTTGCCGATGCGGTACTGAGTATGGCGAAAAGTTTTTGTAAAACCACAGCACTCAAATTCGTCGCATTTTTCGCCACATTCACACTGTTGATGCTGCCAAACTTAAGCGCGCAGTTGGGTGTGCTTATGGTGCTTGTCGTTGCTGGTTACTTTTACTCATTCAGCAATGCGCCAAGTAAACCGAGTCAATCAAAAAGCCAAATCAACTGGTCTGTATTTGCGCTATTTATTGGCCTATTTGCGTTAACCTTTGCCGCGCTACCAAATCAACTATTTGCCGAGTTTTATCAGGCAGGTGCTTTGGTTTTTGGTGGTGGTCACGTCGTGCTGCCGCTGCTACAAACCAGTGTCGAGGGGATCGCGCAAGAAACCTTCTTAACGGCTTATGCTGCCGCGCAAGCCATTCCAGGGCCGATGTTTACCATCGCAAGCTTTTTAGGCGCCGTTGTCGACAATACCCATCCCATTTTGGGCGCAGCGATTGCGACGCTCGCTATTTTCTTGCCGGGCCTACTGTTAATGTGGGCATTTAACCAACAGTGGCAATCACTTATTGCATTGCCACTGTTTGCAAGTATTAGCGCGGCCTTAAATGCCGGTGTTGTGGGAATTTTAGCCGCTGCGTTTTATCAACCAATTTGGCTTTCTGCGGTGCATAGTTTGCTCGATATCACCGCGGTGGTATTAGGCTTTGCAGCACTAAAATGGCTAAAGCCCGCGATATGGCAGTTGCTTATTGCCTTTATGGTGTTTGGGGTTATCGCAGGAAGTGTGTAGGCCACGCTTGAGTGGCCTTGATGATTATTCTGAAGTTGCGTCTGGTTTGCTACCGGCGCGCACTTTCACGCGGTGTGCGCCAAAGTAATCACTCACGCTTTGATATGGACGTAACCCAAATGCTGGCATTACGCTTAGCATGTAGTCCAAAATATCGGCTTGTAGATGCTCATAAAACACCCAGCGTTTATCGCGACTAAAACAGTAAAACTCTAGAGGCAAGCCATGTTGCGTGGGGGCAAGTTCCCTGACCATACATAAACAATCTTGATTGATGGCATCATGCAGCTTCAAGTAGGCCTCTGCATAGCGTCTAAATAAGCCTAAATTGGTGATATCACTGGGTACATCGTCAAGCTTTTCCAGCAGTGGATATTGCTCGGTTAGCGACGCTCGCTTTTGCTCAGGCAACGGCTCAATGCTAGTAAAATCAATATGGATGGCGCGTTTGATGCGGCGTCCTGCTGACTCTTGCATGGCACGCCAGTTTTTAAATGAATCAGAGATCAACATATAAGTTGGTATGGTGGTGACGGTGTTATCCCAGTTACGTACCCTAACGGTATTTAACCCCAGATCTATCACCTCGCCGTCTGCGCCAAATGCGTCAACTTGGATCCAGTCGCCAGTGGTTACCAGTCGGTTGGCTGCTATTTGAATACTCGCAACCAATCCCAAAATCGTATCTTTAAATACCAAAATAATGACTGCCGCGATAGCACCAAAACCGGAAAGAATATAGGTCGGTGATTTATCCACCAAGATACTGACCACCAATATAGAACAAACTATAAATATCAGTAGCTTAATTACTTGAATAATCCCTTGGATCGGCACTTCTTTGGCGAATGGAAAGAGGTTATAAACGCCATTCCCTAAATTGACTAAACTACTAAATAAAAACCCAGATGACACCACCAACATAACGTACACTAGTGTTTCCATCACGATAAACACCCAAGCAGGCGCGACAAATAGACGCTCGTGGTAGGCGGAAAAGACCAGTAAACACAATACAAAGGCAAAGCGGCCGCTAAATTTACTTAACTGAGGGGAAAGGTGACCAATTTTACGCGGTGAAATATGGCGCGCGAGGTTTTCTACATTGGGTAGCACTAAACGGCGGATCACCCAATATAAAAGCAATAACCCAACAACCGCGACACCATTGGTGAATAAAGCACTGATCACAGTGCCCTGCGGTAACTCTTTTAACCACGGTTGAACGACATCATGAAGGTGATCAAACTTCATAGCTGTTTTAGCTCCTCATTGAGCGTGTCATTTGGCTCAGTCGAATGCAGCCAATGCGCTTCGAGTTGGCAATCTTTGCGTTGCCAAACTTCATTCATAAAAGATTGAAACTGTACACGATAAGCTTTATCGGCTTGATAATTACCAAGTGGCACTTTCTCCATCGCGATGTAGTCTATTTTTACATCAATTGCATCCAAGCGTCCAAGCGTAAATGCACGGCAAATATGCTCACCCTCTAACTCATAAGCCAAAGTCGCGTTGAGCATACCGTCAAGTTGCTCAGATAACACTTCTAGGGCAAACGCTACACCACCCGCCTTTGGTTTGAGCAGATGCTTAAACGGACTATTTTGATGCGCATGTTTGGCTTTAGTATGACGAGTACCTTCCACAAAATTAATTACCGTTGTGGGATGATCACGAAAATTGCGACAACTGGCTTTGGTACGCTCTACATCCATCCCTTTAAGCTTAGGGTTTTTGGCGATCTGCGCTTTACTCGCACGTTTCATAAATGGCATGCCCATCGCCCATGCACCAGTACCAATGAAAGGCACGTACTTTAATTCATCTTTTAGGAAAAATTTAGGTGCAGGTAGTACCTCCATGGCACTAAGCACAACGATATCAAGCCAGCTAAGATGATTGGAAATTAATAAATACCACCCTTGAGCGTGTAATTCTTTTGGCAAGCTCACTTGTATTTTGTCGCACGCGATGCGCAAACCGAGGTAATTGCCTTTACACCACATACCGTAAAAAAAGTGCAGTGCTGTAGAGATAAACTTAACTGGCACAAGCAATTTTATGATGCCAAACAATAGCACCAATAAACCACAAACAAAGGTATTCACCAGCAGCCACACACTGGCCGATAGCCCGAGAAACCACTTAGGTAGTATTTGTTTTAACATCACAACATCCTTCTACTACTTTTTATCGGCAAGCTCCACAAGTTGTGCGTCTTTGGCTTGCCACAAGGCGTTTAATTCGGATTGGAAACGCACTCTAAATTCGGGATCATTCGTGTAGTCGCCGACCAAGTTTGCACTGACCGGCATTACTTCCACCTGAACATCTACTGACTTCACTTTACCAGCGATAAAGTCTGCAAAAGTTGGTACACCACCGGGATAATGGATGGTGACATTCACCACTTTGCTGATTTGCTCACCCATGGCTTGCATCACAAACGCGATGCCTCCCGCTTTTGGTTTAAGCAGGTGTGTGAATGGGCTTTTCTGCTTACTATGCTTGGACTCGGTGTAACGCGTACCCTCAACGAAGTTTACAATACTCACAGGCATTGTTTTAAACTTTTCGCATGCTTTTCGCGTCGTTTCTATGTCCTTACCACGCAATTTAGGGTTTTTCTTTAATTGCGACTTGCTGGTTCGCGTCATAAAAGGAAAATCGAGCGCCCACCAAGCAAGACCTAGCACGGGTACGTAAAGCAGCTCTTTTTTCAAAAAGAAATTCAAAAACGGGATTTTGCCATGAAGCACTCGCTGCAACACTAAGATATCCACCCAACTTTGGTGGTTGGCAATAACCAAGTACCAGTCTTTGCGTTTAAGCTCATCTAATCCGCTAACATTGAGCGTATACGGCGCAATGAGGTTTTGGCTCACTGAATTACACGCGACCCAGTTACTTGCGCACGCTTTAGCAATATAGCTCATGGCTTTTTGCAATGGTGGGATGGGCAGTAGCTTAATCAAGCCACAAATAAAGATCGGTATAAACCAAAATATAGTGTTAACGGCGTACAGCAAGATGCTGATCACTTTACGAATAAACGACATTCATTCCCTCATCGTGTTTTACGGCAGAGCTGTATCATACCTTGAAAGTCACACACAATTAAGCCGACCAGTTGGTCGGCTATAATTTATTCCATTTCACTATCTAGAAATCAATCTTCGAAGTAAGTATAACCTTCAAGTCCGGCGTTTAACTCTTGTAAATACTGAGCTTTAATTGACTCTGGCAACGACAACGCCGCGACTTGCTGTGCATAGTTCTCAGATAGTACCGCTTTGTCATAATGAACAAAGCGCAGTACATCTTCAACACTGTCGCCCTTGATGGCATTAGTGAGTTTATAACCCTCATCACAAAGCTCAACGTGTACTGAGTCTGTGTCACCAAATAAGTTATGTAAATCACCCAATATTTCTTGATAGGCTCCCACCAAGAACATCGCAACGTGATATTGCTCTCCCGGCACATACTCAGGAATGGGTAAACTTGACTCGATACCCGCGCCCTCAACATAACTGTTGATTTGACCGTCCGAATCACAGGTAATGTCCTGAATAATCGCTCTTTGCGTCAACGGCTGATTGAGCTTGTCGATAGGCATCACCGGAAATAGCTGGTCAATACCCCACACATCCGGCAGTGATTGGAACAACGAGAAGTTCACAAACAGTTTATCTGCCAGCTTTTCATTGAGGTCGTCTAGTACTTCTCGGTGTGCTCTCGCATTCTCATTTAAGCACTCACGCACTTTATGAAGTGTCGTGAAGTATAGCTGTTCAAGCTGCGCCCACTCTTGCATGCTGATCAAACCATGCACGTATTGGTCGTGTGCGTCGCTGAACAAATGCATAGCGTCATGATAAGTTTCTAAAGCCATGCGAGGGGTTAGTTGTGACAACGAATGCCATAACTCTTGCAACACCAATGGGCTGGTATCTAGTGGTTGCACCGGTTCGACTTGATTTGGCGCTTTTTCTACGTCAATCACATCCGTGATCAGCATCGCGTGATGGGCAGTTAATGCTCGGCCAGATTCAGTAATAATATCCGGATGCGGAATGTTATTAAGCTCCGCAATATCATGAAAAGCATGCACCACATTTTTCGCGTATTCCGCCACCGTATAATTCATAGAGCATGAACTACGAGAACCTGAGCCTTCGTAGTCCACTCCGAGGCCACCGCCAACATCAACGATACGCAGCGGAACACCTAGTTGGTATAGCTCAGCATAGTGACGCGCACACTCTTTAAGCGCACGTTGAATATCGCGAATATTGGCAACTTGCGAGCCGATATGGAAGTGTACCAACTGCATTAAGTGCAAACGATTATGCGACTTAAGTAGCTCAACCGCTTGCAGCACTTGGCTAGCAGTAAGACCAAACTTGCCTTTTTCACCACCGGTATTTTGCCACTTGCCCTTACCAACTGAATTAAGACGAATACGAATACCAATCGACGGTTCAATGCCTAAATCGTCGATTTCCTGTAATAAGGTATCCAGTTCAGAGAGCTTTTCAACGACTATGTTTACTTGATGGCCCATCGCTTGACCAATGCAAGCTAAGCGCAAGAACTCACTGTCTTTGTAGCCGTTACAGACAATGGTAATAGGTTGGTGTGCCACACCCAAAATTGCCATCAACTCAGGCTTAGAACCGGCTTCAAGACCAACAAGACCGCTCGGGTGAGCCAATAACTTACTGACAACCGAGCGCTGCTGATTCACTTTTATTGGGTAAACACAGGTGTACTGGCCTTGGTAATCACGTTGAGTTCGTGCGGCAGTAAATGCTTGAGTCAAGGTATCGACACGATGTTTTAAAATGTCGGTAAAACGTACCAAAACCGGCAAAGTTAGCCCCTGCGCTTTAAATTGCTCAGTTAACTCTGAAAGAAGAATTGGTGGCTTAGTGCGATCACCATCAGGAAACGCCACTAACTGGCCCTGTTCATTGATATCAAAATAGCCGTCACTCCAGTGAGTAACGTTATAGATAGAACGTGCTGTTTGCAGACCCCAAGTCATTGCTGCTCTCAATTAATTCTTTATAAAGCTTCATTCTAATACGCGAGGCAAGTCAATGCGACCTAAAGTTGCGTTTTCATTAGCTTACAAACCTTATAAATCGGCCATGGTTGATTAGAACTAATATGAGGCAAAGTACAAAATGTTGACTAAAATTGATTGAGCAAAGGCGCAAGCACTGGCAGAATTGCCTTAATTTTTATCAAGTGTGAACACAATCATGGCAAACTTAGAAGCAAACCGTTGGTTTACAGAAATTAGCGACCGCGATGGCAGCGCTTTTTCACTTAGAGTCAACAAAAAATTAGACGAAATCCAATCACCTTTTCAAAAAGTAGAAATGTTTGAAACGACGGATTTTGGTAACCTGATGATCATTGACGGTTGCACTATGGTGAGCACGCGTGAAAACTTTTTCTATCACGAAATGATGAGTCACCCGGCGCTATTCTCGCACCCAGCACCTACAAATGTTGTGATCATTGGCGGCGGCGACTGTGGCACATTGCGTGAAGTATTAAAGCACCCTGGCGTTGAAAAAGTAACTCAGATTGATATCGACGAAGTTGTGACGCAAATGTCTTTGAAATACTTCCCTGAGCTTTGTGAGTCTAATAACGATCCTCGCGCAACTGTAATGTTTGATGATGGCATCAAATTTATGCGTGAAGCCGAAGCAGAGTCTATCGACGTTATCATCGTTGATGGCACCGATCCTGTAGGCCCTGGTGAAGGTTTATTCAACCACGCATTCTACAAGAGCTGTTTAGCAGCGCTTCGCACTGGTGGTATCATGATCCAGCAAAGTGAATCACCACTGATGCACATGCCGTTGCTACTAGAAATGCGCGATGCAATGTTGGAAGTAGGCTTTGTTGATCTGCAAACCCTGCCTTTCCCACAGCCGATCTACCCAAGCGGTCTGTGGTCAGCAACGATGGCGCGTAAAGATGAAAAGTTTGCCGGATTCCGCGAGCAAGATGTTGATAACGCAACATTTGATACTGAGTACTACAACACAGGTATTCATAAAGGAGCATTAGCAACACCTAACTTTATGAAGCGTGCTTTCGAAAAGTAGACCGAATCAAAACATAAACTTAATTGTTAAAGTGTAGTAGCTCATATCTGCTCCTACAGCCTTGATGGTTCGGTTAATATTTCACCTGACCTGAAGTTATGAGCGAACAACAGACGTTCGCTCTAGCTCGTTTTTGGACAAAAACGTTTTCGGTCGCCGGCTGTATTAGATGACTTTCGCATAAAAATTTCTATGGGCTAGCGCCGCCAGCACGCGCGGCTTTGTAGTGAAGGTGAAGCCGCAACAGAAAAGCCGTCGCTGTGCCTGACCTTGTTATGACTACTTCGCTCGCTTGATGACACATGTTTCAGACCTAACAACGACATTGGTAGCTCGTTTTGCCATAACTGCTCAAATATATCTTTTTGCAAAGGCAACAACTTTAGAGCGCCTTGCCCAGAGATGAGCCAATAATTACTCCAAAACTCATGATAAGAGCTGCCGCAACAAATGCCGCTAACACAATCAGGCCCGTTTTCTGGGCTTTTGGTACTGAGCTCCACCAATTTTTAATTTCATTAATCATAAATCTTCCTTAAAACAACCGCACGCGAAGTTACTTAGCCTTAACATTTTAGTATTTATGCGACACGCAGTTTGTGTTGCATAATCACTTGTTGGACTGAGCCGCTACCTGCTCGGTGTGACAGAGTTGGTGTTGTTTATGCTATAGCTTACTTAGAAAAAATAGGCTTTTTGGAGGCTCTCACTTTCCTAGCTAGTGTTATGTAAGCTTTCCCTGCATTGCTCAGCGCTTATTATGTATTCATTACACCTAAATTTGCCTTAATAAGCAATTATATTTTTTACTCGTACAGAGGCAGCTAGCCTGAGCAATTAAGCAGGTTAACTAATTGATTTTGAGCAGCTATCGAGCTGCTAACTCGTTCGGTCTACTTTGGTCGTTGTTGCATCTAACTTGAATGCGCCAATTAGCCGCAAGATACCTGCTCGACAATGCTGCAAGGCCAATGCTGTATCAGCGTCACGTTTTCTGTCTTCGCCTTCTCAACTTCACCTGTGTGTGATTCTTGTGACTTTATTAATGCTAACTTTCGCTTGCGACATGCATTAGCTACTCATTTACTACAAAGTGGTGCAGATATTAGAACCGTGCAAGCTCAACTTGGTCATTCCGATGTGAAGACAACGCAAATATATACTCATGTTTTACAGCAAGGCGCAAACGGTGTTGTTAGCCCTTTGAGCAAAATTTTCTAGCTTGTTTTGGTGTAAATCGCTGAGGTGTAAATCGCTGACACCCACCACTAATTTGCACCTTCCAAATATACCGCCTACGCTTTAATTCTGCACTCAAAGGATTGAGGAAACCAAACTATGGCAACTGCCCGTAAAAGACAAATCAGTTTAACCGACACCAAATACTACCACTGTATCTCCCGTTGCGTAAGGCGTGCGTTTCTGTGCGGTGAAGATAAATTTACCGGAAAATCATACGAACACCGTCGTGATTGGGCTGAAGAAAAGCTATTGATGTTGGGGTCTGTGTTTTGTATTGATGTCTGTGCTTATGCGGTGATGAGTAATCACACTCACATTGTTTTATATGTTGATGATAAAAAAGCTAAGCGCCTGTCGGATAAAGCGATTGTAATACGGTGGCACAAGTTGTTTAAGGGCAATTGGATAAGCCAAAAGTTTACTGAAGGTGAGCCACTCAA
This sequence comes from Pseudoalteromonas sp. NC201, assembly GCF_002850255.1. NCBI lineage: Bacteria > Pseudomonadati > Pseudomonadota > Gammaproteobacteria > Alteromonadales > Pseudoalteromonadaceae > Pseudoalteromonas > Pseudoalteromonas sp. NC201. The sequence continues at coordinate 3,884,917 of NZ_CP022522.1, forward strand.
TGAGTCGGAGCAGTTGATACTCAATGAGCATGTCGCCAAATACAGAGAAAGGCTCGCAGACATTAGCTGGTTTATGCGAGTACTCAACGAAGATATCGCCCGCCGAGCAAATAAAGAAGATAATTGCGCAGGTCGATTTTGGGAAGGAAGATTTAAATCCCAAGCATTACTGGATGAAGCCGCACTGGCTGCTTGTCTCGCTTACGTAGACTTAAACCCCATTAGAGCCAAAATCGCCGCAACGCCTGAAACCTCAGACCACACCAGCATCAAAAAGCGCATCGACCACGCTAAACGGGGTAATCAACCAAAAAGTCTACTACGTTTTGCTGGCAGCCCACGAAAACGTATGCCTAAAGGCCTGCCTTTTGAGCTCAAGTCTTATATCGAATTGGTTGAACTCACAGGCCAATGTATTCGCGCCGACAAACGAGGCTATATTTTTGAGTCACAACCCATACTCACTCGACTCAATATAGAGCCTGAGAACTGGATAAAACTCACTACGCAGTTTTCTCGGGTATTTCACGGTGCCGTTGGTCGAGAGCGAACAATAACCGCTTACTGCGAAACACTGCAAAAACGACGACGGACAAACCTAACAAACTGCGAGCGCTTGTTGGCTTAGCAAAACTCACATTCTCAATTCTAGAATTTCTTACTGTTGTATTTGCAGCGCGTTGTCGTGCGCGATAACCCAGTTTTAGTGTAGAGATACGCTTGAGCGCTAAAAAATAACCTATCGATAAACGTTTTTGACCAAAATTATTGGAGTGTTTACATGCTTTTTTACTTCACTTCCTCAACTTTGATGTTAATAGTGATGGGTGTCGCTTATTTTCCTAGGTTGTCGAATATCTCGACTACCTTGTACTTAAACGTAATGTGTCGCCTAAAACACAAGCGACAGCGTTAAATGCATTATCTTTTCTGTATAAGCAAATAATTAAACAGGATTTGTGTCCTAATCTTGTAAATCGCTGACACCCAACACTAACTTGCAATGGAAGTGCTTTCATACTTTTTTACTTCATCTCCTCAGCTGTGGTGTTAATAGCGATAGGTGTCACTTGTTTTTCTTGTTTTCATCACTACAACACAAGTATTCATAAGGGGGCATTAACGACACCTAACTTTATGAAGCGTGCTTTCGAAAAGTAACGCACTGCCGAGGAGCATATTTTGCTCCTCAGTAATTTTATTTCCTTGCTCCGCAAAGCTATATTTATCTTCTAATTTAAAAGGGAGATTTAATATGCAGATAGGACTAAGAACATTCATACTTTCGTTTGCCTTGATCACGCCAGCCGCTCACAGCAAACCTCAAGTGGAAAGCCCAGCGCCAACCAAAGAAGAGCTCATATTCAATTCAGGCCATATAACTTCAGTGGATCAGATGAGCCCTAATCACGCCAAAATCACATATAAATTAGCAAAGCAACTCATCGCCAATCCAAACATTTCTAAAACTGAGGAACTGATTAGGCTCTCTGAAAAAGTCTCATTGACTGAGAAAAAGATAGCAGAAGAATCCATCAAGATATGTCAAGACCTCATCGACTATGACATTTCCGATACGCGCGCTGCAGTTTATGCGTTTTTCTCCAAATTCGAACGCTTAGAAACGTTTAAAAGTCGTATGTATATCGAAGCATTGCAAGGGGAGAGCAAAGCCGTTCTTAATATGGTAGAAAACTCCCACCACAAAGAGTTTGTTATATTAACTCCCGAAGTAATCTTAGATGATTCACCCACGTCATGGTTGCTTGACCATAAGAACTTTTGCCGTAGCAAAATTATAACGATGAAACAAAACCTAACAACGCATTGATAAAGGGCTTAATTGCCCTTTATTTTTTCTAAAAACAACCGTTTTTGTTCTGGGGTTGCTTGATGCCACCAATAGTCCAACATGCCAACCACATCTGGGTGTGCTGACTTAGGCGCCGCTGGCGTTACGGCTCTTGTGGCAGTGCTTGGCGTTGAATAACGTGGTGCAGTGGGTGTTGATGGCTCACTTGCTATCGCTGTCGCTACTCTTGGTCTTTCTTGCGTCACCACCAGTGTTGTCGCTAACGATTCATTGGGTGCTTGCAACATAATCAACGGCTGATCTGCAAATGCCTTTGCCGCAACCACATTGTCAGGTCGGTTAAATTCAACCTGATACTCGCCGTCTTGATCGATACTTATTTTTGCCCAAAATGGCTTCGACTCTATGGTTTCGTGGTCGTCATAGCCCACTTCATACAAATCGGTATAACGCATTTTGACCGCATACTCCCCTTTTGCTAAGTCCAGCTCTCGTACTTTGGAGAAGAATGAGTGTTCAATGGTTTTATCATCAACTTGCAAGGGAATAATTTCTTCAGGAAAACTTAGCAACGCAGCCTGTGAAAGCGGTGACAACAGTAAAACAGCGGTCGCAAGCGTATATTTTAAGCGCATCTATTCACTCCTTCGTGAGTACCAAATCATTTTATACCAATTGTATTAAGTAAATGAGCTATTTTGAAGCGGGGAAATAGCTTTAGTAGCAAGGCAAAAATTTTGCTATTTAGTTGTTCTAAATGAGAAATTTTTAACGAAGCTAATATGATATTTCACCCTTCAAATTGATTGAAGAATTAATTCAATTGGTATTACTTTCATGAGATTACTGCATACCTGCGTATATCTCTACCCTTTTAATTGATGTGCAGTGGGATAACGCATTAAATCTATTGAGTCTCCTTGAGAGTTAGCTATGCTAGAGCAATTCAATATGCCAGATAAGGAAGGACCATGAGTTCAGAAACTATTTTTACCAAAATTATTAATCGAGAGATCCCAGCAGACATCATTTACGAAGATGAACAAGCACTCGCGTTTAGAGACATTAATCCACAAGCGCCATTTCACGTCTTAATTATTCCTAAAACAGCAATTGCGACCATCAACGACGTAACGGAAGAAAATGCTCACCTTGTTGGTCATTTATATGTTGTTGCCGCCAAATTAGCGAAAGAGCACGGCTTTGCGGAAGATGGATATCGCGTGGTGATGAACTGTAATGATCATGGTGGTCAAACTGTCTATCACCTTCACCTACATGTATTAGCTGGAAAAGAAATGGGCTGGCCGCCTTATCAAAATACGAAAAAAGTACCAGTTTAGATTATTCTCTGTTAAGCAATGTAAATAAGTAAGTTATTAACAGCAATTGTTAAAAGCTTACTTATTTCAACAAATTACATTTAAATACATATTCTGTACATAATTTCGATTTATTATTTCACTTTGTTATATAGCGGATTTCTCTATCTTGTACTAAAAATTCTAATACAAAAGGTCTGAATCCCATGTTAGCATTGAGAAATCGGAAAAATTAGAGTGTGTCCAAAAATGAGCAGTAGTGCTTTTTTGTTATTAGATAAAGAACCGGTTAACACCATTGGTATCAATGTGTTACAACCTTTGTTAAAAACCCAAGGGTTGGATGTTACTATCGGAACTGATATCTCAGATGTGCCTGAAGGCACTCGATTACTTTTCATCGAAACCGCAGTGAACGATTCTTGGGGTCAATTAAAAGAACAACTAGTCAACCTCAAAGTTAAATGCGATATCGTGCTATTCAACTTAGATGAAAACCCGGAGCTTGCCAATCGTGCGCTGCTAAGCGGTATTCGTGGTGTATTTTACACGACAGACAACGCCGACGTGCTAATGAAAGGGATCCGTTTGTTGCTTGAAGATCAACTGTGGTATCGCCGTGACGTGATGTGTAATGTGTTAAATCGCATGTTGCAATTCAATAAGGATGCATTACATAAACTAACCGAAGGTGATATCGAACCTGTTAAGCTCACTAAGCGAGAAAAAGCAATTATCGCGCTAATGAGTAAAGGCGCGAAAAACAAAGAGATCGCTGAAGAGCTAAATATCAGTCCACATACGGTGAAAACGCATCTGTACAGTGCATTTCGTAAGACCAAATGTCGTAACCGTATCGAACTCCTTTCATGGGCTCAGCAGAATATTCCTGACGAAATTCGCTAAGCTTCATATGTCTTTAACCTGCTGACGCAAGTCGGCGGGGGAAGACAGCGCTGACATCGTGATATCGAAGCTTCTGTTTCATACGGGCTTTACTGCCTCAACGAATACCTCTATGCTAAGTTTTTTCGCAACAAAAAGCAGTTTTAGGTAAATGCTCGACCCAAAAACCCTCTACCTAACCAGCCTCGTCATGACGGCAATGATGGCACTCCTTACCTTTTTAACGTGGCGAGCGAATAAAAGCACTCCCGGAACGCTGCTCTATATTTTTTACCCTCTGGTTTTGCTTTGTGCGATTTCTTCCTTTGCACTACACGGCTATTTTGACAATTGGGAAACCATTCCCATTGCTAATACCTTGCTATTCACGGCCTCCATCATCCACTGTATGGCGATAAGGCAGTTTTTAGGGGTTAAAGGCCCATCCTTTAAAGTGTTTCTCGGCGTTACAGCAGGGCTTTTCATCTTGTTGATGTACAGCAGTATTTTCTCTCCTAGCCTGAGAGACAGGATCCTTATCTCAGACTTACAACACTTAGTTGAAGCGACACTCCTGCTCTATTTCTTTATCCGCTTTGCACGAAATAAATACCCTAACGGCAGCATAGTCTATATCACCATTCTACTTATTATATTGGTGATATTTACCGGCAGAACCCTATTAATGGGAGAAGTGACGCATTTCACGCTTTTCAAAGAGAACTGGTTTACCATCACTATTTTCTTCAATGGCGTCCTTGCTCCTATTTTTTATGCCACCGGCATGGCGCTGTTATGTAACGAGCAAAGAGAACAAAACCTTAATAAACTTGCATTAAAGGCACAACAAGACCTTGAGCTGCGCGGTATGTTTTTATCAACGATCAGTCATGAGATACGAACTCCGCTTAACGGTATCTTGGGCAGCGCCCAACTTGTATTGGGACGCACCAGAGATAGTCGCAACAAGGCCTACTGTGAGGCTATCGTAAACTCTGCAGAGTCGCTAAATTTACTGATTGATAAAGTACTAGACTACGCCAGTTTGGAGCAAAGTGATGAAGCCTTGTACGAAGAGGATGTTGAGCTTAGAAGTTGGCTACAAAACCTTTGCTTATTGCTCAGCCCGCTTGCAGAGCAAAAGAGACTACACTTTGAACTGGTGTACGAACTGCCCGATCAGGTGTGCTATTACTTTGACCAACAAAAGCTGAGGCAAATTCTTATTAACCTTGTTGGTAATGCCATTAAGTTCACCGACAAAGGGGAAGTAAAGCTCAAAGTTGAGATTTTAAAAGACCAACAAATTGAGCATAAAGTGCGCTTTAGTATCACGGACTCAGGGCCAGGTATTGATAGTGAAGATATTAATAAGCTGACCGAGCCATACGTACAAAGTAGTGCAGGTAAAGTTAAGGGTGGTACGGGCTTGGGGCTTGCCATTACCAGTCGCCTACTCAACCGTCTGAATTCGCAGCTAGATATTCAAAGCGAGCTTAACAAAGGCAGTACATTCAGTTTTGATTTACTACTAAACATTGGTGAACTGAGCTTAGTAGAGCAGCGCCCGCAGCACGATAACTGTATCACCGGTCTGAAAGTACTGTTGGTAGAAGACCTGGATCTCAACCAAAAAATCGCTATTGAGTTTATGGCAGAAGATGAGCATAAGGTTAAATTGGCAACCAATGGTAAAAGCGCCATCGAGATGCTAATACAGCACCATTTCGATGTGGTGTTGTTAGACATGAACTTACCCGATCTTTCCGGGCAAGAAGTATTAAAGCAGCTACAAAATTGTGAGCATAAAAACAAACGAACCCCTTTCCTAGCCTTTACTGCTAGCCTCAGTCCAGATGAGGTAAAAGAATACTTGGCACTCGGCATTCGCGATATTGTTGGCAAACCGATAAAGCAAGAGAAATTACGCCAAGCGCTTAGCGAGTCTCAGTCTCCCAAAAAAGCCAATGTCAGCGTCGAGTTGCCCGATATCCTATACGATGAAACGGCTGTAAATGCCCTAAAGTCTGGATTTAGTGAAGATGAAGTCTCTTCGATTTACAACGAGTTTGTGTTGTCGGCTCGTAATAAACTCATCCATATTCAGCAGCTATTAGAGCAAGACGAAGATCAATGTATTAGACAGCTTCATCGTCAAGCCAGCACCGCGTTACAACTCGGGTTTAACCGCTATGGTTCAAATTTGAAAAAAGCAGAGCGCCGCTTATTGGATGGCAAATCCTGCCATGATGAACTCACAGAAGCCATGACGCTATGGCAAGACAGTCTCGCTGCATATCTCCACTTTGTTCGTAAAGAGGCGATAGGTTAAGCGTCATTAAACGCATGTTGTTCGACATCATAATAAAACTTGTTCATGCTTAGTAAGCATATACATTAACGCTAATTTAACCGAGGCAAACTGCTCGCCTTGGGCAATAACTATAAAATTAAGGGAACATCTATGTCATTTTTTAAATCACCATTAGCCATTGCTATTGGTGCTGCTGTGATTGGTTTGGCTCAGCCAGCCAGCGCTGATGATGCCGTTACAGCCACGCAAAAAGAAGAGAAGTCAACCAAAGGCTGGGATGTGCTCAACCCACCAGGTGAAAAGCAAACCATCACCATCGATACCAACGAAACCACATGGAGTAACTTAGATGTTAGCCCTGATGGTAAAAGCATCGTCTTTGATATGCTTGGCGACCTTTACATCATGCCAATTGGCGGTGGTAAAGCAACAGCCTTAACATCCGACATGGGCTGGAACATTCAACCTAAGTTTTCGCCTGATGGCAAGCACATCGCATTTATCTCCGATCGCGCAGGTGGCGATAACCTGTGGGTGATGGACGTAGATGGCAAAAACCTGCGTCAGGTATCAAAAGAAGTGAATAATATTGTTCACAACCCTGCATGGTCGCCTGATGGTCAATACATTGCAGTTAAACAAGGTCAAGTAACGGGGCGTACCATTCCAGGTGGCTCTATTCGTATGTATCACATCAGCGGCGGTAAAGGCGTGTTGGTTCGCGAGCGTCTACATGGTGCAAAATCGCAAAAGAACGTTGCAGAGCCCGCTTTTTCTCACGATGGCAAGAAAATCTATTACTCAGTTGATGCGACCTCTGGCGTGCGCTGGGAATATAACAAAAACTCGCTCGACGCTGTATTCGAAATTCGTAGTTGGGATTTAGCAACCGGTGAAGAAGAGACAGTGATCCGTGGTGCTGGCGGTGCTATTCGTCCAACCGTCAGTCCTGATGGTAAATCTATTGCGTTTGTTAAACGCGAAGATAACGGCAACGAAATGATCGGTTCCTTATATATTAAAGATTTACACTCTGGCGTCGAAACTCGTGTTTATGCCGGCCTTGATCGCGATTTACAAGAAGCCAATGGCGCACATGGTAACACACCTTCTTTTGCTTACACGCCGGATGGTAAATCCCTCGTTTTTTGGGCGAAAGGGGTATTCAACCGCGTCAATATCGCATCGCACGAGGTCAACGTCATCCCTACTCGCGTTGTCGCTGAAAAACAAATCACACCGGCGCTACGCTTTGCGGTAGATGTCGCGCCTGACACTTTTAAAGTCAAACTTGCACGCTGGTCTCAAATTTCTCCTGATGGTGAAACTGCACTATTCCAAGCGCTTGGCTACCTTTACGTAAAAGACATTGCGTCAGGCAAAGTAAAACGCCTCACTAAGCAAACCGACCACTTTGAGTTCTACCCAAGCTACTCTCGCGATGGCAAGTCTATCGTTTACACAACTTGGAGTGATAAAGACTTAGGCGCAATACGTGTTGTGTCTGCAAACGGTGGTAAAGGTAAAGTGATCACCCAAGAACCTGGTCACTATATCTCACCTAGCTTTTCACCAAATGGCAAAAACGTGCTATTTAAAAAGGTAACTGGTGGCTACTTGCTAAGCGGTGACTGGTCAATGCATCCAGGGATTTATCTAGTTAATGCCAACGGCGGTGAAGCAAAACGCATCATTAAACGCGGCGACAATCCGCACTTTGGAGCCGACTCTGAGCGCATTTACTTCTCCACCATGAGTGATGAAACACATCGCGAACTAAAAAGTGTTAACCTCAATGGTCAAGAAGAACGTAGCCACTTCAAAGGTGATTACGTCTTTGACTTTAAGGTCTCTCCAAATGGCCAATATGTTGCATTTATCGAGCATTTCAATACGTTTGTTGCACCTTTTACCAGTACAGGTAAGACCTTATCCATTAACAAGGGTGAGAAAGCTTTCCCAGTTAAGCAAGTGTCAAAGTACTCTGGTGATTTCCTAAATTGGAAAGCGGACAGCAGCGCGCTAACTTGGGCATTTGGTCCCACACTTTATCAGCGCAAACTGACTGACACTTTCGCTTTCGTCGATGGTGCATCTGACAACACCGACGAGCTAACCGCTGAAGGTATCGACTTGAGTTTTGAGCAAAAAGCAGATAAGCCTGAAGGTATGATTGCGTTAGTCGGCGGTAAAGTAGTGACTATGCGTAACGCTGAGAACGAACAAGAAATCATCGACAATGGTGTGATCCTAATCAAAGAGAATCGCATCGTTGCAGTCGGTAAGCAAGGTGAGCTAGACGTTCCTAGCACAGCTAAAGTAATGGATATTAGCGGTAAAACCGTGATCCCAGGCCTTATCGATGCCCACGCACATGGCAGTTACGGTAGCTATAACCTACAGCCACAGCAAAACTGGAACCAGTATTCTAATCTTAGCTTTGGTGTGACGACTATCCATGACCCATCAAATAACTCTGCCGAGGTATTTTCTATGGCAGAACTACAAAGAACGGGTTTAACGGTCGCGCCACGCACCTATTCTGTTGGACGTATTTTATATGCTGGCCACGCGCCGGGTTATAAAACACCAATCAGTAACCTTGAAGACGCAGAGTTCCACGTTAAACGCCTAAAAGACGCTGGCGCTATTTCAGTGAAGAGTTACAACCACCCTCGCCGTGAGACACGTCAGCAAGTATTGGAAGCGGCGAAGAACATGGAAATCATGGTTGTGCCTGAAGGTGGTTCAAAATTCCAACACAACATGAACATGATAGTCGATGGTCATACTGGTGTTGAACATGCCCTACCGATCCCGAATATTTACTCTGATATCGAACAAATGTGGGGACAAACAAATGTTGGCTTTACGCCAACTTTCGTTGTTGCCTATGGCGGTATCTCTGGCGAAGAATACTGGTATCAACACACTAATGTGTGGGAAAACGAGCGCTTAATGAGCTTCGTTCCTGAGTATGTGGTAAAGCCAAGATCAATTCGTCCAAGCAAAGCACCTGAACGTCACTATAACCATATCAATGTCGCCAAAACCGCAAAACAGCTTCGCGATAAGGGTGTGACTGTGCACATTGGTGCTCACGGCCAGCGTGAAGGTCTAGCTGCACATTGGGAATTATGGTCTATGGCACAAGGCGGATTTACACCTTGGCAGGCGCTTCGCAGCGGTACAATCGACGGTGCAAGATATCTAGGTATGGACCGTGACCTTGGTACGATCGAACAGGGAAAACTCGCCGATCTTGCCATCATAGATGGTGATGTGCTGTCTAACATCCGTGATTCAGAGAAAGTTGCCTACACCGTGATCAATGGCCGTATCTACGATGCGGCCACCATGAATGAAATCGGCAACTATGACAATAAACGTCAGCCTTTCTTCTTTGAAAATGGCGCACAAACCCAAATGCATCCAGCAACTGCTGAGTATATGGAAGAAAAGGCCCATACCTATCATTGGAAACACTAATACGTAGCACGATTGAAGCGTGAAACGTTAAGTTCACAAGCCCGGCTATCTAGATAGCCGGGTTTTTTATTTTTTGTCTAGATCTTAATCAATACTGTTCTATGCTGTTATAGGTACTTCCATAGCAACAAGGAATTAGGTTATGTCTGGGTTTTCGCAATTTTTTAACTCTCTTAATTTAACTAAAAAGCTGATTTTTGCATTTCTAATCGTCGCGCTCGTGCCGTTGATAGTAATTATTTCCATCGCACTTAATACCGCATCGAATGCCATGACAGCGCAAGTATATTCACAACTTGGTGCCGTTAGTGAGATCAAAAAAAGCGCGGTTAATCGTTACTTTAAGACCGTTGAGGATAAACTCGATGCCTTTACGGCAAACCCATTACTTCCTGTGATTGCACAAGAGTTTATTACCAGCTTTCCTAGCGCTCAGGCCGATATTAACTATGCCAAATTATCTCGATTTTATGATGAAGTGTTCGTACCTAAATTCAATCAAGAAAACCCCGAAGATACGAGCACAGCAAGGCTAATTGGTAACATTTCAGAGTCTGGGCTTGCGCTGCAAGCCCGCTACTTAGCCAGCAACCCCTACCCAGTTGGTGAAAAATACAAATTTATTGAAACCGGTCACTTAGATAGTTATGACCTTGCTCACCGCAGTTACCATCCATATATGCTTAACATCGCCGACATTTATGAGTTTTACGATATCTTTATCATTGACCCAAGTAATGGAAATATTGTCTATTCTGTATTTAAAGAGGTTGATTTTGCTACGTCACTAGAAACGGGTCCTTATGCCAATAGTAATCTAGCTTCTCTTTATCGAGAACTGAAGGACTCAGCGGATCCAACAATCAGCGCTTTCGCAGACTACAAACAATACCTCCCCTCCTATAATGCACCCGCTAGTTTTATTGCCAAACCTATCGTGGTGAATGGCCAAACCGTTGCAATTGTAGCTGCACAGCTATCTATTGATGCCATCAATGCCATTATGACCGAGCGAGAAGGCTTAGGAGAAAGTGGTGAAACCTACCTAGTCGGCCCTGAGGGTCTGATGCGTTCAGACTCATTCTTAGATCCACAACATCATTCCGTGGTGAATTCATTTCGATACCCTGAGCGCGGCAAGGTAGCTACGCTTGCTGTCTCTCAAGCATTAAATAATCAATCTGGACAACAGGTTATTGAGGACTATAACGGCGAGGCCGTGTTATCTGCCTATACACCAGTGGAAGTCTTTAATACCCGTTGGGCACTGCTTGCCGAAATTGACGAAGCGGAAGCATTTGCTTCTATCACCTCGCTCTCTCAATACCTGATGATTATTTTAGCGGTCACTATAGTGTTAGTACTGATCGTCGCCTATTGGTTCTCAAAAACGCTTACCAAACCTGTTCACGAGTTGGTAGAAACCATGAAATCAGTTGAACAAGAAGGCAACTTTTCATTGCGTGCCCCCATTCGTAGTCATGATGAAATAGGTAACAGTGCACAGGCATTCAACTCACTACTAGATGCCTTACAGCTTTCTATCACAGAGGCTAATCGCGTCATGAATCAAATGGCCTCGGGCAAGTTTGACGACCGCATCAAAGTACCGTGTCGGGGCGAGCTAGAAACCCTAAAAGAAGCCACTAACCATTGTGCTAATACGTTAAGTCGAGCGATTTCCGAGCTGAATGAGATTTCGATTGATATGGCTAATGGTCGCTTCGATACCAAACTTAATGCTCCCATGTCTGGCGATTTAGACAAGCTCAAAAATAATATTAACGATTCTTTGGCATCGATTAATTCGACTATGAACGGTATTGTTCATGTGATGACCAATATTGAGCAAGGTAACTTTAAGGAACAAGTCACCGTGCCCGCTAAAGGCAAGTTAGCGCAACTTAAAGATTCGGTAAATAATTCCGTTCGCAGCCTTAGCTGTGCAATTGACGGTATCAGCACGATTATGTCTGCACTACGCCAAGGCGACTTTTCTGCGCAACTTGATGCCCCTCTCGCAGGCCAATTAGATACCTTAAAACAAGATATCAACTCCAGCATGGCAAACCTAGACAGAGTAATGAAAGAAATAGGCACTGTGATGGCTGGCGTCAGCAACGGCGACTTTAAACAACAAGTGGACGTAGCAGCAACGGGCCAACTCGCGCAACTTAAAGATAATATCAATGCTTCTGTGACCGCCGTTGATGTTGCTATCTCGGAAATTTCTACGGTGATGATGGCTATTAGCCATGGTCGATTCGACCGCACCATTCAATCTGCGATGTCTGGCCAGCTTGATAATCTCAAAGGTGATATCAACCGTTCAGTCGAGAACCTCAATCAGGTCATCGAAGAGCTCGGCAGCGTAATGGGCGCAATGTCCGAAGGAGACTTTAGTCAAAAAATAGAGTTGCCACTACAAGGTCAACTGCAACAACTTAAAGAGAATGTAAATGACTCGACCTTACAAGTATCCGACGCTATCTCCGAAGTGAGCAGCGTGTTGGCCAACGTTGCTCAGGGTAACTTAAGTAATCAAGTAAATGGTGAATATTTTGGCGTGTTTAAGTCTTTGCAAAATGACACCAATACCACAATTAAAAAACTCACCAGTGTAATCGAAGGGATCCAAGCTGCTGCAAATTATGTTGCTCAAAGTGCCGGAGAAATAGCGGCGAGTAACACTGAAATCAGCCAACGCACAGAAGAGCAAGCTGCAAACTTAGAAGAAGCCAGTGCCAGCACCGGCAATATGTTAGATGAACTCACTAAAGTTTCAAACCAATCTGGTGATGCCGTAGGACTGGCAACAAACGCAGAAAACATAGCCAAAGAAGGAGGCAGTTTATCTGCCCAAACCGTAGCCGCAATAATTGAGGTGAACAAAGCCAGTAAAGACATTAATGAGATTGTATCGGTGATTGATGGACTTGCGTTTCAAACCAACCTGCTGGCACTCAATGCTGCCGTTGAAGCGGCACGAGCGGGAGAAAATGGCCGTGGCTTTGCAGTCGTTGCAAACGAAGTACGAGAGCTGGCAGGGCGTAGCGCCGCCTCTGCAAAGCAAATCAAAGAAATTATCTCAAACAGTAATCAGAAGGTAGAGCAAGGGACTGAACTTGCCAATAGTTCCGGTGAAAAGCTGCAACAAATCGTTGGCGCCGTGAGTGATGTAAATAACAACATCATTAAAATCAATGAGTCAACTTCAATGCAGCAGCAAGCCATTAAAGAAGTGGATTTGGTGGTGCAAAGGCTGACAGATCTTATTCAAGAAAACTCTGCAATTACCGAAGAAACGATGGCAGCAGCGAGACAAATGGCTGAGCAAGCCCATGAAATGCGTACCCAGTTGAGCTATTTCCGTTTATCAAAAAATGATTACAGCGCCACAGGTAGAGAAGGTGAATTGCTTGTGCATCGATATAATGCATCTTAGGGCCAGTTGAGTTTCGAGTTAGAGCATGCCCAACTAAGCCTCTTAGTTGGGCATGCTATGCCTGTACCAATGTGTATTATGCCAATGTAAATTTATCCGCATCGAGGTGGGCTGGAAATTTAGCTTTATACTGCTGCAAATCGCTCAGTTTTAGCTTTACGGTAATAACCTCAGCTTGGTTATCTACTGCCGAAACAATGCTATTACCATTGAAATCAATCGCTTTAGTACCACCATTATGTGCAGTGCCATACCCGTCTTCACCTACGCGATTTACCGCAAGCACAAAGCACTGATTCTCGATTGCGCGAGCAGCCAGTAAGGTATCCCAATGATTTCGGCGTGCCGCTGGCCAGTTTGCAATATTAATCATAACCTCATAATCATTCTGATTACGCTGAAATACTGGAAAACGTAAGTCATAGCAGATCTGCGGTAAGAATTTAATGCCTTTTAATTCGAACACTTCACGGTGCTCACCAGCAACGACAAAATCGCCTTCATTACCCAAACAGAATAAGTGTCTTTTGTCATAATGAAGTATCTTTCCATCCGGCTGGCACCACACCATACGGTTGGCCTTTTTATCTCCTTGCGGAACCAGTATGCTGCCCGCTACAACAGCTTCAAAGCGCTGAGCATATTGCTGTAAAAACTCGATGGCTGCATCAGCATAGCGCTCAACATCCGGCTCTTTTACAGCGAACCCGGTAGCAAATGTTTCTGGTAGCAAAATTAAATCGCTTGGCTCGACATTTTCTAGCAAACGTTCAATATGGGTAAAGTTGGCCTCAGGTGAAAGCCACTGGATATCTGTTTGAACAAGGGTAACGGTTAAAGTTGACATAAGCGTTTTGCAGCCTCTTCTAATGTCTGGTTTTCCTTAGCAAAGCACAATCGTATGACCTTGTCTTCAGGTGCTTGTTGGTAAAAAACGCTGAGTGGCACTGCCGCAACCCCAACCTCTTCCACCAGATAGCGACAAAAGGCAACATCATCAAGCTCAGAAATTTCACTGTAATCCAAAAGCAAAAAATAAGTCCCTTCACTTGGTAATAGCGTAAATCGGCTTGACGCTAACGCCTTAACCAGTACATCGCGTTTTTGTTGATAAAACCCACTCAGTTCATCAACGTGCTCAGGGTGTTCAGCAAGCATATCTGTCAATGCAAGTTGTGCCGGAGTGAAGCTTGAGAACGTTACATATTGATGGATCTTTCTAAACTCAACAGTCATTTGCTTTGGCGCCACACAGTAACCCATTTTCCAGCCTGTACTATGAAAGGTTTTACCAAAGCTAGAGATCACAAACGCACGCTCAAACAATGCTGGATCAGTTAATGCGCTCAGATGAGGCAAATCATCAAAGGTAATATGCTCGTATACTTCATCACTGATCAATAACAAGTCATGCTGATTTAGTAGCTGTTTTAGTTGCTCTAAATCTGACGGCTTCAGCGTTTTAGCCGACGGGTTATGCGGTGTATTGATGATAATAGCACGGGTATTTGGGTTGATACTCGCTGCGACTTGTTGCCAATCAATTTGGTAATGCGGCGCAGTCAATGCAATATGTACGGCTTTTCCGCCAGCAAGCTCAATTGCAGGCTCATAAGAGTCGTAAGCCGGATCGAATACAATAACTTCATCCCCTTCAGATACTATTGCCTGAATTGCCACGAAGAGTGCTTCCGTTGCACCCGAGGTCACCGTGATCTGTTCTTGTCCTGAAACACGCACCTGATAACGACGTTCAATTAATGCCGCAACTTGTGCTTGCAAGCTCGGTACGCCGGCAGAAGGCGAATACTGATTTTGACCTTCACCAACGTAGTGGCTCAGTTGTGATTTTAGGTAATCAGGTGCATCAAACTCCGGAAAGCCTTGCGATAAGTTGATCGCACCATGCTCGTTCGCTAATGCCGTCATTTGGCTAAATATACTAATTCCAACCTGAGGTAACTTACTTTTCACTGCAACACTCTCTTTCTTATGGTGCTAATCGTGAGTGGATGCTATCATTGCTCAAAATAGATGTATAGCCGTCCAAACGCATTTAATTTATAGGTGTTAACTATGCACACACAAGCCGCAAAACTCGCGCTTATCGACGCAGGAGCTTGGGTTGCTCAGCAAGGCTGGGTTCCCGCGACTGGTGGTAATTTCTCTATCAAAACAGACTCTGGCTTTGTTGTCACGGCCAGCGGCTTTGATAAAGGTAAATTAACATCAGAACAATTTCTGGAATTAGACACCACAGGCACCATCATTGCCGGTAATGGAAAGCCTTCAGCCGAAACCGCATTGCACCTAAAATTATATGATTTATGTGCGGGTGCACAGTGTATATTACACACGCATTCCGTAGCTGCGACTGTGTTATCACGGCTTATTCAAGGCGATCAATTTCAGATCCGTGGTTATGAAATGCAAAAGTCACTGTCTGGCATTCAATCCCATGAAGAAACCCTATCCATTGCTATTTTTGATAACGATCAGGATATAGAGCGACTAGCACAGCGGGTGGCGCAATCTCATCAAACTACACCAGTTGTACACGGTGTATTGATCCGAGGTCACGGGTTATACGCCGTGGGCCGCACAGTGCAAGAAACTCGTCGTCATATTGAGGGCTTAGAGTTTTTATTTGCCTGCGAATTAGAACGCATTAAATTGGAGGGGCGCCAATGATCAAAGCCATTTTAACAGATATTGAAGGGACAATTACCCGTATCTCATTTGTTAAAGAGATACTATTCCCGTATGCCGCTGCGCATTTACCGCAATTTATTCGCGACCATCAGCATGACACCGCCGTTGCCGAGCAAATTAGTGCCGTCAGAGCAGAATTGGATAATGCCAACGCTGATATTGATACCGTGATTGCCGCACTACTTGAGTGGATCGCCGCAGATAAAAAAATCACGCCATTAAAACAGCTACAGGGTCTCGTTTGGCAGTTTGGCTATACAAACGGCGATTTTACCGGACATTTGTACGAAGATGCCTACCAGTTTTTAACACAACAAAAAGCGGATGGTCGCAATCTCTACGTGTATTCCTCGGGTTCAGTGAAAGCGCAGCAGCTACTTTTTGCGCACTCAGCCTATGGTGATATTCGCCCGCTATTTAGCGACTACTTTGATACTAAAGTGGGTGCCAAGCAGGAGGTCTCGTCGTATCAGAACATTATTGCAGCCCTACCGTATGAAGCAGAGCAAATACTCTTTTTAAGCGATATCGTTGCCGAGCTAGACGCGGCAAAGGCCGCTGGCATGCAAACATTACAACTGTTTAGAGATGCACAAGCAACATCACCTGAACATCCAGTTATATCAAGCTTTGACCATTTTGATGAAGGGGCGTTTTCATGAGTCAACTGACTATCTACCAGGTACAGAATCCAAGCCAAGCTTTACAACAAGAGCAAGACGCAAACATCATCGCATCTTTGCTCGCAGAGCAAGGCGTACGCTTTGAACAATGGCAGACTAGCACCGATATCACAGCTGAAATGTCACAAGACGACATTATTAATGCCTACCTGAGCGATATTGAAAGATTAAAGACGCAAGGCGGCTATCAAACTGTCGACGTGATTTCACTTGCAAAGGGCAACCCTAGTGCCTCGGAGTTGCGACAAAAGTTTCTTTTTGAGCATACTCATAGCGAAGATGAAGTGCGTTTTTTTGTTAAAGGACAGGGGTTATTTTGCCTGCATTTAAACGACAAAGTTTATCAAGTTTTATGTCAGCAAGGCGACTTAATCTCAGTGCCAGAAAATACGCCTCATTGGTTCGATATGGGTAGTGATCCAGAATTTACTGCCATTCGCCTGTTCAATAATCAAGAGGGCTGGGTTGCGAAAAGCACGGACTCTGACATTGCAAAGCAGTTTCCCTTACTTGATTAATCCAAGTCTGAATACTCACAGTATTAACGAAGCACTGTGAGTACTTGCTTACTCATGCTAGGCTCACAACCTTCAACAAAATACACACCAAATTCCATCATCAGATTTTACCTCATGACTCATTTCAATATTTGTATTACAACAGCAAGTAAACCAACATGGCACTGACATAATAGGTAAACTCTTGGAGAGGCCTGACTTTCAATCTACGTTTCCGTTGATATGAACGTTTTCACTTATCAAAACTAAGTCCTTAAATGCGCATACTCTCCCTAAAACGCGTTGACTTTTTGTACCTAACTGCAAGAAAGCTTCCTTATCAACTAATCGGCTCGAAATTTGATTAAAATACAAAATTATTTAATTTCTTTGAGCGCGCTGATGAGTAAGTTTATTGATGTTTGCTGCTGATGCTGTTTCAAAAGTAAATACATCACCGTTATCGCTGTATACCCAAATAACACAGATTTATACATGTATGGAAAGTAGTTTAAAAATACAGAGAGAGCAAGATACAAGAAAACAAACCCTGTGACTTCAATTTTTTTCTTCCGTTCAACCTTATTTGCTTGTTCTAATTGCTTAATAATTTCATCTAATTCTATTGATTTCGATTCTTGTTTTTCCATAATAATACCTTTTAAAGTTTGATTCGCTTATTGTTTTCTTGGTTTAGGTTAAATAAGACGACACTATAGTTTAAAGCTCGGAAAGGCCGAAATAATTTCTTTGTATAGTATCGGGTTGCTATTTTGATACGCAGCAACCCTTTGTTTGTGACTTGATTCAATAGGGGCTCCCGCGTAGAGCAGCTGAGAGATATAGAAAAAGCTGTCATTCAAACTCATATTATTCCCAGCAGCTAACTCCATGGCACTTGCCCCATTTTCAACCTGCTCTAGTGCGAAGTCTAAGGCATCTAGCCCATAGGGATCTGGCTTGACTGAAACCTTATGTCTCAGCAAATATGTCATGATTTTTGGAGTGCGTAATAAAACGGCATAGAGCAACGCATTGCGACCTAGTGGGTCAACAAAATGTAAATCCAAGTCATATTTAACGAGCGCCTTAATTAGTGGAAGGTTGTGCGTTCGCACTAAATTTAATATTGTTTGGGGACCTAGCCGTGCCCCTTTTTCAAGTAATCTAGTTATTTCATCGATACTGGCATTTGTCGAAATGGCCATGGTCAATAAAGCGTTTAGCATTTCTTGCTGCTCTATTTGCGCATTTTGTTCAGTCATGTGATCTGCAGCTTGCTGCCAATTACCTTTTTGTGCCAGCGTAAAGGCTTCTGTGATCGCCTCTTGTAACTTGGCTTGCTTTGCCTTTTCTTCATCGCTTAACTGCGCTTGTTGTTCGGTGTGTCTCGCCAGCAAAGCTTTTAATTGCTCATAACGATAATGGTCTACTGCCATTTTGTTCAGCAAATCAGGTTCTTGCCCTAAAACACGGACTATCATGCTTGGATCAGTATTCTGTTCAGTGACTGTAGTAACCAAACTCTCAGCTGACTGTTTTATCTCTTTAACATTAACGGCCTGTAACTGCTCATTATTTAGCTGTTCATATGCGTGCTCACGATTAAATACTAGCTGTATTTTTGCTCGCCCGACAGAGTGAAAGCAGGGATGGGCTTTAGACAACTTTTCAGGAGCTACTATGTCTGATAAAACGGCGCGATATAATTTATCGACACCCGATTCAATCTCATCTTGCCATTCTGACGGTATTGCATTTTCTACGTGTTGAAGCTGGGTCTTATATTGCGCGAGAGTACCATCAGAGAGCCAGTGAAGAAGCCTCTTACTACTAAGTTCGTTCGAAGGGCGCACCCCATTTGCTAGTAATAAAAGAATGATAGACTCTACTTCATCAGCTTTGTCTGTAGGTGCTGGTGAGAGTAAATCGAGGGCATTATTCGAAAATGGGTCAGCAATTACTGGACTTCCTTCTTTAAGCCAAAACGTAGTTAATTCAGAGTTAATTGCAGCAATAGCAACATTTGTTAGTGATGTATAATGCTCTAACTCATAGTCATACCAAACTTCACTCGGTGTTAGTCCGCTTGCATCGAGTAACTGGGCCATAAGGGTTGGAGCGATACCTAGTTGCGTGGCTGTAACCAAGTCTTGATATGTCACCAAAATACCGTTTGAGGTAAGCTCTGAAATAACGTTGGAATTGTCACCTTGAAGTTGCGTCAATATGAGACTCACTGGTGTGTCGTAGACAGAAACACGCTTGCTGGCTTGTATTTGATTTTGCTGATAGGCGGTTATTAACCCTTTGATGTCTTGACTTCTAAGGTAGGCCCAGAACATATCAGCCTGTCGCTGAGATAAAA
This sequence comes from Pseudoalteromonas sp. NC201, assembly GCF_002850255.1. Classification (NCBI taxonomy): domain Bacteria; kingdom Pseudomonadati; phylum Pseudomonadota; class Gammaproteobacteria; order Alteromonadales; family Pseudoalteromonadaceae; genus Pseudoalteromonas; species Pseudoalteromonas sp. NC201. Next base: position 3,904,445 of record NZ_CP022522.1, read on the forward strand.
TACCATTAGCGTAGTGAGGGATTGCATCTACCGATTGGTAATACTTCGATTCAGGCCTTAGCATTCGACCTCTAAGTATACCTAGGCCCGCAGCTTTTGAAATATAATCTAGCTGGTTTTCGCCTAATCCCTGATGCTGCATAGAAGAAAACATATATTGAATACGCTGCTCAGCTAGAGCTTGCCAGCTTACCATATCATCAATATCACTTGCATAGTCATTACACATCACACTGAGCGTTTCTTCTGGCTGAGTTGCAACACTTCCCGAGCTTGTATGCTGATATTGTCCAATGTTATTTGACTGCAACGGCTCACGAGTTATTACATTTTCCTCGATGTTGTCAAAGGCGAGGTATGTCCAATAAAGGCAGAGCAGTGCTAACAATGTAGCGCTTGCAATTAAAAGTGACTTTTTACTCAATATTTTGCTCCTTGCATTAATATATATCGTCAGCACTGGTACGATGTATAGGCGCAAAATGTGCTCCTATACATCACCTTTGCTATGCTCTAGCACACGTTTTTTCTGATTGGCAATTTTGCTTGAACAATAACTGCCTGCATTATGTATATCATGCTCTTTTGCCATGTTGCATGCTGTTGCTGAAACAACACCTGCCATCCCACCTGCACCTAAAGAGATACCGCCAGCAGCAATACCCAATACTTCAGAAGCACCAATACACGCATGATGTAATTGACTAATAGTGTATTTACGGTCCGCCACACAAGTTCCTTTAGAGTCGAAACCTGCTAAGCATTTCTTTCTTTTTTCTTCATCGGTTTTCTGTTTTGATACCGTGCTTGCACCACCGCTACCACCACCCCAAGCGCCAGCGCTATTACTAGAGTTCCCCCCCTTCCCACGGATATAGTGTCCGCATTGGATATGGCTTATGACCTATCACGTCAATTCTTTCTACAGCAGTGACATTTTGGGTAGCTACGAGCACTATAAAGCTCAATACAAGCGTTTTTATTTTCACCTTATTTACTTGTTACGGTTTGTATGTATTTGACTAACTTTTTATAGGCGTTATAAGCATCAAACTTGACACACCAATACCTATAATAATTGAGTGGGTCTTCAACAATAGAGAGATGCCATCACAAAAATACACTTATAAAGAAGAAAGTAAAACTTCCAAAAAAAACAAAATAACAATTATTTTCAACACCTTATTACAAAAAATCATGAGCAAATAACAAATTGGTAAGAACTTGATAATCGGGTTTAGAAATTAAAATTTTTATAAAGCAATTCAAAGCATGGAGTTAAATATAACAACCTACTGAATTAACAAACACTTTAACGACTTAGACTTTCACATTACTGAATAAGACATAAATAAAAAATTTTTAATAGAACTTATTAGGCTACCACTTACCGCTATATCAATAAAAATTATCAAAGTAAGTTATTTATCCCGACTTTAAGGCCAACTTGATTAATTAAGTACCCTATTATGAGGTGATAAAACATTGTCGATAACACGGCTACCGCGTTCTATTGCCTCCAAGGTATCTACATCCATATAAGCAAGGCAAAATTTTTCTACTTAGTTGTTCTCAATCAGAAGTTTTTAACATAGTTAGCGTCAGGTTTGCTCCTTCAGATTGAGCAAGTATTAAGACAAATTGGTGTAACTCACAAATGCAACACTCTAACCAAAATAAAGCAACCAGCATCGTTTTTTAAATATAACGGTAACTGCTTAAGACCTATACACTTTACGGTCGATAGTTTACCCATTACATCGTGAACTCGATATCTATCTCACTTACGCATAAAATACTCACAACCTTCAACAAAATACACGCCTATATGGTTATCACGATAAGCGTGATTATATTTACCGAAGAAATCGGCTTGAAACTTAAACCCCGCGTCGTTCAACTCAAACAAAAGCTTATCCACAAGATCTCAAGACATTGTCAGCGGTGAAAAAAGCAGAGTATTAGTGTGCATGCCGGTAGGAATTTCAGCCTCAGAGGACGATATAACTAAGCTATCTGTCGCATCAATAAACAATTGTTCAAACACCTGAGGGGGGCAACTTGCAACTATATGGATGTAGGTTTTTTGCGGCTGAATAGAGTGGCAGCTGCATAAGGCCAGTACAACCACACCGATAATGAACCATCCCTTCATTAGCTACTTTACCTTACTTCAAATTCTCTATAGTAAAGCAGCTTGTCCCTAAAGCTGAAATGAAGGTTTTGTGACCATGCAATAATGGGAAACTATTAATTTCTAATGATATAAGCAATAACAGCTGAATATTATTTTGAAATCTTTGATAATATCGAAATTTGTATATCCGCCTTTTTGATTACTAACTTGGTATTTTCATGGTTTTTGAAGCAACACACTCAAAGTATATTGATATAGGATGTTGGCAACTTAATACGGCAACACAAACCATCAACAACAAACACGAGCGTAAAGAACTTGAGCCTCTGCTGTTTAAAACACTTATGTATCTCATTGGTAACCAAGAGCGGATCATTACGCGGCAGGAACTGGCTGAACATGTTTGGCAACTTAACTTTGTCGACGACAATACAATTAACCGAGTCATTTTCGAGTTAAGAAAGCAGTTGGCTTGTGATCTGCAACCTCAACCAACGATCAAAACCCACTATCGCAAAGGCTACAGTTTCACGATACCGGCACCTGAACCGATTGAGCTATCTAGTAAGACATCTGACACCACAGGAAACAGCGAAGCAAGCAAGTCTTACCGAGTGCGAATACTCTGTGGCACCTTAATTGCGCTCGCCGCTTTGATCACCGTGCTATATTTCGTCACAAAGCAAACTCTCCAGATAAAAAGTGCACCTCAGCCACAGCCACAGCCATCCGCTGAGATTTTCCATAATCAAATACTATCTTGGTATCGAGGTCATCATGGCAAACTGTATAACTCACCGGATCAACGTTACCTAGCCTATAATTTTAAAGCTGATACCAATGAAGTTGGGGCGTTAGGGGAGGTGAGGCTCATGGATCTTACCACCCAACATGAAAGAGCACTTAGCCTGCCGAATGGCAGCAACATTTTAGGTTGGTCGGCTGACAGTACATGGGTTTATTACTTATACCGATCTGAAGGGGAAAACCCTATCTGCGAATACCGCCGCCACCAGTTATCTCCAAAAACAGGCGCTCATGACCAGTTACTCTTTCGCTGTTCTGGCGGCCTAATTAACGCACTGTTTGATTTTGGAAAAGACCATCTGATATACAGTCGACGAGGCTATTTAGACGTACCAAACCTAGGTGCGATTTATAGCTATAATATGGAAAAACAACAAGAAACTAGGATCACAACACCGAATAACCATGGTTTTGGGGATCAGCTTTTAGCAATTATCCCTGAGTCACACCAGCTAATTTTTACTCGTAATATCGGTGATAAAGTCGAGCTACTGGTGACCACTTCAACAGGGCAAAAGACCTTAAAATTGGCAGAGTTCCCGCATTTGCTATGGGCTGCGAACTGGAATACTAAACAAAAAAGTGTGCTGTGGTTTGATCACAACACCAGTGAAATCAAACGCTATTCCATGCAAAGCTTAACGGAGCTGCCTGCCGTAAAAGTTGCGGTCGAGCCCACCTCGTACATTTTGCCAATGTCAGAAAACCAATTGCTCATGACGACCTACGGCTACGACCATGACAGCTATGTCATCGATCTTAATACGGGTAAATCAACCCTCTTTGCCAAACCGAATATTTACGAAGTAATTATGGCTTACCTTGGGGATAATGAATTTGCCTACAATGATTCCATTTTCAAAGATGTGGAATCTTACGGGGTCATGCATATAGACTCAAGCCATCGATATTCACCCATAGCGGCATTAAGTTCGGGCTACTCCATTATCGACTCAGATCCAAGCAATCAGCAAATTCTCGTCAAACATGTCGCCAACAAACAAACTGAAGTGAGAGATTGGAAGTCTCTTGATGTGCTAATAACTCTGCCCGATAACGAACAGAATGGTGGTACTCGGCTTGGCGGAAATAAGGTTGCTCAACTGCGGGCTCACAAGGTAACTGATGACAAAATTATTGAGGTTACTTTTCTGAATGACAAAAATAACAAAATCATTACGGTTGATGACATCGTGAGTATTGATTGGTACGACGACCATCACCTAGTAACCTTATCAAGTAACCGGAATATTTCGTTACTGAATATAGAAACGGCTCAAATGACCCCTTTGATATCCGGATCCGAGCTTGCAAACCGCACCAATGAAGTAAAAGTAAGACCAACGATCACCGCCTCCAATGGTGCAATCTACCTCTATAATCGGCAATACGTATATAAGCTTGACGCAAATCAACAAATAACAACCATCTTAGATATCAAAGCCAGCGTGAATGCCGAATCTAGCATTTACTACCTTGATGCTCATGCTGACAAGTTACTGATTTCTTACCTCACGAGATACCACAATGAGATAAAGTTATATCACCGCTAAGCAGGTAAAGCTTACCGACCGATAGGCTTATAACGAAAAATGGCGAGCTCTATAAGCTCGCCATGGTTGGGATCCTTTCTATTACACTAACCTACTGAATAGTCAGTTGCTTTACAGTGAAGCCTTTACCCTCAAGCTGCTTGCTTAGCGTGTTGGTGTCACCAACTACAACATAAGTCATCTCGGCTGGAGTAAAGTACTTGCTCGCCAGCTGATTAAGCTCTTTTTTGCCAACTGTTTCAATTGTTTTAGCTCGGACATCAACAATATCAGCATCAACATTATGGGCATGCATCATCGCAAAGAAGTTTAATTTTGCCGCTGGTGTTTCGTATTTCAGCGCATCTCTTTGCGCGATCGAATTTCTTGTGAATTGAATTTCTTCATCAGTTAATCCGTGCTCACTAATCTTGCTAAGCTCTTGTTGGATTTCTGTCAGCGCATCAGCAACGTTTGCTGCATTAATGCCTGAAGCGAGGACAAACTGACCGGCATCACCATATCCAGAGAAGTGTCCTCCGATACCATATGTATATCCTTTGTTTTCACGCAGGTTTTGATTCACTCGACTGTTAAAGCTGCCGGAGAAGGCAAAGTTCATGATTTGACTTTTAAAGTGCTCCGCAGCTAAATCTTCCGCAGCGGCATGGCGTGCAACACGGATCTGGACCTGAGGTGCATTCTCTTTATGTACCAAATACACGATATTACTATCGAGAGGAGCAAATTTAGGAAGCGCCATGTCCAGCTCACCTTTTCCTTGCCACTGTGATAGTGCACTAATTAATGCCGACATCAATTTCGACTGTGCAACATCGGATACAATTGATAATTTACTACCTTGTGGACGTATCTGCTGCGCATAAAATGATTTAACATCTGCAAGTTCAATAGTCGCAAGCTCTGCTTGAGACGGCAACCAAGGTTTACTGTAGTTTCCTTCTTGATACATCACCTGAGATAATGCGCTATCTGCCAGAAATTTTGCGCTATCGCGTTCAGATTTACTATATTCTGAAACCATGCTTTTAACTCGCGCGAAGTCCGACTCCGAAAACTTTGGTTGTAACAACTTTTCTGACAAGATATCTAGTGTCGCGATTAAGTTCTTACTTAATGTGGATAGCTTAATCTCAATATATTCAGACTTCGCTTCGAATGCGATCTCAGCACCTAATTTTGCCAATTGCTGTGCCAGCTCTGACGGCGTACTCTGTGTTGTAGCTTGACCCAACATTTCCACCGTTAAAAGTGCGACCCCTGCTTTATTTTCAGGGTCATATAAACGACCAGCAGGGATCTGAAGTAGCAATGTTGTGGTTGGCGTTTCGGTATCAAACGCTCCTAATACGTCTATGCCATTATCAGTTTTAACTTGCCATAAGTCTGGCAATGTAATTGCTTTTGCAACACCTGCCTGCGGTTTAATGCTGCGGTCAAAACTATCAGTAATCGAGGGAAGTTGTACTTCGTCTCGTACTTCCTCAGTTGCTTTAGGCTCATAAAACTTCGGCGTATAGTTGTCTTGCTGCGCGATAAGTTCTGGCTTTCCTTTTGGTACAATACTCAATACAACATTCGCCTTATTAGCAACATATTGCTCAAATACACGTTTTATATCTCCAACTTTCAAAGCTTTAACATTTTTAAGCTGTTGAGTTAGGAAACCTGGATTCTCATGGAAAGTCTCAAATTTAGCCAGCATAGAAACTTTACCCTCCACGCTCTGCAGCGCTCTCACAATCTCTGCTTCTCTTTTAGTGATAAAAAGATCAACATCTTCTTGGGTAATTTTATTTTGAATATAATCTGCAACTAACTCATCAATGCGCTTATCTAAGCTAGTCAGTGTCTCACCACTCACCGGATGAGGAAGTGCACCAAAAGCCATTTGACAAGATAGTTCAAAGCATTGATGCCATGCAAATGCCGCTACCGCTTTTTGTGTATCAACCAATTCGCGATATAACACTGAGCTTTCACCTTGCCCTGCAAAATAACCAATCGCATCTAACGCAGCTTCATCTTTATGCCCCATATAAACCGTTGAGTACACTTTTCTAAGCATCGGTAGTGATACATTATCTTCATAAGAAACGTAACGAGACTCAACTAATGTACCGGGTTGCTTTGCAGCATCTGAAACAGTCTCCCCTTTTGGAATAGAGCCAAAGTACTTCTGTACAAGTGGTAAAACCTCATCTGGAGTTACAGCACCACCAATAGTCAACGTCGCATTATTAGGCCCATACCAACGTTTAAAAAAAGCTTTCAAATCATTTGAATTCGCACGATTTAAATCAGACATATAGCCAATCGGCATCCATGAATAGGGGTGACCATAGTCATATAGCGCTTGGTGCAGCTTTTCTAAAGCTTGCCCATAAGGGACGTTGTCGTATCGCATCATGCGCTCATTTTTTACCGCGGCGCGTTGTATCTCAAACTTTTCTTGAGTAATACCTTGAGCAAAGAATCCCATACGGTCCGCTTCTAACCAAAGCATCTTCTCCAATTGATTTACTGGCACTGTTTGGAAGTAATTTGTTCTGTCTGTACTGGTTGTTGCATTTAACTTACCACCTGCTTCCGTCACTATTTTAAAGTGCTCTTCGTCAGCTACATGCTTTGATCCCTGGAACATCATATGCTCAAATAAATGTGCAAATCCTGATTTGCCCATTTCTTCACGTGCAGATCCAACATGGTAAGTTACATCTACATGAACTAATGGGTCTGAATGATCTTCATGAAGAATAACTGTCAAACCGTTATCGAGTTCAAACTTTTGATAAGCGATCCCAATATCACCGCCCTCAATGTTTTTTTGTTCCACTAATGTTGCACCAGCGTACTTTGACGCATCAGAAGATTGAAATTGACTACAACCGTTCAATGTTGCGGCCATTATGACTGCGATTGCAACTTTGTTTAAAAGCATAAAAAATCCTTACATTTATTTTATAATTTGGCGTTTATCTCGTATGGAACAAAGCTAGAAGCGTTCAGCGTTCCCCGTTGTTGGCAACAAGATTACAAGCCAAAGAAATTTAAGTCGCTTATCGAGTCATCATGAATTTATTTATTTTTATTAGCTTTAAAATCAAATATTTACAAAAATAATGAAATTATTTTTAGCCTTTGGAACAACAAATAGTGAAGTGTTAGATAACGATAACAATGCGAATATGTCGTTTTATACCTACAGCATTAAGCCTATAAGCCATTTCGGAGTACGGAAATAGCTCGCGAATTCAGATAATAAATCCATCAATCATGATTAAAGGGTGAGAAAGCATCAATTGCTTGTTGGTGGTACTCTGTAATCGCCAGAAGATAAGAGCAGATACCAAGTTAAGGCTTGTTTACGCAATGAGTTTTATAGGGTGATAGAAACAAGCTAAAAGTGAGTCATAGTACAATAGTATTCGATGTCATTATTTGGCTGAAATCGCCCACTCAACAGTGCATAAACGAAAACGACTTGCAGCTAAATGCACCAATCCCCCATTGCGTTTGTTGAGTTAGGATTAGAAAAAGGTGGAGCCCTGAATAGATAACGGGCACTCAATACGAGGCCCAGAAAATGTTCAGGGTTTAGACAACAAGCGGTTATATTCGATGAATTAGGCAAAAGCAGCCTAATTTTGCGAGCGATGCACTTCAAACTTGAATTCGCGACTGTCATCTTGTGAATACTTTCAATCATTTCAAAAGTAAACTCACCTTAATCGGCCTAGTCGAAAAATGCGTAACACTTACCATTTTATGAATCATAATCAATAAATTACCTTGCTTCTTCCTTATTTTTATCAAAGTGTCCGACTGTTTGCTTATTTACCGTTCTATATCCGAAAAAACATAACAAGCCAACTAGCAACCAAGTAATACCAATGGATAAGACAATGTTGCTTGTTTTGTCAGGATGGCGAAAATACAATTGAATAGGTAAAACGCCTCGGATAATGCATACAAACGCAATTAGATAAATACAAAACCTCGATAAAGGAAGTTTGCGCAATAGCCCTGCACCAGATAATGCATACAACCCAAGCACCATGAATATCGCAGACACTAGAGTTGTTCCGATTGGGGCTAGTAGAGTCCCTTTCATTGCAGACTCGATAATCTCGGGAGGAGCCATCTGTGATGAATAACACTGAGGTCCAAAGTAAATACAAGAAAGATGCGCTAGTGCCGTGCTGAAGAAAATAGTAGCTCCTATAGCCAATAAGATAACACCTTTTTTAGCACTCATAATATTTCACCCTTTCTTATTAATAAAATTTAAAATAATCAATATAAAAATTAAAAAATATCCACTTATATACACTTTACTTTTCCAACCTACTTCCAGAAGGATGAAAAACATAAAAGTAAATACCTACCCCACCTACACAATATGCTATAAACACTACAATTAATGGAAACAAATTATCACCATTATTGTAGTTCGGCATCATAAAAAATAGAAAAGTAGCAATTGAAAGTGCAAACAAAAAATAAAAGGTCATTTTAGATTTTCCTTTATCTTCCACACTCTTTCTTTTAGAACTACCTTTAATCATGTATAACCCCTATTACCGTTGAATCAACATTGTAAGACGATGTTTATCTTTAGTTGTCCAGCCGTTATTGATACCATTTCAGGCCTCTCCGCTCGTTGAACACACTCTGAGTTCAAGCCCAGGCACCTTTAAACTACACTGTCAATTATGGTTTGTGTATTGATTCCCTTAAACTGAATGATCTAACACCTTTTTAGGGTCTTGTTATCATATAGTCATGAGCACCAAGTGCAGAACACGGTCAGCTTCTCCAAATAATCACACTAGCATATATTCCTACGACGTCTTTTCCCATTTGATTAAGTTTCGATTTCATAGCTTACTTTGCTGTAATACTTTCGCGCTTAGTTTTTTAACTCTCGCAATATTTCTTTTTTCTATGTTTATTAATTCTTGGTCATCTCCCTCTATAGACAACTCCAACGCTTTTCTATATGCAAGCTTAGCCAAGTCATACTCTCCTCCTTTTTCATATGCTTCACCCAAACTATCAAATCCATTTATCGAATTAGGAAAATAGCCAACAACAAACTTTAACAGCTCAATAGCTTCTCCTACTTCATCACTATTTAAACGATCGTAAGCTAATGATATTAAGATAGATTCATCTAAATCATCAGCTTTAGACGTTGAACTCGAAATAGCTGACAATCCTCCTTTCATCCAATTCCCATATATATGAAATGATTTCCTACTCAAAACAGAATCAGGGTAGTAGTGATTTGAAAGGTTCAAAAGTAGATTCGCCATACTGTAATCTTTTGTTCTAGACATACAGAATGAAGCCATTCCTAGGAGAGAGTTTTCTCTTGGTATAATAGGGTAGCCTATTCTTTTTGATAAATTTTCATAATGCAATATAACATCTTCAAAAGAACGACCAGAAATAAATTCCTCAGTAAGAGAAAGTCCATTATATAACCAACTCAAACCCTGAATCATCCCACTCAAACTAGTTGTATTGTGATCAGAATATTTCAAAATTTCAGCTCCCCAATACAAATTACCTGAGACATTACTTTTGAATATATCAACGACGTGGTTAAATTCTTTTGTAATTAGAGAGTGCTCTAGCCCTCCTAAAGAGAAATAGATTGCTCCCTCATTAACTCTTGAATTAGTGAAGTACAGCTTTAACTTCTTACTAAATTGCTTAGCATGGTGAAATGCAGGACTAATTGCAATGTGTCCATTGTAGCCAGTAGGGTTTTGCAAAAACAAGTATGATACAAATAGGCCAGCCATTGAGTGCCCAGCTATAAACTTGGTATTGTTTATCCTGAACTTTTCACTTATAAATTGCGTGACTTCATCTCTTATAAATTTTTCGTGCTTTTTTGCTAATTCGGAAATGGTATATGACTCTGAGTTTAGAAAAGGAAGGTTCTCATTAAAGTAATTATCCTTACTAGGTAGCCCAACCACAATCATTTCATGAATTTGATTTTTTGATGCAAGGAAGCTTGCAATCTCTGTCGCCAATATATGGTTTTTCTCTGCATTTAAAACATATAAGACAGGGTACTTCCTTTTTTTATCCAACGCGTAACTTTTAGGCAAACTAACTAGTATTACTCTATTTTCGTTATGTGAAGCTGAGTAGTAATTAAACTTTTCACTTACCACTTCGTAATTTGAAAATCCCTCATTTGATATAGCAACATTACAAGATAGAATTAATGACATTATAAAAACAACAATATATTTCATTTAAAAACCTTACACAATTATCTCTTGAGAACCAACCCGAAACCACAAAGATTAAAATTAACACACCACCAACTAAAAATATAAAAACAAGGTTAAAATCACACTTTACCTTTATACGACCTTAAATAAAATCCAACTAGTATCAAAATCATTAAACCAGGGAAAAAACACTGCTTTAATAAGATTTTCTGATAAAGCTTTTTTGCCTGCTTGTTATTAACCTCAATAGATAAGGCTTTTTGTAGGTTTTCTTTTGCACCTTCTTTATTACCTCTTTCAATCTGTATTTTGGCCAGGTTTACATAAGGTATTGGCGAGTTAGGGTTCATCTTAATGGCTTTTTCAACCCAGCTTTCCGCGATTAATAAATCATCATATTTAGCAGCTGTTGCTGCTTGTATAAAAAACAACTTAGGTGTTTTAATGTCAATTAGCTCACCAACATCATTTACTTCAATTTCTAGTGGCTCATGGAGATCAGAAATAATAAAGCGATTATTATTCAAGTAACTAAGTTCAAATTTTCCCGTTCCCCAATCAACAAATAAAGTCTCATTTTTGAAGTTGATGCTAACTAAAAGCCCATTATCTAAAGCAATGCTTGCATTATTAAATCGATATAGTTCAGGGATCTGTTTTTTATCAGCCTCTTGTTGTGTTTCAGTAATCAAACTCGGTTTCGAATGCTGTTGACCCTTCGAAATAGCAATAATGCCGCTGAGCATTTTATGAATTGACTTGGCAGAAACCGTGTGTTCCAAATATGTATCAGTACGTAAAACCACCACCATATCTAGAGAAGGGTAAACAGCTAAAGTATGCCCTCCATTCCCTCTGGCACTAAAACTACCATCTTCTTCAACCCACCACATAAGGCCGAAATAAGGAGGGTATTTATCACCCATATTCGTGTTGCTTATAGCGCTAGTGCTTTTAACAACCCACTCATGAGGAATCAACTGTTTGCCATTCCAAACCCCACCTCTAGCATATAATAAACCAAACCTAGCTAAGTCGCGGGATGACATCCTAATCTGAAAAGCTGAATGTTCAGACTCAGCCTTTACATAATATCCGTCTGTAACTCGGTAATCTTGCATCTGTAAAGGGGCTGCCAATTGAGTTGCAATTGACCCAAGAATTTCCTCTCCAGTAATTTTCGAAAACAGAGTACCTGCAACATTAAAATCCCAATTGTTATACCACCAATACTTGCTTGGCTTATAACTACCTCTAGCTGGCTTGTTTAATCTCATTTCATTATTTTCGGCGGCTGCAGGAAGGTAGACTCCAGACCGAGACGATATAACATCAAAAACCTTTGCTGATAGTTCTTGATCAGTCAGCAATGAGTTATCATTGCAGTTTAGATCTGCAAGGCTTGCTTGAAAGTTGATAGAACTAGAGTGAATCCCATATAGTGCACTCAATAAGCTCTTTCTAATCGAATGTATAGGAAACCTTCGGTCATTCTCCCCCCAATCTATAGCAATGGCGCCATCTTTAACTACTAAAAGCGCTGAGAAGGACTTCTTATTGTAAAACTTTTTAATTTTATCTAATCGCTCTGAAGTAAAGCCAGCCTGTTCTGGAGATTTGTAATGAAGCCAAGTAACAGCTGGGTATATTTCAGCAGCAAACAAATAACTTGAAACAAAAAAGCTAATAAAAACAAAACCAAAAAAATTAAATATTTTAGTTTCAAACATTGCACAAGCCATCATTAAAGCCCCAAATAAAAAACACTTTTATTATAAAAACTTGCACATACCAAAACCTAACTGACTACCATCTCTTTCTAAATATCCATATTTTTTGTAGAATGTCTCTTTACCATTTGCGGAAAAAAGTCCTACTGTAGCTCCAGCGTTTGCATTTTCTGATAAATACACCTCAATTTTTTCCATTAATAAATTTCCAACTCCCATACTTTGATATTTAGGGTCGACAATTACGTCTTGAATGTAATAAAACATAGCTCCATCACCAATCACTCTTCCCATTCCTATAAGCTTTGAATCTAATCTTGCAACGACATGAAACAAGGTGTTTGCCAATGCTTTTGAAGCTGTCTTTGTATCTTGTTTTTCCCAACCTACGATACATCGTAAATCAATAAACTCCTTTACTTTTGGCGCGTTATGTTGGATTTTCACATCTAAAATCGATCTTTCTTTCATAAAAATATAATCGCTCACTTAATTTTATAAAACCAAACACAAAAGCAGAATTTTAAATTCATGACGAGCCACCTACTTCACTTAAAAAGGACTAACACATTTAAAAATCAACTTATCTCAACACCACACTAAAAATAAAAATTATAAATTCAACAAAGTTAGATCTATAAACTACTTCCTTTCCCTAAAACAAATTCTTCCCATAACAATTTCTGACTTTTAGTAGCTAAGCTATCTCTGAGCAGTTTCCTACCATTATATTTCAGCCCCATTAATTTCGCGGCGTCATAAAATGGAATAACATTAGGAACTGTTACATAATCCTTAAACTCTAAGGCCATTGATTCTCCATATAATTTACTTACTGATTTATATAGCTCATTCAAATTCATCTCTTTTCCACCTCTTGGATAGTTTTGTAGTAAATATCTCCACAGCTCATCTAAATTTCGTCTCCCTTCACTTTTGGCTCGGATTTTGAAATCAAGAGTAAGAGCTGCAATCATGCCTCCCCAATAAACAGTGGTAGATTTATCAGACTTATCAGCACCAGCACTAATCAGAGTTAACTTTCCATCGGCTTCAGCTTCATATTCTTTCATTCTATATAAAATACCATCTAAAAATTCAGACTCATTTTTTATACCTATTCTTAATAGTGCAATTTGAGAAGCATACTCAGCTCCAAACCCCTCATTAAACCATTCATATAATGCGGACTTATCACCTTTATCATCAACTTCTAACTGATTGAATGCGAAACCGTGAAACAGCTCATGAGCAACTAGCCGTGAAATACCCAAGGGGATTTTTCTACTTTTATCTAAAAGTTTTTTGTCAGCTGGACCTACCGATATTGATATTGCTTTGCCCATGACTTCCCCTCCTCCATCATTACGATCTGAAACTATAAGAACCATTCTAGATTTTAAAGGTGATTGATATTGAGCTCCGTAATATTGAAAAAATTGGTCAACTTTCTGATTTATATCGTCAACCATTTTACGAGTATATTCACCTGAAAAAGCCGTTCTTAGTTGTACATTTCCTGCTTTAAAAGAACCTTGAGTATGCTCACCCGCAAAGAATGCTGAGTTTTGCAGATCACTCGTCCCCTCCACGTAGAATTCAGTTGTACTATCATTAACACTTTCCCAAGGAGTAGTAATGGCCCAAGAATTGGGGGTTTCAAATTTTATATTTACTTTTTTACTTGGCTTCCCTGCAATAAATAGAGCACGTCCAGCCCACATTACACCATCTTCTGTTGCATAAGCAGCTCCATTATCACCAAATTTTATCTTAGGAATTACTGTGTCGTGTCCTAAAACGACATCATATGACAAAGTAATCTTTCCATTTTCGTATCCAATTAGTTCCCATTTACTATTTTCAACCTCAGAAATCTGAATAGTTTCTCCATCTGAATTTAATACTGTGAGGTTTCTTACAAATCCTCCCCAGCCATTTTTCAAACCATGAACATTTTGCTCATTCATGGAAATAACATGACCATGTGGGAAAAGAACTGCTTTAACTTTCGCTATTCTGGGGTTGTTCTTAGTGATAAAAACAGTGTAATGATCAGCTAATGCTGGAGGTGAAAAAAGCAAGGAGTAAAAAGCAAAGGAAAGTGTAACGGCTATAGTTTTGAACATATAAAACCTACAAAATAGTGTTTATCTTACGACTAGCATTGAAGCAGCCTTCAATTAGCATTGGAGACGGCTGGTGCACTTGGTAGTCAAATCGAATTTACAACACTATCCGTTTTTTAATTAGTTCTGTCTTCCCAAATCATGATTTGGGACTAAATAGGACCGGTTAACTCACTGTTTTTGTGAACTTCGGTATTTACTAGGAGTCATTCCTACCGTAGATTTGAATGTACTATAGAAAACAGATTTTGAGTTAAAACCTGAATCAAAAGCTATTTCTAAGATACTTTTGTGAGATTCTTGTGGCAGAACAATTTGTTTCTTAACTTCATTGACTCTCATGTTGTTAATGAATTCACAAAAGTTATAACCTGTAGCAAAATTTATAGACCAAGAAACGTCTTTCAACTTAAAACCTGTTTCATTCGCAACTTCTATTAGTGATAACCTTGGCTTTTTATAAAGCTCTTTTTCTAATACTACTTTTGTAATATCTTCACATAATTGTTGTGCTAATTTTAAGTTAGATTGTTGTTCACATTCTAAAACTTTCACCTTCAAGTCTTCATAGGGAACCATATCATCAAATAGCTCAGGTTGATGAGCAGTTTTAACTACTAGAAAACACATCAAAAGCAGCGCCACCAATACATCAATAAAATACCAACCAGCCTTTATCTCAATGGCGTTAAATGGCTGCAAATTTAACCTTAAAAGATCTACTAGAGCAAAGATAAAGAAAACATAAATTATCTTGTTAACCCAATCTAACTTTAATGACAGTGCATCAGAGCGGACGGCCATTGATATGGAGTGATATCGCTTTATTAGCTTTAAAGAAGCAATTAAGTAGGTAATTTGACTAAATGTCGCAATCAAAATAATAAGCTGGACATGTTGCGTGAAGGGTAATGCTAAAATTGCAGGTGCCACATGCAGAAACTTTAATTTAGAAGCTATAGGCTTTTCATTAATTATCCATCTAACTAAAAAGTAGACTATTGGCCCTTTAATTAGTGTAAAAATGGGAGTTACTATATACCCATCTTGACCTCGTGTTTCTTCATATAAATTAAATATCATTAAGATAGAATAATATATGAAAAGAAATAAGACGCCTCGATATCTATCCATTTTCCAGACTAAAATCACTCCTAACACCGAAACCACTGTAAAAGCTATTTGCAAGATGTTTACTGGCTGCAACTGAACGGTTTGTGAAAACATCGATTCCCTTATTAATTTATATAATCGGTAGTGCCTATTGCGCTCTATTACAAGAAAATTAATCTGCATCGTGAGCATTTGAAGCTGTCATAATGAATGGCTAAGCTTTGGATAAAGCATAACCGATTATGTGTGATTTCACCTAGCATGTGGCGTGATTTTGAACTGTTCTTGAATTTAAAAAGCTTTGCTCAGTTCGAATAAGATAAGTATTGAAGGTGTTAGTTGAGAAATATGATAGCCAGCATCAATTGCTGGCTATTATTGTACTTTATTACTATAACTGCATGGGCTTTTCTAAGAATGCCAGCACTTTCTTAAAGTATTTCAGACGATGTTCCGGTTTATAGAAACCATGCCCTTCATCTTCAAGTAAGTAATACTGATAAGGCTTATCAGCCTTTTTCAGTGCATCAATTAAAGATTCCGCTTGTTCAATTGGCGCTCTTTGGTCCTCACCACCATGTACGATAAGGACTGGAACCTTAAGCTTCTCGACATTATAGCTTGGAGAAAATTCCTTTAACTGCTTTTCATCGGTGCCAAGTACACGTTCTAAATATGCGACCCCTGAACTACGCTGAGCAATATCACCTTCTTCAAACATCAGTGGTAAATCATATACGCCAACCACACCTACAGCACATTGGAATAAGTCTGGTTCTAATATTGCGCTTTGCAATGCCGAATAACCACCGAAGCTCGCTCCCATAATACAAATCCGATTTTTATCAGCGATACCTTTAGAGATTAAGTCACGGGTTCCATCAATGATGTCATATTGAATTTCTTTGCCCCACTTTCTATAGCCAAGCTCTTCAAATGCATCTCCATAACCACCTGACCCTCGAAAGTTAATTTGTAATACAGCCATACCTCTGCTCGCGAGCATTTGCACTTCAGGGTCAAACTGCCAATAATCTCTTGGTCCATGAGGTCCACCATGCGGCATAACAATCAAAGGAAGGTTTTTCTTTTCTTTACCTTGTGGTGTGGTGAGGTACCCGTGAATAGTAATTCCATCACGTCCTTTAAAACTGATGGCTTCCATCGTTGACATACTATTAGGATCAATCCAACTACGGTTTGCGACTAATAACCCAAGTTGATTTTTCTTGCTATCAAATAGATAGTAATTTCCAGGATTAATATCACTACCAGCAAAAACGATAACTCTGCTGCCATCTCGAGTACCACTTACTATGCGGATCTGATTCCCCGGTATTGAAGCTATAAGCGACTTTAGTCGTTGGCTCCATATTGAATCTTGATCTACGAACGCATACGTCGGATAATCCGGATCGAGCTCAATTGCGAAAGGAGTTTGATTAACCGGATCACGCCATATTTTAGATGGATCAACTAATTTGTCTTGGAAAAAATGCTTGAGCTTGCCAGTTTCCAGTGTCAGTTGATAAACCCCTCGCGGCTCTCCTGCTTTTGCAGCGGATAGATACGCCAATTTACCCGATTCATCAAAACCATGTAGCCAATAGTCATCAAGATCTTGTGCTAGTGTTAACTCTTTCCAGTCACTATCTTTTGTATTTTTTATAAATACAGATGTGTTACCATTATCATCAGTCGAAGCAACAGCTCTCACCTCCCCTTGATGATCTGTCAAAAAACGCCCCATCCTACGCGGAGATATAGAGACTTTTCGTCTAACACCTGAATGGACGTTGACTTCGTATACCACAGTTACTGGCTCCTTAGAGCCTGACCACGGATAAGTCACGATCAGCATTTTATCTTCATCATTGACCAAAGGGTCAAGGATGTAGGAAGTGCCATACAGAGGTGTCGCTTTTTTCAGTCGTGATCCGGTTTGAATTTCACCTTGATATCCAACTAAGTATCTCCCTCGGCTACCGTCAACATTTACACCAAATAATTCGCCATGATACTCAGGGTGATCTCGCCACCCTCGGATATACTCTTTCTCAAGTACTACACGGTTGTCGTTAACCCACTCATAACGACCAACTTGGGCATTACCGTTGAATCTCACAGCATGAATAACCTTAAATCCATCAAGCTCTAGAAAACCCAAGATACTTTTTCCTTCAGCTTTAGTGATAAAGCCTAGGTATTCACCGTTTGGTGATATTTTTACACTTGAAAACTCACTACCTTTGCTAAACGCCTCCAACGGTATGTCTTGCTGAGCAAACACAGCTGTCGCCATCAAGGAAAGAATTAAAATAAGTAACTTTTTCATCCTGTTATAACTTCTCCATTATTATTAAAAATAGTCATCACTTTAATGGGTACATTGTAACAAGAGTTTAGTAACTTAGGTAGTTGTATAATTTACAAATGTTTAACTTTGTAAAAATTCTCCCTTGGCAACATCCTCAGCCGTAAATAATCCCGTATCCAACACCCACCCAGTGATCAAACTCGCTGGTGTAACATCGAATGCAGGGTTATATACCTCAGCATTGTTGGGTGCCCATTGGCAATCACCAAAGCTGCCACTGACACCAGTTACTTCGCTTTTGGCACGTTGTTCAATTGGAATGGCTGCGCCATTTGGACAGCTGCTATCTAATGTTGTGATCGGGGCAACCACATAAAAAGGAATATTATGGAAATGGGCTAACACTGCTAGATTATAAGTGCCGACTTTATTCGCAAAATCACCGTTTGCCGCAATCCTATCTGCCCCCACAAAGATTTTATCGACTTTACCCGCCGCCATTAAACTCGCAGCCATATTGTCACAGATTAGCGTGTATGGGATTTGCCATGCATCTAGTTCAAACGCGGTGAGCCTACCACCTTGTAACAGTGGCCTAGTTTCATCAACCCAAACATGAATGTCACCATGTTGTTTTGCAGCATGATGAATTACGCCAAGTGCGGTGCCTACACCTGCCGTTGCCAGCGCGCCAGTATTGCAGTGGGTAAGAATATTGTCTCCCGCATTCACAAGCTCTGCACCTATGTTTGCCATACGCTCGCATAGCGCAGTGTCTTCTTCAAATAACTGTTCAGCGGTTGTGATCACTTGTTGTTGCCAATCATTCGCTTGTAACGCTTCACGCAATCTCGCCATGCAGTGCATTAAATTCACCGCTGTAGGACGCGTTGCTTCAAGTTCATCTATCGAACGAGCAATTGTGTTTTTGTCTTCTCCCTGTTCGGCAAGATAACCAATTAACAAACTTGCCGCTAAACCAATAAGCGGAGCACCGCGAACCTTAAGTGTCAGAATTAGCTCGCTCATCGTCGCAACGTCGCGGCATTCATGCCACACCTGTTGATGTGGCAGTAAGTATTGATCCAATACCTGTACCACGCCCGATTCGAATTTAAGACTACGTGCAATTAAGGTTTTCATGACATCCCGCTCTTTCAAAGTGTACTAATGATATTTTACATCAAGATCTAAAGAAGTATAGACATCTAAACATTTAAAAATATAGAATGCTAATAGCAAATATCCACAAGGTGCAGAAACATGTCGAGCTACATTGAATTTGATGCAGAAAAAGTTATTGATTACATTACTAATTTAGGAAGTTTCTTTGATAAAGATGCAACCTTATCTTGTTATGAGTTTGGTGATGGCAATCTGAATTTGGTTTTCCGCGTGCAAGATACGCAAGAAAATAGCATCATCGTCAAGCAAGCTTTGCCTTACGCTCGATGTGTGGGTGAGAGCTGGCCACTGACGTTAGACAGAGCCAGAATTGAAGCTAGTGTGTTACAACGCCATGGTGAGATCTGCCCAGATACCACAGCAAAAGTGCTGCACCACAATAAAGAGCTTGCGGTAACTGTGTTGGAAGATCTTGGTCATCTACGCATTTTGCGCGGTGAATTAAACCAAGCAAACACCTTTGCAAGACTCAGCAAAGACGTCGCAAATTACCTAGCAAAAACCAGCTTTTATCACTCAAGTTTTTACTTAACACCGAGTGAAAAGAAAGCCCTAGTCACCGAGTTTACTAATCCTGAGCTGTGCGCAATCACTGAAGATTTGTTCTTCGACGACCCATACCGCGATGCTGAAAGAAACAACTTTCCAGCCGCATTGCAATCGTCTGTGGAAATGCTAAGAAACAATAAGACGTTATTAGTTGAAGTGGCAAAGCTCAAAGCCCAGTTTCTCAATGCACCAGAAGCCTTGCTCCACGGTGATATCCATACTGGTAGTATTTTCGTCGATGCCAAGCACACTAAGCTAATCGATCCAGAGTTTGGCTTTTTTGGCCCCATTGGCTTTGATTTAGGCTCATTTATCGGCAATTTATTGCTCAACTACTGTGCCCAACATGCTCGCATTAACGCTCTGCCAAAACGTCGAAATATGCAAGTGTATTTACTCGATAGTATCGCCACCACCCTATCTAACTTCTATGTAACTTGGCTTGAACTGGCAAAAACACAAACACGCGACCTGTCATTGCAAGCAGATGGCTACGCGGAATACTTCCTCACTAAGGTATTGCAAGACGCGGTTGGTTATTGTGGGTGTGAATTGATCCGCCGCACCATTGGTCTCGCACATGTTGCGGACATAGATGCGATTGAAGATGAAGATGCACGCTTAGCGGTACAACAGCGAGCACTGCACTTAGGTGAACAGCTCATCATTAATGCCAATAAATGCCGAACGACTGATGATGTGTATCAGCTAATTATTAGTTTTGTAAACTAAACTAGCTTAGGCTAATAAAATGATAAAAGCCCAAGGTTACTACTTTGGGCTTTTTTATTAAATGGATAATCTCGATTACTTACGTGCTTGATTCATCGTGGTTTCAATATATTTGTCGATTTGGTCTTCAAGCACAAACAATGGTACAGAACCATGACGTAAGATTTGATGGTGGAACTCACGGATATCAAACTGATCGCCCAGTGCTTTTTCTGCTTTGCGACGTAGCCGCTTAATGGTTAGTTCACCAATTTTGTATGACAGCGCTTGAGCCGGCCAAGAGATATAACGATCAGTCTCCGTTTTAACATTATGTAAGGACAATGCAGTGTTGTCTTTCATAAAGTTCATCGCTCGCTCGCGGCTCCAACCAAACATATGCATGCCAGTGTCTACAACCAAACGAGCCGCTCGCCACATCTCGTAGGTTAAGCGACCAAAATCACTGTAAGGATCTTGATAAAACCCGGCTTCGATACCCAAAAACTCAGAATATAGCCCCCATCCCTCACCAAAAGCAGAAATATATTCGTTACGACGATATTCCGGTAGATAATCAAGCTCGGCATTCAAGGAGATCTGCAAATGGTGACCAGGCACGGCCTCATGTAGAGTCAATGCTTCTAATACATACAACGGGCGCTTATCCAGAGCGTAGGTATTTACCCAATAGTAGCCTGCATCAGTATCGCTACGTGCACCAGAGTAACGCCCGGTTGTATATTTAGGTGCAATGCTCGCAGGCACTGGAGCGACACCGTATGGCTTTCTTGGTAATGTATGGAATAGCTTAGGTAGCTGGGCATCCATCTTCTTTGCTATATATGCAGCTTCTTTAAGCAACGCTTCGGGGGTTTTAGCATAAAACTGTGGATCGGTTCTTAAGAACTGCACAAAGTCAGCAAAAGATCCCTTAAAGCCTACTTTTTTAATGATTTTTTCCATTTCTGCACGGATCCGAGCCACTTCTTTAAGACCAAGCTCGTGGATCTCTTTTGGCGTCATATTCGTGGTGGTGTAGTATTTCGCACGATTCGCATAAAACGCTTCACCATTTGGTGTCGAAGAAATTCCAATTTCAGTTCTAGCCGCAGGACGATACTCATTGACAAAGAAATTAAGGTAATTTTGATATGCAGCGATCACATCTCCTTGAATAATCTTTTTGGCACGCTGTTGCAGGGTTTTAAATTCGGTATCAGGTAAACCCGCTTGGTTTTGTGTAAACGGGCCATAAAACTCAGATTTTGTCACATCATCAACGATATAGGCTTCGATAGAACTTTCATAACCTTCAAGCACCGCTTTCGGCTGAGTCAGACCAATCGCCATACCTTCTTTCATCCAGTCGATATTTTGCTTGAAATAACGAGGAACCTGCTGCAAACGTGCTAAATATAGCTCGTAACCAGCACGTTTCTTAAAGTCATGACTCGAGATCATAAAAGACAGACCGGAATGAAAACCATATTCAGAGGTGAGCGGCATATAGTGACTATGAAAACGATATTCATCGACGCTATTCTGCACTTGTGCACGCAAAATAGTGAGATTGATTTGATTTTCCTCACTTAGCGCTGAAGTGTCGATATTGTCGAGCTGAGCCAAAAACTGTAGACGCTGCTGATTTGTGGTCGCCAACTTTTCTGCACTGAGGTTTGGTAGCAGAAACTCTACTTTTGTATCACTGCGACCATAGGCATTGTTATCACTTCTAAATTTCATAACGCTGCCAGCTATTTGAGTAAACTCAGCGTTATTGTCACTTCCGGTAATAGCACAACCTGATAAGGCGACGGTTAAATAAACGGCGACGCTTGAACGCTTAGTCCACAGCTTTAATTTTGGTGATAACACGCTGACTTCCTCGATACGTTGTTGTTACTCAGCTCGCGATAAAATAGCCAAAAAATAATGATTATCCATCGCTCTGAGCTTTGTTATGGTGAAATGAACTTTCTGCTAGTCAAAGTAGGAGAGTCCCGTAACAGATGCAACTTAATTCGACAGAATCACGAATATCTCAGATCGAATACAATTTACTCAACCTAGTAAAAATTGATGAGAAAATCAGCAATTCAACAAAAAAATGTAAATTTTCTATTTCAAAGACAAATTTTTTACTTTTAAATTCGGACGATACAGATTAATGTAGGTCTAGTGCAATTAGGACAAGAGTTACACCGATGGAGTTGGTGGTAGTTCATTAACGTTTGATAATTAATTGTTGTGGTAAATGAAATGATGTTCCATGATCCCATGGCTGTTGCCCAAGAAAAAATGACACAGGTGTGCCTGTTTTTAGAGCAACATCATTTGCCGCCCACGCCTTTAAATTATCAGGTTGCTTATACCCATATTAGCGCCACGAACAAAGATCTCGACTGTGCCATCAACAAAACCATCAAAGCGCACACAAAAATAGACTGTGTATTCATTGAGCAACTCTACTATCAGTTTCTAGATCAAGGACAAAAAACACAATCTGAATTGCTTGAAGGTGTTGATTCTTTGGTGACTGAATTACACGAAAATGCAGAAACCTCACAAAAGCAGGTTATTCGCTTTGCCCAACAAGTCAGTCAATGTGTGCATAATTTAGATGAACACAACATTCAAAAGAGTAAGCGCGCACTATCAACACTCACCAAACAAACTGAGCTATTGCTAAAACAGCACAAACAATTTAAACAAGCGTTAATAAAATCGCGTTTAGATTATGAACGTAATCAAAAGTTACTACTCGACTTACGTAAACAACACTTGTTAGACCCACAAACGGGTCTTTATAAGCGTCACTATCTTCATCAAAAAGTGTCCCTATGGCAATCACAGCAAAAATCTGTCTGTGCGCTTTCTATCCAAGTTGATAACCTTGACGAGTTTTCAACGCGGTTTGGTGACGTTGTGGGTGAAGTTGTGCTTAATCGTATCGCCAATAATATCAAACGTTATGTCGTTGAAAGCGGCTTACCGGGTCGCACAGGTAAAAAAGAATTTACGGTTATCCTTGCTGATGTAGATTTAGATACCGCGAGTGTTATCGCGGAAAAAGTGCGTAAAGGTGTTGAACGATTAAAGTTTGTCAGCGCGAAAGGGAAAATTCCACTACCCAATGTCTCTCTGGCCCTTGGAATAGCCCAACTTGCACCAGAGCAAGACTTTAATATGTTGGCAAAACGCGCAGGTTACGCTGCACAGAAGGCACATTCTCTCGGCCAACACTGTTATATTAGTCACTGATCCGCAATATCCTCTTTTGTTTGCATTTTCAACAATACAACACGGATAAGAAATTGCACCTACGGCTACCAATCAAGTACACTAGCAAGCATAGTTGCAGAGTAATGATGGAACCCACATGAAAGAGTCACAAGACAATACTACCCACTTTGGATACAAAACAGTCGAGACCGACGAAAAAGCCTCTATGGTTGCAGACGTATTTCATTCTGTAGCTGCAAAATACGACATCATGAATGATCTGATGTCATTCGGTATCCATCGTTTGTGGAAGCGTCAAACTATTGCCTGCTCAGGTGTACGCGCTGGTCACAAAGTACTTGATCTTGCTGGCGGTACGGGTGATTTAACCGCAAGATTTAGCGAATTAGTTGGTGATAAAGGACAAGTTGTTTTAGGCGATATTAACGACTCAATGCTTAAAGTCGGCCGCGAAAAATTACGCGACTCGGGACTTGTTGGCAATATTGAATACGTTCAAATGAACGCAGAAATGCTGCCTTTTGACGATAATACTTTTGATGTCATCACTATTGCCTTTGGTTTACGTAACGTAACTGATAAAGATAAAGCATTGCGCTCAATGTACAGAGTACTAAAGCCAGGTGGACGCTTACTGGTACTTGAATTTTCAAAGACAGATAACGAGGCGCTGGCAAAGTTGTATGATATGTATTCATTTACACTACTCCCAGCCATGGGCAAATTAGTTGCAAATGACAGTGAGTCTTATCGCTACCTTGCAGAGTCTATTCGCATGCACCCAGATCAAGAAACGCTAAAATCCATGATGGATGAAGCCGGTTTTGAACAAACTGACTACCAAAATATGACCGGAGGCATCGTCGCCCTTCATCGCGGCTTTAAATTCTAGGAGTTGCTGTGTTAGCTTCATTACTTGGCGCCGTACTTGAGACGGCTTTAAACAAAGGCCTTAAACTCTCACCTGAGCTAAAGCATGTGCTAAGTAAAGGCCAACACAAAGTACTCAGTGTTGATATTCGAGATCAAAATACTTGTTTAGCTGTGACTTACACAGGCATTAACATTCACGTACTATGCCCTTTTGATGGCGAAGCCGATTGTTCAATTAGTGCCGATTTACCAACCTTGCTTGAACTCAAAGACCCAAGCCAACTCACTGCGCTTATTCGTCAAGATAAGCTCGACCTTGAAGGGGATTTGGCACTAGCACAACTATATAGTAGTGCGTTGGCAACACTTGATATTGATTGGGCGGAGCACCTCGCCAAATATGTCGGTGATGCACCCGCACAAGTTGCCGTAGATGCTTTTCATAAGTTAGCGCATCGCGCAAAGCAAGATGGGCAGGTAGCCAAGGCAACACTAACTGGGTTATTTCAAGATGAGTTGAAAGTTGCACCCCATCCGCTCGAGTTTCAACAGTTTAAGCAGCAAGTGAGAACCCTAAACAATCAAGTCGAAAGTTTAAATCAACGCCTCAGCGCATTACTTCAGCAAAACAAAGGAAATTAGGTTGTCTTTACTTCGCTTGCATCAGATCACCAAAACATTTTTAACCTATGGTTTAGACGAAATCGTCCCTGCGCATAAGCAGCCTTGGTACGGTAAACTCGCTCGAGCGAGTTTGTTTTGGCTGCGCAACAAACATAAAGACAAACCAATAGGCACTCGTCTGCGCCTGGCGCTACAAACATTGGGGCCGGTATGGATCAAGTTCGGCCAGATGCTTTCGACCCGTCGAGATTTACTGCCACCAGACATTGCCGAAGAACTTGCATTTTTGCAGGATCAAGTTCAACCATTTGACCCCGCGATGGCACAAAAGCTCATTGAACAAGCGCTAGAAATCGACGATATTCATGAATACTTTGCTGAATTTGAATCAAAACCGCTGGCTTCAGCCTCAATAGCGCAAGTGCATGCTGCCAAGCTACAACACAAAGAAGATCTGAAGGATGTCGTGATCAAAGTTATTCGTCCCGATAT
Source organism: Pseudoalteromonas sp. NC201 (assembly GCF_002850255.1). Classification (NCBI taxonomy): domain Bacteria; kingdom Pseudomonadati; phylum Pseudomonadota; class Gammaproteobacteria; order Alteromonadales; family Pseudoalteromonadaceae; genus Pseudoalteromonas; species Pseudoalteromonas sp. NC201. Next base: position 3,930,168 of record NZ_CP022522.1, read on the forward strand.
CGAAAAACAAATCCATGCCGATCTCTCTTTAATGGAGCGTTTCGCTAAAATCGTTGTCAATTTACTCAGCGAAGGAAAACGTCTGCGCCCAGTGGAAGTTGTTAGGGAATACAAAAAAACCTTACTCGACGAGCTAGACTTGATGCGAGAAGGCGCGAACGCAATTCAACTCAGACGCAACTTTGAAGACTCAGATTCACTGTATATCCCTGAGGTATATAGTGATTATTCACGTAAAAACGTGCTGGTGATGGAACGCATCTACGGTATTCCGGTTTCAGACACCGAAGCCTTGTTGGCGCAAGGCACCAATATGAAATTGCTGGCCGAGCGCGGCGTGGAAGTCTTTTTCACACAGGTCTTCCGTGACAGTTTTTTCCATGCAGATATGCATCCTGGCAATATTTTTGTCGCTCGTGAAAATCCTCATAACCCTAAGTACATTGGCATAGATTGCGGCATAGTCGGCACCTTAAACCGTGAAGATAAAAGGTATTTGGCCGAAAACTTTATCGCCTTTTTTAATCGTGATTATCGTCAGGTGGCACAGCTTCATGTGGACTCTGGCTGGGTTCCTGCAGATACCTGCGTAGAAGAGTTTGAGTTTGCCATTCGCACCGTATGCGAACCTATTTTTAACAAGCCGCTTGCAGAAATCTCTTTTGGCCATGTGCTAGTGAATTTGTTTAACACGGCAAGGCGCTTCAACATGGAAGTGCAACCACAATTAGTATTATTGCAAAAAACCCTGCTGTATGTAGAAGGTCTAGGGCGTCAGCTTTATCCGCAGTTAGATCTGTGGAAAACAGCAAAACCATTTTTAGAGCATTGGGTACAAGAGCAAGTAGGCCCTTTCGCGGTGGCGAAAAAGCTATATGCAAACTTACCATTTTGGGCTGAAAAAATGCCTGAACTGCCAGATTTGATTTATCAAAATCTCAAGCGCCGCCCACCTCCACCTGTCACACAAAAAGCTGATACTACTACAAAGCCGCTGTTGTTAGGCTTAGCAGCGAGTAGTTTTGCAATAATATCGGGATTGAGCTTTATTTTTGACAAACCTGTCGCAAGTAGCCTACTTGCGATTATTGCCGTGCTAGTATTTATTGGCGCATGGCGTAAAACAGGGTGATTTTTTGCTCGCTAGGCGTATAATCATTATTCATAAGCAGTAAGTATCAATGGAGTTATTATGGGATTCGGTGGGATCAGTATTTGGCAATTACTTATTATTTTAGCCATCATTGTTTTGTTATTTGGAACTAAAAAACTACGCGGTATTGGTAGTGATTTAGGCGGTGCAGTTAAAGGCTTTAAAAAGGCGGTATCGGATGAGCAAACTGCGACCGACTCTGAGCCAGAAAAGTTAAAAAATACAACAACTGAGCAAGCACAACCTGTATCAGAGAAAGAAAAAGATAAGGTGTAATTCAACATGGGTATGTGGGAGTTAGTGGTCGTTCTTATCGTCGGTCTAATTGTACTTGGCCCTGAACGTCTTCCCGTTGCAATCCGCACCGTAGCGAGATGGATAAAAACGGTAAAGTCTGTCGCTAATTCAGTCAAAGCTGAAGTAAGTGAAGAGTTACGCGTTCACGAGCTACATAATAATTTAAAGAAAGCGGAACAACAGGGAATGCAGGATTTGGCCCCCGAACTCAAGCAATCCGTTCAAGAATTACAGGAAGCGGCTGAATCAGTCAGACATTCTTATAAATCAACCGAAAATAATAAAAATAAAGACTAATCAATCTACCAGTTAGATAGTTAGAATGGGTTCTAGTTTTGGATATTTAGACATCCAAGCAGTACCTTTTCTCTTATCCAATTGACATTATATTCGTACGAGTCAAGTTACATGACAGAATCAGCCCAGAGTGGATTTATAGCTCACCTTGTTGAGTTAAGAAACCGCTTAATGAGAGCGTTAATGAGCGTTTTCGTTATCTTTGTTTCCTTGGTGTATTTCGCCAATGATATCTATGCGTTTGTTGCGGCGCCGCTAGTAAATAGCTTGCCTAGCAATACAACAATGATCGCAACAGATGTTACAGCACCGTTTTTTGCCCCCTTTAAACTAACATTATTCGTGTCGTTATTCGCTGCAGTGCCATTTATTTTACATCAAGTGTGGGGCTTCATCGCACCAGGCTTATATAAGCATGAAAAGCGGATGCTTATACCGATATTACTTTCTAGTGTACTACTATTTTATGGCGGGATTGCCTTTTGCTACTTTGTTGTCATGCCTATCATTCTCGGTTTTTTTACCAGTGTGGGACCGGAGATGATGACATTATCACCAGATATTAGCAGTTATCTTGGCTTTATCCTGAAGCTATTTTTTGCTTTTGGCATCGCCTTTGAAATTCCCGTTGCCATCATGCTTATATGTTGGAGTGGTATGACAACCCCTGCGAGTTTAAAAGAGAAACGGCCTTATGTTGTCGTTGGTGCTTTTGTCATCGCAATGTTTTTAACCCCCCCTGATGTTCTATCTCAAACTTTATTGGCACTACCTATGCTACTCTTGTTTGAGTTGGGGCTCATTCTAGCCAGATTTTATAGCACTAAACCACAACAACAGGAGTCAGAAGAATGAAAAAAACCATGATACTGTTTGCAGTTGGCTTTACCTCTCTTTGCGCTGCAAAGCCGATCAATACACAGGCTCTACAAGCTTGTACCCTGATTGAGAATGATTTTAAGCGGCTCATGTGCTATGACAATGTGATTGCAAATAAACCAATTACTGAAGCGCAGTCTGGCAAAGCAATCGCAAGTAAAAATAAGGTAAGTGAAGCGCGAAGCGTTGAAAAAATAGAGTCGAAAGAAGATGGTTTTGGCTTAGAGTATAAAGTTAAAGCGGCAAGCGAAGAAATCGAAGAAATTACGGCTAAACTAGTTAAAATCTCTACCCAAGGCCGTAATAAAATGGTCTTCACTCTAGACAATGACCAAGTATGGCGACAAGTTTCATCAGAGACCTTTTTTGCCAACGAGGGCGACACATTAATTATTGAGCGTGCTTCTTTCGGCTCATTTTTGATGAAAAAAGCGGGTTCAAACCGCACAACACGAGTTAAACGAGTTAACTAATGGACAAGATGATCGATGCTGGTGTAAACCTCACCAGCTCGCAATTTTCATCCGACTTGGCCGAGGTAATTACTAGAGCCAAAGAAGCAGGCATAGAATCTATGCTAGCAATTGGCTGCGATTTAACAAGCAGCGAGCAAAGTATTTCACTCGCTGAGCAATACCAACTTTATTGTACAGCAGGTGTCCACCCACACGATGCCAAAGATGCACCTGACACGCTCTACGATGACCTCCTCACTCTTTTAAAAAGTAGCAACAAGGCTATTGCTGTTGGTGAATGTGGCTTGGACTTTAATCGCGACTTTTCACCAAGGCCAATACAACAAAACGTGTGCTTGACGCAACTGCAGCTAGCAGAAGCTATTAACTACCCAGTGTATCTACATGAAAGAGATGCGCACGATGCGCTATTTGCGCTACTGCAAGAAGTTAAAGTTCAAGGAGTACTACACTGTTTTACTGGTGACCGTACCGCACTGCGCCATTACTTAGATTACGGACTAATGATTGGCATCACAGGCTGGGTTTGCGATGAACGTAGAGGCACAACGCTGCAAGAGCTCATTCAATACATACCTCTTGACCGTTTACTTTTGGAAACAGACGCGCCGTACCTACTACCAAGAACAATTAACCCAAAACCTAAATCTCGCCGCAATGAACCAATGTACTTATCCTATGTAGCTGAGCAAATAGCACGCTTAAAACAATGTCCCGTTTCAGAAGTTATATCCACAACCACTACCAATTTTAAACAATTGTTTGTGAGGTAAAACCAATAATGCGCATTGTGTTATCTTTACTTTTATTGTTATTCAGCTCCGCCGCATTTTCTACTGTGACTATTTCTGAGTCATTTAAGGTAGAGCACCAAATAAAGTTAAGTTATACACTGAGTGAAGACGCCTCTTTAGCTAAATTGCTTGCAGCCCCAGCCGAATGGCATGAAAGCATTCAAGTTCCAAAAGGCCTCCGACCTGTTGAGAAATTTTTATGGTTAAAGATTACAATACACAACGCGAATAATGCTCTCACACCGGTGTTAGTCAGTATAAACAATAACCTCATTGATGCGGTGACCGCTTATCATGTTAAACCAAACCATCCTATATTTACTCTTGATATGGGTGATGCGCTACCACTGATAAGACGACCACTTAAATATGAGTCGTTAGTCATTCCACTTGAGCTACAGCCACAAACGCAAAGCCATTTATATTTGCAAATCAATGATGATGGTGTGTTCAATGCACCTATTGCTATCTGGGAGCCTAACGAATACCTTCAATTTAAGAGTAAATTTAATCTTATTTTTGGGATTTTAGCAGGCTTTGTATTAGCACTCGCTTTAACTAATGCCACACTTTATTTTGTTACCAAAAGAAGTTACTTTCTATGCGCAACTTTATTCATCGCTATAATCTGGCTATTTAACGCTCATATTTATGGCTTTGGCTACCGCTACTTGTATTCTACTTGGCAGTGGTTCCAGCAGTATGGCCAAGGTGTCATGACTTTGCTGCTCAGTATACTACTGTTGCCTACTGCTAGTTATTGCGCAGAAAGAAGGTTACTCGCTCACCCTCTGCTTACACGTAAAAGAATCATTGCGGTCATAGTGAGTTTGTTCGTAATAACCGCTTTTCTGCCAGTTTCTCAGTCACTTTTATTAGCTCAAAGTATAAGTTTTATTATCGCACTAATGCTTATCTACATACTTACCCGATTTAGCGATAAAAACCGCAATATCTTAATTGCGATTGCACTTTGCCACTTTATTGTGATCAGCTACCCATTTACAGTTGAACTCGGTGTTCAGTCTGGAAGCTTTTTAAATCACTTGGGGTACTTTGGTATTTTTGCGATAGAAGCGACTTTACTCAGCTATTTACTAGTACGCCTTTACATTTTTCAAAGAGACGAAAAACTGGTTAAGCAACAACAACGATTGGCGCATACCCAAGCTGAAGATGCCTTATTAAAAGAGAAGCTCAAACTCCAAGAACAAGCACAATATGATTTAGAATCCAATATTGAGGAGCGCACTTTTGAGCTACAAGTCACGTTACGAGAACTCGAAGATAAAAATCGAGAACTAGAACGGATGAACATGGAAGACCCACTCACTAAAGTGAAAAATCGTCGTTACTTCGATAAGCGCTTACAAATGGAAGTACGACGCTCAAGACGGGAACAGACAGTACTGAGCCTCGTCATTTTTGATATCGATCACTTCAAAAAAATTAACGATAAATATGGCCACTTGGCTGGTGATCAGGCTATTTGCGAATTTGCCAATTTAATTAAGTCACACTTGCGGCGACCGCATGACGAAGTGTTCCGTTATGGCGGTGAAGAGTTCATTTTACTTCTCCCAAATACAGCTGAAGATGGCGCACGTGAAGTAGCTGAGCGATTAAGAATCGCAACCCAAGAGCTCAATATCAAACTTGGGGAAAACACATTAAATATGACCACTAGCGCTGGTATATACAGCGCTGTGGTTTGCGATCCGCATAACCCACAACTTTATACGGACAATGCAGACAAAGCCTTGTATCAAGCAAAACAACAAGGCCGTAATCGCGTTGTTACTTTCAAACCTAACCAGGAGAACTAACGTGGCTCAATCAGGACTCGATCTTTTCCCCCTTACTCGTATGCGTAGAATGCGCCGCGATGATTTTTCAAGACGTCTAATGAGCGAAAGTACGCTAACGGTTAACGATTTAATCTATCCAGTGTTTGTGCTTGATGGTGAGTCTAAACGTGAAGCGATCCCATCTATGCCAGGTATTGAGCGTTTATCTATTGATCTATTAGTTGAGGAAGCCAAACAATTAGTAGAGCTAGGTATTCCTGCTGTCGCCTTGTTCCCGGTAACACCAGCAGAGCAAAAAACATTGCTCGCTGAAGAGGCATACAATCCAGAAGGAATTGCACAAAAAGCCATCCGTGCAATCAAAGCAGCATGTCCCGAGCTCGGTGTGATCACTGATGTTGCACTAGACCCATTCACAGTGCACGGTCAAGACGGTATCTTAGATGAAGATGGTTATGTCATGAATGAAGAAACCGTGGAAGTACTAGTCAAACAAGCGCTTTCGCATGCAGAGGCAGGTGCCGATATCGTCGCCCCTTCCGATATGATGGATGGCCGAATTGGCGCTGTTCGTGAAGCACTTGAAGAGTGCGGCTTTATCCATACTCGTATTATGGCCTACTCTGCCAAGTATGCATCGAGTTATTATGGCCCTTTCCGCGACGCGATTGGCTCTGCGGGCAACCTTAAAGGTGCAGACAAGAAAACCTATCAAATGGATCCTGCTAATTCTGACGAAGCATTACGTGAAGTGGCTTTGGACTTACAAGAAGGTGCTGATATGGTGATGGTAAAACCAGGTATGCCATATCTAGATGTTGTCAGACGCGTTAAAGATGAGTTTGGAGTACCAATATTCGCTTATCAAGTCAGTGGTGAATATGCGATGCATAAGGCTGCAATTGATAACGGCTGGTTGGCTGAGAAGCCTGTTGTACTGGAGTCTCTCCTAGCATTTAAGCGTGCTGGTGCAGATGGTATTTTGACTTACTTTGCAAAGCAAGCTGCTATTTGGCTTAACGAGAAGTAAACGTCATTATTTGGAGCAGGTGAAATTTTCACCTGCACAGCTTCAACTTACCTAATCAAGCTTTCTGCTTTTAAAAGCTCATCACCATTCATTTTCCAACTAAAGAAGCGAATAATACGACCGTCATCAAGATACACTTCTGGGATACTTAAAACACCTAAGGAGCGTAACCTAATCGCCTGAATATGTTCCGCATGGATATAATGAGTCTTACCAAAAAAGTTATAGCTAACTCCCGCTTTATCTATATGAAGAAAACGCTTTCCAGTTAATGATAGTGCCAATGTTGTTAGAGTAAACAACAGTAAAATTAATGTAACTATTTGCAATAATGATGAGGGAATAGCCAAGATAGAAAACAGCTCATTACCAAGCCAGATCAACGACAAAGTAAGCACGTAGAAAAGCCAGTTTATTTCCAACTCTAGGGTTCTCATTGAGTATCTCCTTTATTTACCCAACCACAATCAAATTTGAGCCCTCGACGCAATAACGTGACCCAATTTATTGAAGAAAAGCTAATGATAAAGTGCCAATGTTCCTAAAGCAAGAACTTTAAAATTAATAAAACATGAAATAATCGTGACGACTTTTAGACAGGGCATTAACGCAGTAACGCATTGAATTTAAAAATAAAAAAGGCCGCCAAAGGCGACCTTTTTATGCAAAATAAGTAGTTAATTACTTAGCTGCTTTTTTCTCTTTCTCAGCTGCGATTACCGCGTCAGCAACGTTTGCTGGACATGGTGCATAGTGTGAGAATTCCATTGAGAACTGACCACGACCAGACGTGATAGTACGTAGGTGACCGATGTATCCGAACATTTCAGATAGTGGTACTTCACCCTTGATACGAACGCCCATTGCGCCGGCTTCTTGGTCTTTGATCATACCGCGACGACGGTTAAGGTCACCGATTACGTCACCTACGTTGTCTTCTGGCGTGAACACGTCAACTTTCATGATTGGCTCAAGAAGTTGTGCACCCGCTTTAGGGATAGACTGACGGAATGCGCCTTTAGCAGCGATTTCGAACGCGATTGCTGACGAGTCAACTGCGTGGAAACCACCGTCGAATAGCTCAACTTCAACGTCTAGTACTGGGAAGCCCGCTAGTACACCTTCGTCCATCATTGACTTGAAGCCTTTCTCAACTGCTGGCCAGAATTCCTTAGGAACGTTACCACCAACAACTGTAGACTTGAACGTAAAGCCAGAACCAACTTCACCAGGCTTGATACGGTAGTCAATCTTACCGAACTGACCAGAACCACCAGACTGTTTCTTATGCGTGTAGCTATCTTCAACTTCTTGTGTGATAGTTTCACGGTAAGCAACCTGAGGCTGACCAACGATTAGGTCTACACCGTATGTACGCTTAAGGATATCTACCTTAATGTCTAGGTGAAGCTCACCCATACCTTTAAGGATAGTTTCACCTGAATCTTCATCAGTCTCAACTTGGAATGAAGGATCTTCTGCAACCATCTTACCGATCGCGATACCCATCTTCTCGTTACCACCTTTATCTTTAGGTGCAACAGCGATTGAGATTACTGGATCAGGGAAGATCATCGCTTCAAGTGTACACTCGTGCTTAGGATCACATAGCGTGTGACCTGTTTGAACGTTCTTCATACCAACAACAGCGATGATGTCACCCGCTTGTGCTTCAGTAAGTTCAGTACGCTCGTCCGCTTGCATCTCAACCATACGGCCGATACGCTCTGTTTTACCAGTTGCAGAGTTAAGGATAGTGTCACCTTTCTTCATGCGACCAGCGTAGATACGGATGAACGTAAGCGCACCGAAACGGTCGTCCATGATTTTGAACGCAAGCGCTTTAAGTGGCGCATCAGCGTCAACAGTTGCTACTTCACCAGTAGGCTCACCTGTTTCAGGATCTGTTAGTGGCTGAGGCTCAACTTCTGTAGGAGAAGGTAGGTAATCTACAACAGCGTCTAGTACAAGTTGCATACCTTTGTTTTTGAACGCTGAACCACAGAAAGTTGGGAAGAACGCAAGATCACGAGTACCTTTACGGATACACGCTTTGATTTGTTCGATAGAAGGTACTTCACCTTCCATGTATGCTTCCATTAGGTCGTCGTCTTGCTCAACAGCAGACTCAACTAGCATTTCATGGTATTCTTCAACTTTGTCCACCATGTCTGCAGGAACGTCTTGTACTTCGTAGTTTTCAGGAAGACCTGTGTCATCCCAAACGTATGCTTTCTTCTCAAGTACGTCTACAACACCACAGAATTGGTCTTCGATACCAATTGGAAGCGTCATCACTAGTGGGTTAGCACCAAGTACTTTCTCAACTTGATCAACTACGCGGTAGAAGTCTGCACCCATACGGTCTAGTTTGTTTACGAAGATACAACGAGCAACTTCTGATTCGTTCGCATAACGCCAGTTAGTTTCTGATTGTGGTTCAACACCACCAGAACCACAGAATACACCGATACCACCATCAAGTACTTTTAGTGAACGGTATACTTCTACTGTGAAGTCAACGTGTCCAGGAGTATCGATAACGTTTAAACGGTGGCCTTTCCACTCACAAGTTACCGCTGCTGATTGGATTGTAATACCACGCTCAGCTTCCTGCTCCATGAAGTCAGTAGTAGACTCACCGTCGTGTACTTCACCAGTTTTGTGGATTTTACCAGTAAGCTTTAGAATACGCTCAGTGGTGGTAGTTTTACCCGCATCAACGTGCGCGAAAATACCAATGTTTCTGTATTTCGATAAATCTGCCATTGTTTTACTCTATTTAAAGTAGAAAAATTATTCGGCGGGAGTATATCACCTCTTGTAGCGAACATCATCCTTGAAGTCGTCTAAAATGCAATCAATTCGCGAAAAAGTTTCTAATGCGAAACTTTGTGACCTATTTTTACCGTATCGCTTACTGCTAGGCCGCTGTATTTAAGAAAATTCCGTTGTATTTTGTCAATTTCAGGGCGGTGAGCTTGGGTTTTTGTTTAAAATATCTGCTTTCCGAACAAGTTGGCATGCTGGACTTGGAAGGCATCATCTAGCAAAGAAAAATGCGCTATTTTACCCACTTCAATGCTACCAAGTTCATTGTCCATATTTAAATAAGTTGCGGGTACTAAACTTGCCATATTGATGGCTTCTAGAAGCGGAATATTGGCCAATTCTGCTAAATTCTTCACTGCTTTTTCAAGTGTTAGTGTACTGCCGGCCAAACTGCCGCTGTGAGTTTTCGCCACGCCATCCTTGACCACAACTGGCATTTCACCCAATTGATATTCACCATCTTTAAGGCCACCAGCATTAATACAATCACTGATCAAGGCCACCTTATGCTGACCTTTTAGGCGGTAGATCAACTGTAAAATCGCAGGGTGCAAATGAATACCGTCGGCAATCACTTCCACCAAGGCTTGGCTATCAAGTAACAACGCACCAGCACAGCCCGGTTCACGGTGATGAATGCCGCGCATGCCGTTAAACACGTGGGCCCCGCCGCAGGCACCATGTGCCAAAGCGGCATTGGTTTGCGCAAAATCCGCATCACAATGACCTAGCATCACTCGCACCCCATGTTTACTTAGGTACTGTGTCATCTTTACGCCATTAGCCTTTTCTGGCGCAAGCGCCACTGCTTTAAGCGCACCATCAGCCGCGCTAATCATTTCATCAATTAAGGCTTCATCTAGCGGCTTAAAGAAAGCTTCGTTATGGGCACCTTTGTGTTTCTCGCTAAAAAACAAGCCCTCACTATACCCGCCTAGCACCTGAGCACCTGGCATCTTTTGCTTATAGGCGGCTCCAATAACCTTCATCGCGGCAATAGTTTGTGGCCACGTAGTCGTCACCGTGGTAGCCAAAAAGCCAGTGACGCCATGTTTGAGCAACGAGGTGCTAATAGTTTCTATACTGGAGAGTTTGCCATCAATAACATCGCACCCCTCTCGGCCATGAATATGCAAATCAATTAACCCAGGCCACATATCTAAATTAGAATAACATTCGGTATTATCAGGCGCTTCCGCCGCTGGAATAATCGCGTGAAAACGCTCACCTTTTATTACCGCAACGTGCGCTTCAAAGACGCTGGTAGGGGTATAGATACGACGGGGCCGAATATAACGAAGCTGTTCAAGCATGCACTTTGCTCCCTAATAGGGCCGCGCCTAATGCACCACTTGCATCACCATGCTTGGCTCTAACAATATCTGGTACTGACACCGCTGAAAATACATGAGGTTCGATGGCTTTTGGGAGCGCCTCTACAAGTTCATCGATAAGCGACATGCCACCGCCAAGCACGATAACTTCAGGGTCATATGCTTTGATTAAATTTGCAAACGCCGAGCCCAACAGATCCATATAGCAATTAAACGCATGGATTGCTTCACTTTCTCCAGCCCGCATCGCTGTGATAACTTGTTCTGAGGAACGCTTCCGCGTAGTGAAATGTTGATACAAACCGGCAAGCCCTGGTCCTGCGACATAGCGCTCTAAACACCCTTGCAACCCACAGCCACACGCTAAAATAGGCAGGTGATATTTTTGCTGTAACACCGCAGAAAGCGGATGGTGGCCATATTCACCGGCGATCCCTTGGGCACTTTTATACAACGCACCATCAATGCAAAACCCGCCTCCAGCACCGGTGCCTATTATTGCCCCAAAGACCTTTTGATATTGCTTACCGGCTCCAAGACTGGCCTCTGATAACGCAAAGCAACGGCAGTCATTTTCAACCGCGATGGGCCGTTCCAGTTTTGCAACGAGATCAGCCTTAACTTCTTTACCATTGGCGCAAGGGACATTTGCTGATAGCACGCGCTGCTGCGCATTTACTATCCCCGGCATACCAATACCAACCTGTCCTTTACAACCATATTTGTCATCGGCTTGCTGCACCAAAGTGACGATTTGCGCCAAAAACGCCTCATAACTGTGCTTTGGTGTCGCCACACGCCAAGACTCTAAGCGTTGTAGCTTTTCATCAAACACCGCAATTTCAATTTTGCTCCCGCCAACATCCACTCCATAAATCATACTTCACTCCCAAATGGATGAATGACTACGCCCTGTACGACTCTATTCACTTCCCCCGACGGGCAAGGATTGTCCGGTGAAATACCGAGATTCAGCGCTTTATAGAAACTTAACTGCTGTGCAAACAACATATACAGTAATCCTTGCCACACATCTTCTAGTGGTGGCACTTTAGGACAAAGTGAATGCACCGTCATGGCTGTACCGTCACGCTGCAATTCAGCAACTAAATCCTGATCGTACAAGCTGGTATAACCATCACTTGAGATAAAACATACCACGACAGTTTTGCTATTGATAAGTGATTTTGGACCATGACGGAACCCAAGCGGTGACTCGCTCACGCTCATTACTTGGCCTGCCGATAACTCAAGCATTTTTAACGCAGCTTCCTTTGCAAATCCCAACAAACAGCCAGAGCCTAGGTACACCAAACGCTCAAATGGTTGTTGTGCAAATGCACGGATATTTTGCTGCTCTGCCGCAGCTAACATGCTTTGCGCTGCATTGATCAACTTATCCACGGAGCCGTCATCCACTGCAAAAAGTTGTAGCGCTGCAACCATCATTGACGAATAGCTACTCGTCATTGCAAAACTTTGGTCAAGCGTAGGTTCCGGTAGCAATATACTTGTTGCATTGCTTGTCTGCAGCGCTGCTTGATGCAACTTTCCATCACGGTTGCAGGTGATAAAAAGGTGCTGGCTGTTACTAACCAGCTGTGTTACCAACTCTACGGCCGCCACACTTTCTGGACTATTACCAGAGCGAGCAAAAGATACTAATAAACAAGGTTTATCCGTCGCTAGGTATTGTCGTGGTGCAGCAACTAAATCAGTTGTGCTCACTGCCCGCACACTTTGGCGCATGTGTGCATTAAGATGAGTGGCGATAGCGTCACCGATATAAGCGGATGTACCCGCCCCCGTCAAAATAACCTGAGTATCAGGGTCATCTAGAAGAGGAGCTAACTCCACCAAAAGCTTAGGCTTTATGCTCGCGACTAATTGAGCGGTTTCTTGCCACATCTGTGGCTGCTGGGTGATCTCTTTTGCTGTCCAATAGGCATTTCGTGTTTTTAATTGCGCAATTTCGTGTCCTAGCAAAGTGTTCATGACGCTTTCTCCATGGCAAAACACGCATTTGAATAGCGAGCCACAACACGTTGAATTTTGGCAATCACTAACGCTTTGGCATCCCTTGCTATTTCACCACGGCGTACTTGTTGATATAGCTCTGGAAAATATTGGCTGATAAGCGGCAATGATAAGGTCTGCTGCGCTAGGTTTTCGAGCATAGTTGCTAACGCCTTTTGCACCGCATCTTGATGCCAGTAATAGCGAATACGGTCGCTAAAGCTAAATTGACGCAAGAAACGGAGTTGCTGTGATTCGCCGTGATAAAAACGCTGCCAACTCGTAGGCTCTGCCAGCATGACCTCGTCCACCACCTCAACAAACTGACTATGAACATAGGGTAGTAATTGCTTTTCAATATGGTGAAGCGCGAATAATCCCTCGCGCAGCGCAAAGGTCAATTCAGGCCCGACTTTCAAAATGGCAAAGTGATCAGCAACCAACGACTGATAAGCGGCTGCAGTTTGATAATCTGTCGAATGCGCTTCGAAAGCAATACGGTCAACGGTACGAATAAAATCTTTTAATGCACTCGCTTCATTCGATTTGTAGTCAAAAACTTGGGTGTTATCAAACTCAACACCCGGCTGCACCACCATTGCAACCACGCGTTGCCAAGCATCCGCTAACCCTTTATTTGCAAAGAGTTCACGATGGCAAGCTAGGGTTTCTTGCGCAGCAACTTGGCTGGTCGGTTGTAGACTGTCAATCTGTTCATCAGCGCCACCTGGAGGGGGAACTTCAGTACCAATCACATAAACAATATCACTACGACCAAACGTCGCAATCGCGGCTGCTTCCGCGGTTTGACACAACAAAGCAGCGCGATTAGCTACAATATCATCGCTTAACACGTCAGGATCGTCAGCACAGGGCATGCTGGCATCTAAGTGAATTTTCTTAAAACCAGCCTTCACGTATTCAGCGACTAAGTCACACGCTTTGGCCATTGCGGCTTGGCTATTTTCACTCGTCCAACAGACTGGTCCTAAGTGATCACCACCAAAAATCAGTAACTGCTTATCAAAACCAAGCTCGTCGGCCATCTCTTCGACTTTGGCAATAAAATCCGCGGGACGCATCCCGGTGTAACCGCCAAATTGATTAACCTGATTGGCCGTGGCTTCAATTAATAGCAGCGTATTTTCCTGCTTGGCATATCTTATCGACGCTTCTAGCACCCAAGGGTGAGCTGAGCAAATGGCATAAATGCCTGAGTTTTTCCCTGATTTATTGGCTTCGATTAGGGCTTGAAAACGCCGCATATGATCACCTCTTAAGACGTTATTAAATGTACCTCAATTCCGGCGGCAACCAATTGCTGATGAACATCAGCTGGAATACCACTGTCCGTAACCAAAACGTCAATTTCTTCGCAGGCGATAATACGGTGTACACCTTTACGATCGAATTTACTGGAGTCCGTCACCACTATGACTTGCTTTGCAACCTTACACATCTCGCGGTTAAGCGCAGCTTCCGGTTCAAAGTGTGTTGTTACACCAACATCAACGGAGAACCCATCAACACCGAGCACCAGACGGTCAAAGTGATATTGCTTTAGCTGATCTTCTGCATGGCTGCCATAAAACGACAGCGACTTTTTACGCAGTGAGCCTCCAGTCATCAACACTTCAACGCCATCGGCTGCAACGAGCGCTTGCGCCACGTTAAGACCATTGGTCATCACCACTAGCTGTTGATGCTCGGTAAGTTGCTTCGCAACCTCTTCAGTGGTGGTTCCAGAGTCCAGAATTATAGACTCATCATTGCCTATAAGGCCCGCCACCAACTTTGCAAGCTCGACTTTCACTTGGTGATGATGATCGTGCTTTTCCGTTATGGTGAGCTCTTTGGTTAACCTAGAACTCGCAACGGCACCACCATGAGAGCGAACCAACAAACCTTTTTCATGCAGGGCATTGAGATCATTTCTGATCGTCACGGTTGATACACCAAATTGTTCTGCCAGCTCAGATACTTCTACTCGTTCCGTTTGACCAACGAGTTGAACGATTTCGTGGCGTCTTTCGATGGTGTTCAGCATGACACCTCCTTTCGTTTTGGTTAAATTTAGTCTACACAGCTTTCATTTGCTTTCAATTTATTTTTTTAACTTTAAACAAAAACAAACACAACCACCTGTTTCATAAGGATTTAAAGTTAAATTAGAAACACATCGAAAACAAAACGAAAGAATGTGAAAGATATTTTTCTTGCGTTCAAAATAAAACTGCCGTAATAATAACCAAAAAATAACATTTCGTTTTTAACAACAAGAGTGAACAACTAAGAGGTTATTATGGGTGATCTAAACCGCCGGCGATTTCTTCAATCAATGGCTGCTATCGCAGCAACAAGCGCAGTGGTTGGCTGCGCGAGTAACAATAATAAGACGCCGCTTACACCAAAGCCACAAGGAAATTCAGTTCAAGGTCTAGTCGTACCGAAACTGGATGTCGTGCGAGTGGGCTTTATTGGTGTAGGTCAACGTGGTGTTGGCGCGGTAAAGCACTTTTGCCATCTTGACGGTGTCGAGATCAAGGCCATCTGCGATACGCACCAAGCAGTCGTCGATAGAGCCGTTAAAATTGTTGTCGACAAGGGTTTACCAAAACCTGCGACTTACGGCAAGAGTGATATGGACTATCGCCGCATGTTGGCGCGCGATGACATTGATATTGTGATCATCTCTACGCCTTGGAAATGGCATACGCCTATGGCGGTAGACACAATGGAAAGTGGCAAACACGCTTTGGTCGAAGTGCCAGCAGCAGTAACCATAGAAGAAGCGTGGCAATTGGTAAATACCGCAGAGCGCACGCAAAAGAACTGCATGATGTTGGAAAACGTTTGCTATGGTCGCGACGAGCTGATGGTATTAAACATGGTTCGCCAAGGGCTATTCGGTGAGTTACTGCACGGTGAAGCAGCTTATATCCATGAACTTCGTTGGCAAATGAAAGAAATTGAGCATAAAACTGGCTCATGGCGCACACATTGGCATACCAAACGTAACGGTAACCTCTACCCAACCCATGGTCTAGGCCCGGTTTCTCAATATATGAATATCAACCGTGGCGATCGCTTCGACTATATCTCCTCCATGAGTTCACCAGCGCTTGGTCGTGCAGCCTATGCTAAACGTGAATTTCCAGCAAATCATGAACGAAACCAACTTAACTATATTGCTGGAGATATGAACACCAGCATCATTAAAACCATCAAAGGTCGTTCGATTATGGTACAGCACGATACCACTACCCCACGCCCTTACTCCCGCCATAATTTAATTCAAGGTACTAACGGCGTATTTGCAGGATTCCCCAACCGCATCGCGCTTGAAAATGGCGGGAGTAAGAGCTTTCACGAGTGGGATTACGACATGAATGATTGGTACGGTAAATATGACCATCCACTTTGGCAAAAAATGGGAGCTGAAGCAGAGCGCAACGGCGGCCATGGTGGCATGGATTTCTTAATGTTCTGGCGCATTATTTACTGCCTTCGTAATGGCGAGCCGCTAGATCAGGATGTTTACGACGCAGCTGCTTGGTCAGCGGTCTTCCCTCTTTCAATGGACTCAGTTGCAGACAGAAGTAATAGCAAGGACTTCCCGGATTTCACCAGGGGCACATGGCGCACTGCAGCACCACTAGGCATTGTCACATAACTAACCAGAGGTTAAATACGCTATCTATAGCAAGTACTAACAATGCCTGAATAAGCGCCCGTAAAGCGGGCGCAATAATAACAACACTCAACAGGACAACAAGATGAAACACACTCTAAAACTGTGTGCTGTGGGATTGGCCGTGAGCTGTGCCCTGTCCCAATACGCGCACGCACAGGAAACAGAACAAAACAGCGGATCTGACGAGCAAGATAAAGCCAAGCAACAAGTAGAGAAAATTGAAGTACGCGGCGTACGTTCCAGTATCAAAGAGTCACTCTTTCTCAAGAAAAACGCAGTCGGCGTAATGGACGCCATCGTTGCCGAAGACATTGGCAAGTTCCCAGATCAAAACCTAGCTGAAGCGCTACAACGAATGACAGGTATCGCTATTACCCGTAACGCAGGTGAAGGACAAAACGTCACAGTACGGGGCCTTGGCGGGGACTTTAACGTTACCACCATCAATGGTCGGAGAATGGCATCTGAACACACAAGCCGTGACTTTAACTTCGATTTAATTGCGCCTGAAATGGTTCAAGCATTAGAAGTATACAAGTCACCACAAGCACAAACACAAGAAGGGGGGATTGGTTCGGTCATCAATATAAAAACCCGCCGACCGTTAGATATGGATGGCTTTACCCTCGCCGGAAGTGCCAAAGCCATTTACGAAGAACGTACCGGCGATACCAACCCTCAAGCCTCCTTCCTAATTAGTGATACCTTTTTTGACAATACCTTTGGCGCCCTATTTACCGCCGTTTATTCCGAGCGGACACAACGCGAAGACTCCTATGAAGGACAAGGGTTTTACGATCCAGAAGAAAATACTGACGTGCGAGTCCCTGTTGACAGTAACCGAAATGGCGAGCTAGATGAGGGCGAGAAAGTACACCCATCAATGATCCCAGGATATGTACGCTACTCGAACTGGCAAGATAAACGTGAGCGTATTGGTGCAAGCCTCGCCTTACAATGGCGTCCAACGAATGATATTGATGTCACCTTTGATAGCTTATACTCAAGCTACAAAACCGACGGTGAAAAATATCAAATCTCTTTCGTCACCTATGATGAGCCTTGGACGCCGGGGATCCCAGCAGTAGGTGAGTTAAAATTTAATGAAGATGGCAACGTCAACTACATTGAGTTAGTCGATGGTGCAATGGCTGAGCTACTGAACGTCTCTGAACCTCGCAATACCGACACTTGGCAGGCCGGTCTTAACTTCAAGTGGTATGCTACCAGCGACCTAACGCTTGAATTTGACGTGTCTAAGTCCCGTGCTGAGCGGATCAATGATGGCGACAACCGCTACATCGTGGCGCGTGGCTTTGTTGATACTATCACCATAGATCAAACAGGCGACAATCTCCTGCCAGATGTGACCATGTCACCAGCACTTAATGCCGATCAACCCTTTGGTGCTCACTACAGCTACAACTATGGCACGGAAGTAATAAGTGATGTTGAAGAGTTAAGACTAGAAGGAACATTTATTCCGGAATGGGAATTTGTCAAAGACATCAAGTTTGGCTTTCATTACGGTAAGCAAACTAAAGGCAGAGACGTGAGCAAATCAAATAACCCATCAATGTTCAGTAATGGTGGAGCTTATTTTAAAAACTCAGATTACGACAGCTTTGATAACTCAAGCGTAGAAAAGCTCGGTGGCCTTAACTTATTTAGACTACCCGCAGATGTACTTGTACCCGCCAACTTTGATAACTTCCTAGATGGTGAGCCAGGCATGCACCCTGCGCCGTGGGCAAGCTTCGACTACGACAAACTCTATGCTTTTTATCAATCCATTAATGCCCAAGCCGCAGATGAAAAAATTAGAGCTTCCAAGAGCCCTAAAGATTCCTACGAGCTTTCTGAGTCAACGTTTGCACTTTATTTAGAGACCAATCTAGTCGGCGAGCTGTCGGAAATGCCTTACAACCTAAACCTAGGCGTAAGAGCAATCAAAACCGAGATCACCTCTGATGGCTACGTTTTTGATTACCCAAGTCTGGTATACAACGTAGAAGAAGACGAAGATGGCGACATTATCTATCGCATAGAAGGGGATATTGCCGATTATTACTCCGATTCTTACGTAGAAGATGACTACACTGATGTACTGCCTAGCATGAACTTTAAGTTAGAAATAACAGACTCACTGTTATTTAGAACCAGCGCGGCTAAAGTTATCACCAGACCTAGCATCGATTTTCTAACCCCATATAGCTCAATTAATTTCAGTAAGTTTGAGCTTAATCTTGCCACCCCTGGGATCAAGCCACTTAGAGCAGACCAACTTGATTTGGGACTAGAGTGGTACTTCTCTGATTATGGTGCGCTCACCTTTGCAACCTATTACAAAGACATTAAATCTGTTATCGCTCAGGGGCGTATCGGTACGATAAAAGTGGGGAAATTCTTAAAAGACGGCGTTGAAGTTGACGGTCCGGAATTTACCCAAGTATCTCCACGTTCAGAAGCAGGAGCAGAGATCAAAGGGTTCGAAATTGCTTACCAACAGTCGTTTGAGGAATTGCTACCGGCACCTTTTGATGGCCTAGGTATGCAAATCAACTATACATTTACGGATAGTAAATACGACGACCCCGAAAAAGACGAGCTACCATTCGCTGGAATGTCTGAGCATTCTTACAATGCGGTTATCTATTATGAGAAAGATGACTACCAAGCGCGTATCGCTTACAACTGGCGAGATGATTACCTGAAGTATCCAGATGCGTGGGGCGGCCCTGAATGGGCAGCAGATTATGGTCAGTTTGATTTCAGTGCCAGCTATAATCTTACTGCAAAGACACGGATTGACCTAAACGTGACCAACCTCACCAATGAGCGTCAATGGTCATACATTAAAACCCAAGAGCAAGTGAGCCACTTGAGCCGTTACGGCCGCAGTATCAGTTTAGGCATTAACACTTCTTTCTAATCAACATGGGGCAACGCGCCCCATTCAAGGAACTTAAGATGAAGAATACAATAATGACACCGATACTGCTGTGCGCCTCGCTATTTGCCTCAGCACAAGAGGCTTATATCAGCAGTTACGGCAACGCTTGGGTCAACAACGATATTGACGCCAGCAGGCAATATATAACTCAAGCTGGAATTGCCCGATGGCAAGATAAGCAGCTTAGATTTAATCACTATTTTTATGCCAATAACGTTGGCACCTATACCCTCTATTTACACCTTGAGAAACCAAGTGCACCAAGTACATTGCTAGTAACGCATAACAATAAACAAGTGACGCTTAACCTCGATAGACAAAGCCCGACTAAGGTTAAAGTCGGTGACTTTGCTGTGACACAAGTTGGCTATCAAACGGTCCAAATAGCCGGTGACACATTAGCCAAAGGGCGAAACAGTACCTTCCCCGCCATTACCGGGCTCAGTCTCGATGGCGAGGCCATGACCCCTGCACCTAACTATGTCAAAGAAGACTTTTACTGGGGTCGTCGCGGCCCTTCAGTACACCTTTCCTATACCGTACCTGACAAAAAGGACTATAACTGGTTTTACAACGAAGTGACGGTGCCATCTGGCTATGATCCACAAGGTTCGTATTTTATGGCGAATGGTTTTGGCGAAGGGTACTTTGGTATTCAGGTAAACTCACCCAGCGAGCGCCGCGTGCTGTTTTCGGTTTGGAGCCCATATCAAACGGATGATCCGAGCACGATTCCTGACAATCTTAAAATCAAATTACTCGCTAAAGGCGACGGCGTTTACGTCGGTGAATTTGGCAATGAAGGTTCTGGAGGACAAAGCTATTTACGTTATAACTGGCAGCCAGATACGACATATCGCTTTTTAGTCAATATCGAGCCCAGTACGACTTATGAAGGCCATACTGAATATCGCGGCTATTTTTATGCGCCGGAAACCGGCCAATGGAAGCTAATCGCAGCCTTTAGCCGCCCTGAAACCAACACCTATGTTGCAAGACCGCATAGCTTTTTGGAAAACTTTTTACCCGAAGCTGGACAGTTTGAGCGTAAGGCATTTTATAATCGCCAGTTTTTGCGTGACACCCAAGGTAACTGGGTTGAGTTAAATCAGGCTAAATTCACTTATGACGCCACCGCCAGAAAAGGGTCGCGTTTGGATTATCAAGGTGGTGAGGAGCAAAACCGTTTTTACTTACGTAACACCGGTTTCTTCACGGGACCCACACCTTATCTCAGCGAATTCACTCGCCCTAGCAGCAATGATGCGCCAGTGATCCCATGGCAGTCACTACAGGCACACCCTTAATTTAGATGATAGCTTCTCTCTGGTCGGCCAATGCTACCGTAGCTTTGGTCGGCTTTTACTTCTTCTATACTAACCAAAAACTCTAAATAGCGCCGAGCGGTTGAGCGGCTCACCCCCACCAATTCTCCCATTTGGGTTGCTGTAAACACCTGCTTGGGCTGACTTTGAAATGCCGTACGAATTTTTTCCAAAGTAAGTGGGTCAACGCCTTTAGGTAGTCTAGCTGTACTTTGTATGCTCGCCTGTTCACTACCAAATAAGGTGTCGACCATAGATTGCGTCACTTCATCGGCACCATCCAAACACTGCTGACGCGCCTCAAAGCGAGCGAGTGCGAGGTCGAGCCGTTCCAAGATCAGAGGTTTAACTAAAAAATCACAGACTCCCAGACGGATCGCTTTTTCTAGCGTCGCCACTTCTTTTGCTGCGGTGATCAGCATCACTTCGCTTTTACAGCCTTGCTCGCGTAGCATCTTTAAAAACTCAAGACCGTTACCATCGGGTAGATAAATATCCAATAAAATTAAGTCGGCTTGTATCGCACTCAACAGTACCGTCGCGGTAGAAACATTGTCGCTACTGGCCACCACCCGATATTGCCCTTGTCTTGCGCTACTTGGTGTTGCCGGTGTCACAAGGTATTGCGCTAATAATTGTGCCACAGCTACTTCATCTTCGATGATCACCACAGAATAAGTCATTGTTATTGCTCTTTTACTTGCTTGGGAATAAAGACCGTGATCCTTGCACCAAGTAATTCAGACTCCCCAACCTCTAAAGTTCCGTGGCAGGAATCAAGATTTGTTTTTACGAGATATAAGCCAACACCATGTTGGTCGCCGGACTTAGTACTAAACTGCGGCGTAAACGCCTCTTCGACATTACCAATCAGTCCAGTGCCGCTATCTTCAACATCAAAGATAATATCCTGAACCGTTTCATCCACTGTTACGACCACTTTGGCAGGCCGTAACTGTGCCGTCGTTCTCGCCGCTTCGATGGCATTATCGATGAGATTACCTAATATTGAAACTATTCGTTCCAACATCTCTTTTTGATGGATAGCGCACAGCGCACTGTCGGAACTCACCTCTAGTGCCATATTATGCTCTCGCGCTTTATGGTATTTACCGAGTAATAAGCCCGCGATCACTGGCTCTTGTATATAGGTGAGGAGGTTTTCAATTTGCGCTTGTGAGCCTTGGCTTTCTTGACCTATCAGCTCAATCGCTTTGTCATATTGTGCCATTTGGATAAGCGCGCCAATGGTATTTAACTTGTTTGAATAGTCGTGCGTTTGCACTCTCAACAGTTCTGCAAAAGCCTGTACTTTAGTGAGCTGCTTTGACACATACTCTAGTTCATCGGAGGGTCGCATACTCAGTAAAATACCTTCGTGTTGACCTTGCACTTGCAGCGCAAACCGCGATAACACCAAACGCTTGTCAGCAACAAATAGCTCAAAACCAACTAAAGGGCGATTGGGATTATGCAACAAGAAGTCGCTATGCTCTGGCAACAGATCGCTCAGGTGCAAACCTTGCTTACTCAAGCCGCGAGGCTTTTCGAGAATTTCGCACGCACGTTGATTCAAACGACGCACGCTGCCATCAGGGTCAAGCGCGATAATCCCCGTCCGTACGGTATTCAGTATGGCCTCTTGCTCTGCAAATAAGCGCCCGATTTCATCTGGTTGCAGGCCAAAAATGGCTTGGCGGACACGTCGACCAATCCAAATTGCGGCAATGACACTGAGCAGTAACACCGCTGCAGCTCCGATAAAAACGGCAATGCTGCGCTGCAACACCAACGACTCGACGGATTGCACTAAAAAGCCTACCGAGACTAAACCAATCACCTCACCAGCGGGAGAATACACAGGCACTTTTCCCCGAATAGACTCACCTAAACTGCCCTGTGCCGTTGAGATATAACTCTCTCCAGACAGTGCGGCTTGGCTATCCCCTCCGACCATAGTGCGACCAATTTTTTGCTCATCTGGGTGGGCGATACGTCGCGTTTCGGTGTCACCAATGACGATAAAATCTGCGCCAGTTGCCTGGCGCAGCAGCTCAACATTAGTATTGAGGCGTTGGATCTGTGAGCTATCCCTATCTGCTATGAGTGCCGTCATAACATCTTCACGAACCGCCACCGCCTTAGCCAAAGCCAAGGCTTTTTCTCCCACTTCCTGGTGTAAGCTTTGCGTAATAACCTGATACACCAGCGCGGTAAATAAGCATGCTTGGATCACACACAAGCCCACAACCCAAGTGATCAGTCGCGTTTCTAAGCGTTTTGGTCTGCGTGCTAATTTTTGTGATTGCGACACACGTATTTCCTCACTGCTGGGTTACTGCGCAACTTTTCGTTGCTGGAAGTACTCTTTTAATGGGATCAACAACACTAACATGGCAAGCGCAAATATGCCTAAAGTTAGTGGCCTCTCCCAAATAAAGCTAATAGAGCCATCCGAAATCATCATGGCGCGGCGGTAATTGCGTTCGATCATATCGCCGAGAATAAACCCAAGGAGCAAAGGTGCCATCGGGAAACTCAATAATCTCAGCACCACCGCCACCAAGGCAAAACCTACCATCATAAACAAATCAAAGGTATTAAATGACACCAGATACACGCCAATCAAGCTAAAGAATAAAATCATCACCGTGAGAACTGAGCGTGGCAGAGTCAAAGCCTTTGCAAAATAAGGGATCAGTGGCAAATTTAAAATCAGCAGCACAATGTTGCCAAAATACATGCTTACGATTACCGACCAAAACACCGTAGGATTGTCCTGCATTAACGTAGGACCCGGCTGAATACCATAGGCAATCAGCGCCCCTAACATAATCGCAGTGGTGCCAGACCCCGGGATCCCAAGCGTTAACAAGGGTACAAACGACCCAGTACAAGCAGCATTGTTTGCCGACTCAGGTGCCGCTAAGCCGCGGATTTCACCACGCCCAAAACGCTCACGAATGGCTTTTGGTGCCAAATTTCGCTCTGTCGCATAAGCCATAAAACTCGCAATCGTTGCGCCAGCCCCCGGCAATACGCCAATGATAAATCCTAAAATCGAAGAGCGCCCCACAACTGGCGCCATTTCTTTCACTTCAGCGCCAGATAATTTTGTTGAGCCAATAACGGGGGTGTCATCATCATTCGAACCTTGATTAGCTTTTTCTGGACGGATCACGTTGATCAGCGCTTCAGACAATGCAAAGGTTGCCATTGCGACCAACAAAAAGCTTACGCCGTCTAGCAAGTCTGCCTGACCAAAGGTAAAACGCTCAGTTCCAGATGAAGGGTCTATTCCCACCGTCGACAATATCAAGCCAAATACAGTCATCATCATGGCTTTTAAAAATTGCCCTTTTGCAGAAAAAGCAGCAATCGCAGTCAAGCCCAAAAACATCAACATCACATAGTCTGGAGACTGAAAGCTTAAGCTCACTTTTGCAAGTAGTGGTGCGGCTATCATGAGCATCAACGCACCAATCGTTCCCCCAGTAAATGAAGCATAAGCGGCAACAGCTAAAGCCTTACCCGCATGTCCTTGTTTTGCCATTGGATAGCCGTCAAATGACGATGCCACAGTACCAGCTACACCGGGAGCGTTAATCAAAATAGAGGAAGTCGAGCCACCAAAAATAGCGCCGTAATATACGCCCGCCATTAAGATCATACCGGAGTCGGCACCGATGTTGTAAGTGATAGGGATCATCAACGCAATCGCCGTGATTGGCCCTAAGCCGGGCAACATGCCGATAAAAGTACCGACAAAGCAGCCAACAATTACGTACAGTAAGTTTTGCCACATAAAGGCCGTGGACAGGCCAACTAAAATACCGTCTAACATGGCTTAACTCCAAAACTCACCGGGAACCAAATAGATCCCCAGTAGCTGCGTCATAATGGCCCAAAACACGATAACCACAGGCACTGACGCCAATAACAAAATTTGCTTACGTCGCTCACCCATAATTAAAAAGCCACAGCCTAAAAACAAAATGGTCGAAACAATAAACCCGAGTTTTTCAAGCACACTGCTGTAGATAAGCATCAATACAATCAGTGCTGCACATTGGGCTATGGTTGCCTTGGAGGTAGTCTCTGCTTTTTCACGTGTATCAGGTGCAGGGACGCCTTTAAACAGTGTTGCGGCAATCGACAAAAGACAAACAACAATGCCAATCAGCGCGTATACCTTAGGCAAAGTTGCTGAGTTTACCGCCTCGTACTCTTCAAAAGGCATAATCGGGATTTGCCAAGCAGATACCGCATAGAGTGAAAACAGAATTAAAAACAGCACTGGGCCTAACAATTCTCGGTTTAACATAGTGAATTACCCACTTTTAGGTGATGCAGTAACCTCACTGCAACCACCTATTTAATTTAATCAGCGTCTAACGAAACCCAATTCTTCCATCACCACTTTCAGCTGTGCTTCTTGTGCCTCTAGCGCCTCAATAAACTCGTGCTGTGGCTTAAATAGATTCAACCAACCGTTGCGTGCGCGTACCGCTTCCCACTCTTTGCTTTGCACCAGTTTTTGTAATCTCACGGTATATTCGTCGAGTTTTGCTTGAGGGAGATCCGGAGCCGCAAAAAAACCACGCCAGTTAACAAATTCCATGTCATAGCCTAAAGACTTCAGGGTTGGGATCTCTGGATAGTCCGCGATAGGCTCTGGCGCAGTAACAGCAAGAATGCGCGCCTGACCACTTTTTGCCATGTCGAGCGCTTCACTTAATCCGGTCGAGAGCATCTTCACTTCGCCAGACAATAAACCGGCCTTAGCTTTGCCACCGGCATCGTAAGGAATGTAACGCAGCTTACGACCATCAACGCCTGCTGCTTTTACAGCTTGTGCTGCAACGAGATGATCCATACTGCCGCGAGCAGAACCACCCGCAACGGTCACAGAGCTCGGGTTTACTTCTAGACGAGCAATCACCTCCTGCCAGCTCTTAAAAGGCGAATCATCACGCACCACGAATGCACCATAATCGGCAATTACGCTGGCAACGGGCGTTAAATCACGATAACTGTAGGGGATCTTACCCGACAATGCGCGCAGCACGATTGGCGTTGAATTAACCATCAACATATCGCCTTTTTTATTGCCCGATTCAATCAAATAAGCAATAGCACGGCCGCCACCACCGCCTGACATATTCTGAAACGATGCATTGGACTCAAGCCCTGATTTCACTAACGCCTCGCCCACAGCTCGAGCCGTGGTATCCCAGCCACCACCTGGACCACCGGGAATTAAAAAGTGGGTATCCGCTAATACCTGAGTAGACATCATTGCTACACCAGCCATTGCTAACTTGAGATGCTTTAATGCAAACTTCATAACCTGCTCCCGTTAAAATAGATACTGCAAGCGTGCAGCAAAACCAAATCCTGAATCTTCGTCACCAACCAACGCAGTACTTCCAGCGCCTGAAACGTCCACATAGACAAGGTTAGCCATGAACTTTAAGCTGCTGGAGTGGTAATAGGTGCCGCCCAGTGTGTAGGCGTCGACTTGCGTGCCTTGGTTGGCGTTTTCAGCATCCATGCTGGAAATACGTGCAACCAACTCCCACGCATTTTTTACCTCTTTAGGTTGCTTAAATACCGCAGAGCCTGCGGAATATTGTTTGTGTTCACCGGTCAGGAAATAGCTCAAAGACAAGTGATAACCCGAAATATCTCCCCCATCTAATGCAGAAGTAGGGTCTAGGGTATCTAAGTTGCGTGTGGCATATTCGGCCTCAAGCATAAAGGCGTTATGTTGATAAGCGAGTTCTAACCCGGCTTGTGACATGCTATCAAGGGCAACTACATCACCGCCTGCAGCATAATCCACGAGGCGCACTTTGGCTTCGCGTACTTCACCGCGAGCAAGGCGATTACCCAGCGTTGCACCGCCCATATCACGGTACGAACCCCAACCACCTAAATGCAGGGTTTTACCGGGAGTGTGTTGCGACCAAGTCAAACGCCCCGAATAGGCAAGTGCCAGACGGTCATCTTGGTCACGCCCAGATGCACCAAATGCGTCGTTTTTATATACCCCTAACGCATAGCGAAAACCGGAATCTTTAAAATATTGATAAGCTGATGCGCCCCACCGAAAGTAAGGAGAAAACGTATCAGCGATGGAACTGCGCTCTATGGTATTGATGTGTTTGCTGCTAGTGAGCGCATTCAGGGTGATATCTTCTCTTAATTTACCAAACTGAAAGCGCGGGCCGTTGTTCCAACCGGTATAGCGCACTCTTACTGTGACTATCTCGGCATCGCCTTCGGCAAAATCGAGTAGTAACTTGTGTTCCCAGTCGCCTTGCTCACTCTCTACATAGGTGCGGATCCGACGCGGAAAAAAGTCGCTGGCGGCATTACCCTTATTATCGGCGCTGTATGCACCACTAAAATGGTTAAAATCGAGTTGTACACGCCCACCAAACTCAAGGTTCAGTGATTTATTGGACTGTAATTCCTTTAATTGCGCTTCTAGCTTTGCAACCTTGCTGGCGAGTGCTTCATCTTGTTGTGCCAAAACGGGGCAAGCAGTTACTGCAATTAATGACATTGCTGCAACTGGCTTCATTATTGTTGTTCTCATTGCTCTGTACTCATTTGTCTTAAACGTATTGTGACTAGCGACTACAACCTGCTATCAAGTACGAGCTTATTGTTAACCCTCAATTAACCATAGATTGCGGAAATAAGTTGATTAAGTTGAGTAAAACGCGTTTTGTGCATAAAAATCATGAGCAATATGCACAAAACCCAAAGTAGTGTGGAAATAAATAACGAGTGAAGCGAAAGTATGACTGCTGCGTTAATCAAAATATCTAAGATGTGGATGATGAATTAACCGAGCTTTTCTCTGAGGCTCTGGAAACGGTGAGCCTAAAAAGCTCAATATAGAATAATACTTTGCCCCCTAGAATAAGCAGAAATAAGACACACAACACACCAAAAACCATCACATTAATAAAACAATACACTCAATAAATTTAAATTTGGTGTAATTCCAACCACTTAGATCTAAATAAGAATTATTTTCAAAAAGATCGTTGACAGCCCTTCAAATCTAATTGATAATCACTATCAACAAGGCGAGAGTGACGGCTCAACTTGTTATCACAATAGTTTCTTGACCCGAAACAAGGCTGGTATCCACAACTACCAAGGACGTTAGCAGGCACTTGCATTGCTCCTCGTATTTAGACGCTAACTCCACTTTTTACTTGCTACATTGCTCATATCGGTGACGGTAGATATGAAATCAAAAAGCCCTGCTCAGGGCTTTTTTTATGCCCAAAATTTATTTTCACTTCGGTATTTCCTAGAAAAACAGCCACACTAATATTAATGAGAATTATTTTCAAAAAAGTATTGACTCATTGTTAAATCTAACTGATAATCACTATCAACAAGACGGCAACGTGTTGTTTCGCCAACTCAGTTAGTAAGGTTGATAGTTGTAAAGCCCTGTCTACCTGATGTACTCACTACCTTGAGATTGGCATTAGTACTCTAGTTTGTTTCTCGACCCTGAAACACGGCTGGCCAACGTTAATGGCTTGAATGAACTTAACTCAGTCGCCCCTAAACCTGACTAAGTTTATTCTCACAATTTACTTGCTACATTGCTCATATCGGTGACGGTAGATATGAACGTAAAAAGCCCTGCTCAGGGCTTTTTTTATGCCCAAAATTTATACCAATTGAATTAATTCTCTAATCAATTTGAAGGGTGAAATAGCATATTAGCTTCGTTAAAAATTTCTCATTTAGAACAACTAAATAGCAAAATTTTTGCCTTGCTACTAAAGCTATTTCCCTGCTTCAAGATAGATCATTTACTTAATACAACTGGTATTATATCTATTTTCAGCACTTACCGAAAAACAGCTATACAAATATTAATGAGAATTATTTTCAAAAAGGTATTGACCTAACGGCTAATCTAATTGATAATCAATATCAACAAGAGGACATACTCTTGCTGATTCGACCCTGAATCGTGTTGTCGGTGATGTGCTACAACGCCCCTTGATGTGTATCACTGGCAACCACTTTTTACTTGCTACATTGCTCATATCGGTGACGGTAGATATGAATCAAAAAGCCCTGCTCAGGGCTTTTTTTATGCCTACATTTTCTATCAGCGTTTGTTCAGCTGTAATGTCGTGTAATCGTTTTCTTTTACTAGAATCCGTATCATTCTATTTTTCCAAAAATAACAATAATATGAACGCTCGACGCTACCGTTATAACATGTTGTTAAGCCTGCTGCTGCTGGTAGGGTTTATTTTCACCAGCTGGATAAGTATCGAGCATGCTAAACAATCGTTGTATAAAGGGGTGAGCGATGATGCTCTGCCACTCACCAGCCATCTGATTGATTTAGATATACAAAAACGGCTTCAAGCTCCAATTATTGTTTCTCAGCAAATGGCAAATAACGTCTTTATTAAACGTTGGCTAACGTCTTCACAGCAAGACCCTGCGCTTATTTTCACCTACTTAGAAGATACTCGAGTATTACATCACGCAAAAACGAGCTTTTTAGTGGATGACAAGAACCTCACTTATTACCACTTTGATGGTAACACCCAGCAGTTAGACATCCGTGCCAAACAAAATGATTGGTACCGAGAAAGCCTGCATAGCGATGCTGACTATGCGCTCAATGTTGATATAGACCCAAGAGATAACAACGAAGCCATTGTTTACGTCAATCATAAAATAAGGCAAAACAACGATGTAATTGGCGTTGTTGGGGTTGGCATCTTATTGGCTGATTTACATAATTTAATCGAACAATACGAAGCCAGCTACGCACGCAAACTGTACTTTATTGACCACAAAGGCAGGCTATTATTTTTTAACGATCAGACCCTATCTGGCACCAGTATTCATGATCGTTTTCCAACCCAAGCAACGGCGCTGCTCAATCAATCCGAATATCAATTTCGGTTGGAAACTGACGACCATGCCGAGTTTGTTCATTCGCGCTATTTGGACTCTATAGGCTGGTATTTAATTGTTGAACAAACAATAGATAAATCAAGTGGAATAAGCGACATACTCACAACCAATTTATGGGTAGGGAGCCTAGTCACCCTATTAATATTAGCCGTAGCGCAGTTGACGTTTAATCACTATCAAAAACGCTTAGAAAAAATGGCGAAGTACGACAAACTCACCGATACCTTTAATCGCCAAGCCTTTGAGCCACAGCTTCAGCACCATTTAGCGAAAGCGCGTACCCAATCAACCCCAGTAGTGATGCTGATGATGGACATTGACCACTTCAAACAAGTGAACGACCAACATGGCCATGTGGTAGGCGACAGAGTGCTGCAATGCTTCTCGAACGTATGTAAACGCCAGATAGAAAACAACGGTTTGTTGTGTCGCTGGGGAGGTGAAGAATTTATGGTATTGCTACCCAAAGCGACGTTAGAACAAGGAATTGCGATTGCTGAGAAGATCCATGTTGCTCTAGAGCAGGCGGAATGTGAGGTCAAAGTGACTGTCAGTATTGGCGTTGCACAATACCATATTGATGAATCAGAAGATGGTTTTATAAAGCGCGCCGATGCCGCGCTCTATCGTGCCAAACAAGGCCGGAATCAAACCAAATTCGCTGCTTAGCGGCGATTCTTACGCGCTCTTGCGCGGCGCTGACGTTTTTCATCTTCACGCGCAGCCTTTTTGGCCTCAGCTTGTGCTCGTAACTCAGCAACCATTTCTTCTTCCGACTCTCGCATTTCCGGCGTTTCCATCGTGATCTGCCCGATAACAGCATCGCGCAGTTCGTTGATTAAAATCTCCGACATCTTATGCGTATCGACCTGATTGCCGCCCTTTACACAACCACGCTTGCGGCCAGCCATCTCGATAAATGTCCAGTCACAGTCCGGTAATTCGTCGAGCTTGTAACGTGCTTTTAAAAGCTCTGGATATGCACCTAGCAGATATTCAGCGGTGTAACTCGCCACTTCTTCATAATTGATAGCAGTATCGCGAATAGCACCCGTTGCCGCCAAACGATAGCCCGAGTTTTCGTTCTCAACCTTTGGCCACAACATACCCGGCGTATCGTAAAGCATAATGCCGTCTTCAAGCTTAATACGCTGTTGCGCTTTAGTTACCGCTGGTTCATTACCTGTTTTTGCAACAATTCTGCCAGCAAGTGTATTGATAAGTGTCGATTTACCCACATTTGGAATACCCATGATCATGGCTTTTAGCTGCTTATCTTGACCCACTTTATGAGGTGCAAGCTTTTTGCAAAGCGCATTAATACGCTGTACTTCATTCGCCTTATCATGACCAAACGCCAGCGCTTTTACACCGCTCTCACGTTCAAAATACTCCATCCACTGCTTGGTCAGTTCAGGATCGGCAAGGTCCGCTTTATTCATGATTTTGATAACAGGCTTGTCACCACGTAACTGCCCTACCATCGGGTTTTCGCTACTGTATGGAATACGAGCATCCAGCACTTCAATAATGACATCCATCTGCGGCATGATCTCTTTGATCTCATTGCGCGCTTTATTCATATGCCCTGGGAACCACTGTATTGCCATTATAACCACCTGTATTAATTAACTTTAAAAGCTCATATGTTGAACACCTTGCCAAGCTCACACCTACCATCGCGCCATTCGTACGAAGCAAGAGATAAGTAAAGGATACAACATAGGGTACTAAACGCTTTTAATACAGCAGCAGTACCTCATCACTAAGTTGGTTATTCTACTATAAATTGACAGGATTGGGTTAATGGCTATGAATTCTGTTTAATTCACGTATCACTCTCAAAATACTTATCTATGTATCGCTGCTATGAGTAAAGTCAGCCCGTCCTCCTGACCGGGTTTTGGCGCCCATCAATCACACCCAGAAAGTATAACTTCTCGGCGGGTGCCTCCCACAAACCTATTTGCACTGCGAATTAGGAGGCTATGCTGATAGTTTTTGTAACCCTTGCAAACAGCTTCATTGCTGATGGCTTTGTGAACAGCTAACAGGCGACTTATTCCCCCTCCATCAAACCTTTCATGGGTGGCAACTGTCTACCCGAGAATATTGGAAAAGTGGACTTCATCAAACATCTACACTTAATTGCAGATATGGGAGATATGGAAATCACTGATATGACCAGCTTGGTTTCTAAAGCAATAAAATAACAATTAAATTGAACTCGGAACATAGAGTTAGCTTACAGACAGATTCACGAGGCATTTTGTTAGACGTTAGCAGCGCAGTGGAGAATATACTCGCCTTGAATAATCCACTCAAAAGTTGAGTGGATTATTCAAACTCAAGAACTCACAACGTAAACTTAGACAGTAGCGCTTCTTGTTCATGGGCGTTTTTAGCGAGTTCTTCGCTGGCGCTGTATTGTTTGTCGGAAAAGCTGCCGACTTCGACACTAATATCGTTGATATGTATTGTATTTTTATTGATTTCTTCAATCACCACACTTTGCTCTTCTATGGCCGTTGCGATTTGAATATTGCGATCCATAAGCTCTTTTACTGCCTCTGAGATTTCTTCTAGCATATGTGTCGCTTGCTCGGTTTGTGACACACATTGCTGGGTTTTATCTCGGCTACTTCCCATAGATTGCTGAACTTGAATGGACGAGGCTTGGATCTGGTCGATCATGGACTTAATTTCGGTGGTGGATTCCTGTGTTTTTGATGCTAGAGAACGCACTTCATCGGCCACAACCGCAAAACCACGACCTTGCTCTCCGGCACGTGCGGCTTCAATTGCAGCATTAAGTGCCAGTAGATTGGTTTGTTCTGCAATGCCATTGATGACCGAAAGAATATTCTCAATATTTTGGCTGTATTCTGCAAGTTGCGTACTCAACTCGTACGATGCAGTAATATCGTCAGCCAAAGCATTAATTTGGCTTCGCGCTTTAAAGAATATTTCTTGCCCTTCGGAGGTCTTTTCATTTACAGAGGTGATAGAGCTTGCGGCTTGCTGCGCGTTACCTGCGATTTCGGTCGAGGTAGTACTCATTTCATTCATCGCGGTAGCGAGGTTTTCAATTAGGCTAACTTGTTGATCAAGTTTCTGTGAAGAATGCGTCGACAGCTCTTTGGCGGCATCACTGCTTATCACCACGTCGTCTGCACGTTCTTTTACATTACTTACTAACCCATGCAAAAAGCCCAAGAACAAATTAAATTGTCGCGCTACCGTGCCGCACTCATCTTCGTTAACAATTTTTAAGCGCTGAGTTAAGTCACCGCCCCCACTTGCCATGCCGGTGATTGCAGATTCCAAATCCCGTAATGGTTGGAGTAAGTGAATTGCTAACGTCCGTACGCAGAATACTCCAATAGCCACGGCTAAAATAGCAATGATCAGGGAGTTTATTGTAATTTCAGTCAGTGTTTTGTAGGCTTTTGATTTATCGATTAATACCGCCAAATACCAGTCCGTACCAAAGGTGTTATCAAGCGAATGTAAGTAAAACAACCTTTTGCCTTCTTTGGTATCCACTTCTTGCAACTTATCTACGCTATCTAAGCGTAAAGCTGGATATACCTGTTGCAATTTTTTGCCGTTAAATTCGGCATGTTGATGAGAAATTACATTACCAGACTTGTCGACCAAAAAGGCATAGCCAGTGTTATCAAAGTTAACCTGATTGACACTATTAGCGATGGTTTTTAGGCTTAAATCTCCCCCAATTACCCCTTTAAAATTACCGTTCACTACAATGGGAGATACCACCGACAGCAATAATTCACCTGTCGCCGCGTCCGTATATGGACTGGTATAAACGGTTTTATTTTGGTTTTTACCAAGCTGATACCAAGCTCGCTCTCTAAAATCGACGCCTGGAGGATTTTTGCGAGCGGGGTTGTTCGACCTGAGCCCTTCCTCATTAGCCAAAGTACCAAAAGCCAGCAGAAACTCCTTTTTAAACACTGGTGTATTCAGTGCTTGTTGAAAGTTATCATCGCTAAAGTTTTGCTCTAACTGACTTTTTATCACATTAATTTGCGTTGCTTTACCAGCCAGCCAATTCTCTATGCTCACAGCCAGCAATTGCGTGCTATCTGTTACATAGGCATGGGTTTTGGTTTTCACCGAATCGCTAACAAACCAGTAAGTAGAAAGCGTCGTCGTCGTGATGATCAATAAGATCACTATGGCAGAAGTCACAGAGAACTTAGTGCGGATCTTCATATTCAACAGCCTGAATAAAAAGTGCTCGAATATCAAAAGTGTTGTCTATAATTCGATTATTGGCAACTGAGCGATGTAAAAACCATGAATTTTACTTTGAGCAACTCAACCGCACTGATTGGCCTAGCCTGTTTACTGACTTCTTCAGCAACTTTGGCAACCGATCGACCTGTCACCATGGCCGACATTGAAAATCTTGAGCGGCAATTAGCTGAGCTTAAAGCTCGGTTTATGACGCAAAATAGCGAACTAAAGGCCGCAGCTCCAATGGCAAAATCAACACCACAAAGTGACCCTGTAAAATCACCTACCGAGCCCTCAACCACGCTCAAAACCTATGCCACAATACGCCCGACATTTGGCGTAATCAATCAAGATGAGGCAAGTAACTGGGATGTTCGTGATGCCTTATCCCACGCAGGGATTAAAGTAACTCATGAATTTATGCCGGGCTGGCAGGCCGAACTTCATGGTGAATGGGGCATCGATCTCGCCAATGAAGGAAATTTTGGCAAGTCACGCCGTGCTTATACTGCGCTAGGTACACCGTATGGTCGATTTGGCATTGGCAAACAAAGGCCTGCACAGTATCTGTTTATTGCCGAATACGTTGATATTTTTAATCACGCCAGCAGCCCATTTGCTTACGATCCAGAGAGTATTTTTTTCGTTGATAATTTAGTCACTTACCGCTACGAATTGGGGCCAATGACGTTTATCGCCGCAGGCCAATTTAATGGTGATAAGGGCGATAATCAAACGGATTTATTCAACACTGGGTTAAGTTACGATAACGCAGGTTTACACGCGGCGATTACTTATCAACAAAACGATGTGTACGATAACGAGCAACATATTGGCGAAAACCAACTTTGGTCTGGTGCGCTGGCTTACCAATTTACCTCCCGCTTTTACGCTGCTATGGCATATCAGGACAAAGACTATCAACGCGTGAAAGCTCTTGATTCTCGACAAGGCCACACCTTTGATCTTTCGTTGGCCTATCAACTCGCAAAACACTATAAACTCAAAACCGGATATTTTGATTTTGATGACGGTTACGGCAGTCATGATCCGCTTAATCAAAGCTTCGATGGCTACAATGTTACACTTGAGTGGCTACCAACACCGCCCCTCAGAGTGCACTTGGAGTATTTGAACAAGTCCTTCGACAACCAAATCGATATGGACTCCATCTCCATTGGCTTTAGGTACGATTACAAGCAAGAGTGGCAATTTGATTAGTTAGAATAATAATTTCTAATTTGGATTGATTTATACATCAAGTATTCAAGTGAGGGTGGTACACTCGCGCAAGGCTTAGAAGTATTCAAGTTTAAAGAGGCGGTATGAACCACGCTCCTATTCCACTCAATATTACCGCGAGCGCCAAAATCGAGAGCATTGTGGTGCTACACGGCTTGTACATGTCTGGCTTTGTGATGCGCCCGCTTAGCGCTCGCTTAGGTAAATCGGGCTACCGTATTCTCAATTTAAGCTATAACACATTAACGCCAGATATTGATGAGATCTGCGCCGCTATTGATACTTTTGTTGGCGATCGCCCCGCCGCCCTCGTTTGCCACTCCATGGGAGGCTTAGTTGCAAGAGCATATTTAGAACGAGGTTCTGCCGCGAGCAAGCAAGTAAAAAAAGTGGTGACCTTGGGGACACCACATAAAGGCAGTGCCATTGCCAAGCATATGCACGACAAAGGACTGGAGCTACTGTTAAAAAACAGTGTGGAGTTTTTATTATCTAACAATCAAGATTGGCCTTTCGACGCCAAGCTTTACAGTATTGCCGGTGACTTACCCATTGGACTAATGCCACTGCTACAAAAAGGTAGCCAGTCGGATGGCACTGTGCTGTTAGAAGAAACCAAGCTCAGTGGCATGGCCGAACACAAAGTATTTCATCTCAGCCATACCAGCTTAATATATTCCCGTGCGGTAATGGACTATATCTGCGAGCTGTTAGGGAGGCCTTAGTGCTCTGCGCTTGCAGCTACTTTGTAAGCAATCACTGCGATCAAGCCAACTAATAACGGCACTGGCGCTGCAATATAGCCAAAGGTATCTGAGTTTGCGATGCTTGCGCCAGCTAAGTGACCTACGAGCCCAACAACAAAAGCCACTAAAGCGATAACAACGACGACGAGTTCCATTTTATGTTCTGATTTTGTTTTGCCTTTCATACTCATTTCCTCCAGTAGTAGACACCGCGTTTTTTGTGTCTTGATGAAATGATTATGCGCTTATGATGCGGTGATATTTTGACCTAAATCAAGTTTAAAACCGCCAAAAGACGAACGAGATTAAACGCTTGTCTTAGATCAAAAACTACGCGCTCTGGTTATATTTTGGGAAAAGTTGGCAAGCTTTATTCCCAACGAGTACTCATGTCACCTTGTTATTGTTGAGCGCTTTTTAGGGTTTCATCTTGTTTTTTAATGCACTCATCCCAACGTCATATTGTATTAATATTTAATATGTTTTTATTTTATTAATTGATTTTTCCGATTAAACACTTTGATTTTAATCATTGGGCAATCACCTAAGGTTGCGCCATACTGACTGTGAATCAACAAGGAGCATCGCATGACAAACATTAATTCTATCGGTTTAGACAAAGCAAAGAGCCAAGCGCTAGTAACGTCACTTAATACGCTACTAAGCAGCTACCAAATTCAATATATGAATGCCCGTGGTTTTCACTGGAACATCAAAGGTCGTGAGTTTTTTGAACTACACCTAAAATTTGAAGAAATTTATACGCTATTACTTGAGAAAGTCGATGAAATCGCAGAGCGTATTTTGACAATTGAAGGCAACCCATTGCATGCGTTTTCTGATTATTTGGAAACCAGCAAAATTCAAGAAGCAAAAGGGATCAGCAATGGTACGCAAGCACTAGAAACCCTGCTTGATGGCTACACAACGCTTATTTCTATGCAGCGTGAGATTCTAGCGCAGGCGGGCGAAGCCGAAGATGAAGGGACAGCTGCGCTAATGAGCGACTATATCAAAGAGCAAGAGAAGCTGGTGTGGATGCTTAAAGCATATTTAAACTAAGATTAAGGCTAGGGTGTACAAGTCGAGCTAAAAGCTACGACCTACAAGCGAGCCAGCTCCTACCTTGATTCTCCTCTGGTAGGAGCGAGTTCACCTCGCGATCTTTTATCTCGCTGTTGTCGAGTTAGAGCTAGGGTGTACAAGTCGAGCTAAAGCTACGACCTACAAGCAGAGCCAGCTCCTACCTAGGTTTTCCTCTGGTAGGAGCGAGTTTACCTCGCGATCTTTTATCTCGCTGTTGTCGAGTTAGAGCTACGACCTACCATTCAATAAGCTGATAAAGAATGCCATTTCTAGTGCTCTTTCATGTAAGCTTTTAAATCGGCCTGAGGCACCACCGTGACCTGCTTCCAAGTCGGTTTTAAAGATCAGCACGTTATCATCCGTTTTATATTCTCTAAGCTTAGCAACCCACTTCATTGGCTCCCAATACTGCACTTGCGAGTCGTGCAGACCTGTGGTGACTAGAATATTTGGATAGGCTTTGGCTTCAATATTGTCATACGGCGAATACGCTAAAATATTCTGGTAGTCCGCTTCATTATTCGGATTACCCCATTCATCATACTCATTGGTTGTCAATGGGATTGACTCATCCAACATGGTAGTTAACACATCCAAGAAAGGCACATGGCAGCCTAACCCTAAATACAGCTCTGGAGCTTGGTTTGCAATTGCACCCATTAACAGGCCGCCTGCACTCCCGCCTGATGCAAACACTTTGTCTTTATGGCCGTAGCCCTGCTCAACCAAGGCCTTGGTAACATCAATAAAATCGTTGAAGGTATTTTGCTTATGCGCTTTTTTGCCTTGCTCATACCATTCACGACCAAGCATCTCAGAACCTCGAATATGCGCAATCGCGTATACAAACCCTCTATCTAACAGGCTTAGAATTTGACTAGAGAAGTTAGGGTCGATAGTAATACCATAAGAACCATAGCCATACTGCAATAGTGGATTGCTACCGTCTTGATTAAACTTATCTTTGCGATACACCAAAGACACAGGGACTTTAACACCATCTCTTGCGGTTATATGCAAACGTTCAGAGTGATAATATTCAGGTTTAAAATCACCTAACACTTGCTGTTGCTTTTTCAGCGTCTTCTTACCAGTGGTTAAATCACAATCGTACACTGAGCTGGGAGTTGTCATACTCGAGTAGTGGATACGAATATTACTTGAACTTGGCTCAGGGTTATTTCCTACCGTAGCAAAATAACAAGCATCATCAAATCCAAGGTGATAGCTCTGCCCTTGATAATCATGGACAACAAAACGGATCTGCCCTTGTTCACGCTCAGTCAGCACAAAGTGACTATGGAACAGCTCCAAGCCTTCTAATAGTACATGGTCGCGATGGGCAACCAACTCTTCCCATTGCTCGACATTACCAACGGTTGCCCCTGTTGCACGCATTAAACGGAAGTTTTTAGCGTTCTTATTACTAAGGATGTAAAAGAACTCTCCCATTTTTTCAAGACCATATTCATGGCCAATTTCTCTTGGAATAAGAGTGCTAAACTCACCGCAAGGATCGTTTGCATCCAGTATTAACTGATCGCTCGTTTCCGTCGCTGCGAGATAGATATAAATAGCGCTTTCGTCACGACTTTTACCCAATCCCATATAAAATTGGCGATCTTGCTCTTCAAACACCAAAATATCATCACTTTGTGGCGTTCCCAACACATGGCGATACACTTGGAAGCCGAGCAACGTTTGCTCGTCTTTTTTGACATAAAATACAGTTTTATTGTCGTTCGCCCAAATTACCTGACCTTCCGTGTTATACAGCACATCTTGCAGTAATGTATTGGTGTTTAAATCAAGAAACTTGATGGTGTAAATTCGACGCCCGTCGGTATCTTCACTATAGGCAAGCAGTTGCTCATCTGGGCTTACAGTAATATCACCGATGTCATAAAACTCGTTGCCAGCGGCTAACTGATTAATGTCTAAAAGAAGTTTTTTATCCGACAAATCTTCTTGTGATGCGCGATAATATCTAGCATATTCCTCATCACCACTCACTTCACTCACATACCAATAGTTGCCATCTTTTGCGGGCACTGAGCTATCGTCTTTTACGATACGACCTTTCATTTCTTCAAACAGCTGGGTTTGCAGCGCTTGGTGAGGCGCCATTTGCGCTTCACAGTAATCATTCTCTGCTTTGAGGTGTGCCAACACATCAGCATTTTTACGCTCGTCATCACGCATCCAGTAGTAGTTGTCGATACGCTCATGATTATGGTGCAGCAAGGATTTCGGCTGCTTTTTGGCTAGCGGTTTAGTTTTTTCCATCACCAAGTTGTCATCCTAAATTCGTTATTTTTCGCCAGTGTATCACAGCAAATTTAGGAATTAACAACCATCTAAAAAGCTTTCTGGTGTTTCCTCTACAGCAACACCCTGAGACTTTGCAACCTGCCACAATTGCTCTCCTTGTGATTTAGGCACAAGCCAATTACAGGCAAAACTCGAATATAGATAAACTTCTTCATCTTCTACAGAAAGTAGCTCAACCCCAAATTGATCCTGCTTATTTGGATGGCGATAAACACAAAGCTTATTGTTGCTCGTCATTCTATACACTTTCGGCAGTGGTGAGCGCCAGTTATAAATGTGAATTTCACGATTCTCAAAGTTGAGGATTAATGTGTGTTCCAGATTAATGATTGCATAAACAATGACACCTGCAGTGAGCAATAGCATCACTATTATTGCTGGTCTTGCCAAACTAGCATCCACAGTCAATGAATTGCCAGAAACGACATCCTCAACCGTTATCGCATAATAAGTACCCAATGCAAAAAATATAGTGCATGCCAAAATTCGCAAAGGTAGAAGTCTAAAGCTTTTTTTTAATGTAACGCACTGAATCATACTATCCTTTATTTTCTAATCACTGATAATCAACTCTATTGGGATAGCGCATATTAAGACGTTAAATTAGCAACCAGAATGGCTTAGGTGCAGGCTCAACCGCCCTCTTTTTTTCTTTTGCCATTTGCCAAAACAACGCAGCTTCAGCGTCACTGGCTTTCCACTCACACGCACAGCTTAATTTTGGTTCTGTGTCGTTTGGGCAATCATACAACTCCAAACCAAATTGATTTTTATGTCTAGGATGACGATAAATCGCTAACACACAGGCTGGTTTTAGCAAAATAATTTGCACACGGCTGGAAAATTTTGGATAAAAATAAATGCGCCCTTGCTCTAAGTCAATTTCTAGTTTGCGAGGTGCCTTTAAGATATCGTACACAATAAAACAAAGCGCAATGCCAATCAAAAAAAGAGTAACATCTCCTTTAAAACGAACACTAGCGGTTGATGAACCATCTGGATGAAACCCTTCTATCGTAAGTGCGTAATATGCCATCACAGCGAAGAAAGAGGTGACAATACCGACTCGCAGCGGCAGCAAGACGGAGCGTTTTGTAAACGTAATTTTTGTCTGCATAGGATAAACCTCAGAAAATTTATTACTTAACAAATGATAAGAAATATTATCAGCTCACAATACTTACTTTTAGTAAGTATTGTGAGCGAACAGATCTACTAACTACTCATGCTTAAAGCCAATACGTATCACTGAAATAGCATATTCAGTCCCCTCAACATCCATGCGTCCTTGCTGATTTCTATTCCCTGCACTCATTTCATCAAGGTAAATCGTTAAAGACTTGTCTGCTGCTGCAATGACTTCACCAACATCAATCACCCCGTTGTGATTAGCATCTTGCCAAACCTTAAGGTAATGATAATTATTATCAAGTTTGTCGAGTATTGCATCTTGGTTTGAATCTAATAGAGAAATAGTGTCTTGAGTCTCTGTAAATGGCCTGAATAATATCTCACTTGCACTATCTAACTGATTGTTTTGATTTGCATCAACGATCAATAATGCATCAGCACTTCCCACTGTAATGGAGTTGGTGTTTGGATTAAGTGACCACTCTACTCCATCCTGTGCCAGATCAAGTACTATAAAATGCCCTGACGCAGCTAAAGTATCTAGGCTTCTATAGCCTCGGCAAGGTGGCTCATCAGGTCTATGTACTACACTCATCATGCTACAAACTATATCTGTAACGGTTTCTGGGCCTTCGTAATGTTGAGGAGGGTTGCTCCAATTGTTTGGAATATTGAGTTCTTGTTGCAGAAGATTATCCATATGCTCTTCAAAAGCAGCTCCCACATGGTAACTACCTATGATCTCAGCAATCCTTATAGCAAACTTTTTTGAGTGCGAAGCTCTTTTTACTAAAATTGCGGCTTTTCCAATAGATGTTCCAGCCGCCGCTCCGACAACAAGTGTTAGTGCTTCAGATATAGCCTCGCCATTTTCCCCCTTTATAGCATGAGCAATGCCTTGTAAGCCTTGCCCACCTGCTGCAATTAATAAGTTAATTGCATCAATCTTCTTTTCTATTTTTCTCACCAGGATACTATTTTTACGAGCTCTTGCCCTTAGCTCTTCTAACGCATTAAGCAGCTACTTTGCAGCGACTGTTAAGTCTACCGCAGCTTCATCAAGTTCTGACTCTGTTTTTGATGCATCGCTCGACTCACCGCCGCTAGCTGCTACTCCCATTCCACCAGAAACCCCACCTGATGTGCCACCCCAGCCCCCCGAGAAACATCGTGCCTGCCTCATACTACGTACATTAATTACGCATTCTCTCTCGTGCTTCCAGCCATTAACTTCAATACGTTCAACGTCATCACTTGCTTGTACTTTAGCTGATGCACTGATGACCCCCAGAGCAAATGTAATAGCGCCTGAAATAAGTGATACTTTCAAAACAACCCCTCAATTAAACAATTTTTTGCAATTATATTAAAATTACCCAAAACAGGTATAGCAAGAAATTATTAATTTCCCTTTTTCGGAAACGGATTAGGTTTTTAATACACAAAAAAGGCCGAGCATCACTGCGCGGCCTTTATATTATTGAGTGTAAACGAGAGTTTCTAAGCTTCTGCTTTCTCTAGTTGGTTATCGCCAGATTTAGGCTTGCGTCTGATCTTCGCTTTTAAGCGTGAACCCGCACCCTGCATATCCGTTAAGATGATGTATAGGGCCGGCACTAACACCAGCGTGATAAGCGTTGCGAATAGCACTGCAAACCCAAGTGATACCGCCATCGGAATAACAAATCTTGCTTGTAGACTCGTTTCAAAGATGATTGGCATTACACCAGCAAACGTCGTGATAGAGGTTAGCGTGATTGCCCTAAAGCGTGCACACCCCGCTTCAATAACCGCCTCTTTAAGCTTAACGCCCTCAGCACGTGCTTGGTTGATATAGTCCGTCATTACCAAGGAGTCGTTGATCACAACCCCTGCAGCGGCTACTAGTCCAAACATAGACATAGTACTCATATCTAAGCCAAACACTAAGTGACCCCATAGCGCGCCCACTAAGCTAAACGGAATTACCGACATCACGATAAGCGGTTGTGCGTAACTCTTCAGCGGTACAGCCAATAGGATATAAACCATCAACATACCAGCGGCAAAGAATAAGATCTGCTCACTGGTTTGCGCTTGACGCTCTTCCACACTACCACCTAGCTTAGTTTTGACGCCTGGGAACTGTTTTAGTAGCTCTGGTAAGATATTTTCTTCGATATTCTTAACCACGGCATCTGGCTCAATCAGCTCTTCATCGATGCTACCGTATACATATACCGTTCTAAAGCCATCTTCACGACGAATATAATTGA
This sequence comes from Pseudoalteromonas sp. NC201, assembly GCF_002850255.1. NCBI lineage: Bacteria > Pseudomonadati > Pseudomonadota > Gammaproteobacteria > Alteromonadales > Pseudoalteromonadaceae > Pseudoalteromonas > Pseudoalteromonas sp. NC201. The sequence goes on from NZ_CP022522.1 coordinate 3,973,092, forward strand.
TACCCGGCTTCTCGGTAAACTCTACGACATCGCCTAGCATCACTTCTTTACCTTTTGGCGTTGTGATGATAGTACGCTTAAGTGAAGCCAAAGCTTTACGATCTAGTTCAGGATAACGCACCATCACTTTGATTTCTTCGCCATCACGAATAACACGCTGTGCTTCGCCACCGTAGAAGCTATTGCCAACCTGAATCGCAACATCAGCAAGTTGCAAGCCAAGCTCATAAGCCACTGGCTTAAGCGCGATCTGCATTTCTTTACTCGCAGGGTCAATACTTGAGCTGATATCAAATAGTCCAGGTTGCTGCTGCAACATTGAAATAAGCTGCCTACCCGCCGCGTTGAGGGTCTCGATGTCAGAACCTAGCAAGCGATAGCCAAATTCGCCCTCACCACCACTTTGATCGCCAACACTGTCATACACGATGATTGATTTCACTGCGGTGATCTCTGGCATTGCCTCGCGCCAACGGCGTGCAAGTTCAAAAGCCGTAAATGGTCTTAGCTCTTCGTCAACTAACGTCGATAACACTGAGCCCTTAGCGCGGCTTTGGTTCCAAGAATATACATCCTTAACCATACCTTGACCGAACTCTTGGGCAATCTCTTTATCGACATTGCGCACCATTAACTCAATAGACTGCATTGCCGCAATGGTTTGCTCGTCCGAGACATTGTCGTTCATGGTAATTTCGATCTTTGGATAATCCTCTGGCACTTTCGGGAATGGAATAAAGCGCACTAAATTCGAAGTCACTAAGCTAAAGCTAAATACCAGCATCGCCACAAAAGTTAATAATACGGTCCAGCGCCAGTCAACACAGCGCTGAATAAAGCGTCTGTATGGTCCGTTTACAAATGCGAAGAACTTCTTGTTAAATGCAGCACGACGACTGTTTGGACGTAGTGGTTTAATCTTAGTATGAGCAATATGCGCTGGCAAAATCCATTTGGATTCAATCAAACTGAATACCAAGCACAGAATAATAACGCCCGAGATTGACTTAAAGAATGCACTTTCAGGACCAGATGAGAACAACATAGGTGCAAACACAGCAATGGTTGTTAGTACGCCGAAGGTTGCTGGTGTTGCAACACGCTTAGCACCAATCACCACATTCTTAACGCTGTGGCCTTTGCGTTCAATTTCGGAGTAGGCGGACTCCCCTATGACAATGGCGTCATCCACCACGATCCCAAGTACCATAATAAAGGCAAATAGCGATACAATATTAATACTGATCCCAAGAGCTGGCATAAATAGGAATGCACCAAGGAAACACACCGGCAAGCCAATCATTACCCAGAGCGCTAATTTGAAGCGTAGGAAAATAGTCAGCATGATTGCGACGAGTAACGCACCCTGTAACATATTGCTCTTCATCATCTCGAGTCGAGCGTTCAGGTAGTACGTCATATCAACGATTGGTTCTAATCTTAAGCCTGCGGGTAACTTAGCATTTTTCTCTTCGATATATTTATGTACCGCTTTCGCGATTGGGATCATATTTTGGTCTTTGGTCGCTTTAACCGACAGGAATACCGCATTTTCACCATTCAAACGGAAGTAATATTCACCTTCAGTCAGGCCATCTTTAATTTCTGCGATATCTTGAAGATAAATTTTGGCGCCGTTATCACCGACCTTAACAGGGATGTTTCTAAACTCATTACCGCGATACATTTGGTTTTCAACACGCACTGCAATGATGCCTGATTCAGTTCTGATTTGACCTGCTGAAATGTTGGTTGAATAACGTCTAATTGCGCTACTTACATCACTAATCGTTAGGTTGTAACGGCGCAGAGCATCTGGATCAACTTCAATACCAATCTCATAGTTTGGGGTTGAACGGTCAACCAATGAAATCGTTGGAATTTCGAGTAATTCATCTTCGATCTCTTTGGCGATTGGCTTGAGTGCATTCAACGGTAGATTACCAGCCAGTGCGACGTTCACCACGTCTTGACGAAATTCTATAAGCTGAACCTGCACGGGCTCCATGGATGCTGGGAAGGTCGCGATACTATTCACACGCGAGCGAATTTTATCTTCTACTTCCGTTAAGTCTTCATCTTTATAGATTTCAAGTTGCGCACTACCGCTGCCTCTAGCGGCACGGTAAACCCCTTTTTTGATTTCTGTAACGTCTTTTAATGCTTCTTCAATTTTGATCAAAATCCCCTCTTCAATTTCTTGAGGAGACGCGCCAGGATACACAGCTGACACCGTCACATAATTGATTTCAAAGTTTGGAAACATTTGTCTTTGGATAGTCATATAACTGATAAAACCCATTATCAGTATGAAGACCATCAACAAGTTCGCCGCTACCGTATTATTCGCAAAATAAGCGATAATACCGCGCTGCGATGTTTTTTCTATATCACTCATGGTCGCTCCTTGCTGTTACAGCTTTTCCGGCTGACTACTAGGCTTTGATGAGGAGTCCGTGCCAGCAACTTTAACTTCCATGCCTTTTTGTGGATATTCAGGTGGTGTCATGACCACTTTATCGCGACTTGTGATGCCATCGCCGATTAAGAAGAACTCACCCTCTTCGCGGATAACTTGCACTTTTCGTGGCTCAAGCTGGTTATCTTGATTAAGTAACCAAACCGACTGATTATTCACGATATCTTGTGGTAGACGATAGATTTGTTTTAATGTTTTACCCGCAAAGCTAACTTGTACATACGTGCCATATTTTATCGCTGGCTGGCGCGTTGTGAGACCATACGGGTCATTGATACGTACCACCAGGTTGTTCATACGCGTTTGTTGGTCAACAGTACCTAAATCTCTATCAATCTCAGCTTCACGAGTGAAGGCATTCACACCACGCTGATAAACCGTAGCGGCAAGCCCTGACACTCGCTCAGGTAAGAACACAGAATCAAAACCCGCGATAGGAATAACCACTTCCGCCGTTTCGATGTTATTGACCGTACCAACTGAACTCCCCATAGAAACGAACTGGCCAAGACCAACGTCTTTTTTCACCACTAGTGCGTTATAAGGCGCGATAACTTCGCAGTTTTCTAGGTCTCGCTTTGCACGCTGCAGTGCAGCTTTTGCCGATTTTACAGAGGCTTTGGCACTCATGACCTGCGGTTTACGTAAAAATAGGTCGGTATGCTTTTTATTTGGAAATCTTCTTGCTTCATCAGCAGCTACATCAGCTTGTGCTTGCTCTTCGATAAGCTGCGCCTGAGCTCTGGCAAGTTCTGCTTCTGCTTGTAGTAACGCGGCTTCGTAGTTATCTTGCTCAATACGCAGTAACACTTCGCCTTTTTGTACCACACCGCCTTCAACAAAGTTAGGGTGCCAGTATTCAACTTCGCCCGATACTTGAATAGAAAGTTGTGTACTTTCTAGCGGTTTTACTTCGCCATAGCTTTGGATCACAACTTGGTGATCTTGCGCAGCGAGTGTTTCAACTTCAACAACAGGACGAGAATCGACTTCTTGCTTCTCAGGTTCACTCTTAGCAACGGCATTGACGAACATAAATCCGACAACACCCACTATAAGCACGGTAAAGGGTAGAATCCATTTTAAAGTTTTAGCTTGCATGACAGTACCTATTGATAATTTCCTGACCGTATAGTACCAAGTTTAGCGCGTTCTCGGATGTGACATTTGTAAGAATCTGTTACACCTTTAGAACAACTTTTTATAACTATCGAAAAACAGCAAAAATTATAAAGTTATTTCAAACAATTAAGTACTAAAACCATTGATTTAAAAAGACCTTTTTAAGTACGATTTTTGTGATTTATATAACAGTTTTTTCGGCTTTTTGTCACATTTTTCACCCTAGATCTGCTTAGTGACATGATGAAGCTCAAGCACTAGAACTATACTGCCTACCAATACGATAGCGAACAACAGATAGATCCCAAGCAGTGGACTCAAAATACCAAACATACTCGCCACGACTAAAGACAAGAAAACTGCAATAACAACTGCGACTAACACGAGAGAAGCCCGACTCCAACACTGCTCAATAAGAACATCACGTACCTTAGCACCGACTAAACGCTTGATATAGAAGACTGGCGTACTCAATATGGCGAGGTAGCCGAGCAAACCATACATACCTGCCACTACCTGTATTAACATCATCAGTGCGATCACCAGCCCAGCTAAAAAGCTCAGCATGGCTGTTTTATTGAGTTGCTGCATCCGCGATTTGATATCGACGAGCTTTAAAATAGATTGGCTTGGGTTTTGTTGTTTGTACAAGGCGGTAACCGTATGCAAGTCTAATTTCTCTCCTGCTTTGGCTCGCACCAGAATATTTCCACTAATAAAATTAAAAGGTAGATAAGCTAAGGCTTGTGCTTGAGACGTATGGCTAAAGGTATTTTCGACAATACCCACAAGGGTAACGGGGCGCTGATTTCTGTCGTAGATGGTCATGCCGATATCTGCTGCTGTTACGCCAAGGCGCTGTGCTAAAAGCTGATTGAGCACCACTTTTTTCCCTGAACTATTGATAGCTAGGTCATCCTCAGAGAATCCGCCACCAGCAATAAACCTTAGGCCTGAGGTGATAAAGTAATTTGGCCCGCTGAGCTGTAAATAAGCGACGACTGAGTCGCTGCCATCATCAACTAAGCTTAGCGGCTCCAGAAATACAAACTCGTGGGGTAATACGCCAGCCAGAGCAGCACTCTCGACGCTTGGGTGCTGTCTAAGCGCCGACAAGTTTATCATCGCTTGATTATATCTTGCTTGAATAGCATCTGAGCTGCGATCGTAGTTACTTTGCTGTAACTCAACAAAATAAAGATTATTTGAGTTAAAACCACTTGAGGTATTCAACTGCCCGCCAAAATAGCTCAATAGCCAAAATGCAAAACTCATTGTGACTATGCCCACACCGATTTGCAATCCGAGTAAGGCTTGACTCATTGACTTAGGCAATTGTTTGACCTGCCCCTTCCCTGAGCCACTTAGTTGACTACGAATATCCTTAAATGACACCTGAGACATTGCCAGTTTTACAAACACCAGTGCACAGAGTTGAGCAAAAGCACCTACCAATAAAAAGCTCCACCAAGGTAGTTTGAGCCAAACTGCATGGGCTAGGGTCTCCTTCGACCAAAACTGCATTAGCCAAACGCCAGCATTCGCTATCCCTATAGCAAGCAATGACGCAAACAAAAAAATCAAGGCAATATAACGCCACTGTTCGAGTTGTAGATTGCCGCGCTTAGCACCGAGTACAATCGCCAGTGCCAGCTGGTTTTGTTTGGCTTTAAAGTCTAGCAAGTAGAGCGAAAATGCATTCACTAAGGTGATGACAAGCAGCCCAACGCCTGCAAATGCTAACCATTGCGTCGTTGTTCTTAGCTGCCCTTTTAATTTATCAGCAAGTGGTGACAACGAAAATCTGAGCGTCGCACGACCAGATATCCCTTGTTCTAATTGAGCTTGCTCAAATGCAGTTTGAAACTGTGCCTGCAAAAGCGTTAATTGCAGCTGCGCATTTTCTTGTTTTATGCGACCCACAAGAAATAAGTCGCTTCTTACCGCCAAGTGGTCCATACCCGTAATACGGTCACCCATCATAAGTGTGAATGGCAAAAATACCTCACTCATCCGGTTAGATTGATATAACTGCGGTTCGGACTCATCGCACGCGGCCACTCCCACCACGATATAACGACGGTCATCAAGTTGAATGCTCTGTTCTATAATATTTTCATCAGGAAAATATTGCTGTACAAAGCACTCTGTCACAACGACTTCGTTAGGTGCTGTACCAAGCTCATTACTTTGGGAAAGCCACCTCCCTTCTTTTAAAGCAATATTAAAGAGCGAAAAAAAATCATCACTGACGTAAGTTGTCTCAATCCTTGACTCAACCACTGAACCACGTAATAAGCTGTGGCTATACAATACTGCGGAGGCTTTATCAAACAATTGCTTATCTTGAGCAAGCTGCCACGCAACAGGCGTAGAGATAGCATTTTCCATGATCGTCTTGTCATGTTCATCTAACATATTCCCTTGCAGCCAAACGAGTTTATCGCTTTGCGGATAAGGTAGCGACTGATAAGCTTGCCATGATAAGCCAATACTCATCATCATAGCGGCGAAAGCGCCGCTCAATAACACGACTAACATCAGACTTAGCCTAAGCCTATACCTCAATCGCCTCAATAGCTTACGCCATAATGTCATGCTTATCCCTTCACTAATTCAGATGGGTTGATTAATGAATTGAGTGGCCTGCGCAGTAGTTGTTGTAGTGAAAAGTACAAACACGAGCTCGACACTAACACTATCCCCACAGCCGCAATCGAAAACTCTGCCACATTAAATGTTTGCTGAAAGTATGGCGACAATAATAAACACCCGGTCAGGGAAATCATTAACGCAATACCTATGTGCTTAAAGTGGGTGATAAGATCCTCTTGAGTTAGATCGCTATGCTTAGCACCCAGCACCATTTTCGTACCGTAATAAGAAGCTTTAAGTGATTGGCTATAACGAAAGACACCAAACAGGCCAATAATCACGAGCAGCAACGCCAACGCGAAGATAAACAGTGCTCCATAGGTAACCAAGGTATCAGTCAACAGGTATTGCTCACGCTGCGCAGTAAGTGATTTAAAACTAAAGATTTTCAATGCTGGATGAACTTGCATCAGCAGCGCTGCAAAATGGGATTTAGTGACAGGCTGCTGAGTCTTAATTAACACCGTATTACTTCCTTGTACTGCTCGATACACATGGGGCAGTACGGGTTCGCCAGGCACGGCTAAATCAGCAACGACACCAATAATTTCAAACGCCGCATCTTCGTCTGTAATGTTAAAACTCAAGCGCTTGCCTAGCGCCTTTTCCTCTCCACCTAGTTGCTCTGCAAAGGTTTTATTGATAATTAACTGCTGCTCACCGCGGCGCACCGCTTCACTATCGAAAAACTGACCTTGTAGTAACGGCAAAGAAAAAAACTCAAGATAACCACTATCCACAACTCGGCCAACCGGATGCACGCGTTCGAGCGTCTCGACTTCTTGCAATGACCAAGTGCCAACGCCTTGTCCGATCGGTGAACGGCTTCGACTCACCGCGATTACTTCTGCGGTATTCGCAAGGACTTCACTGGCTTGACGCATTACCTCTGTGTATTCATCTCTTGGCATAGTATCAGGGGCATAAAACGTCACTTCGTATTTATTCTTGAGATCTACCGCATAAGCATTTTTGAGATGAGATAAGGCAGCAACGCCGACATTGAAGCAGAAGAAGAGCAAGATAATAGAAATACTTAACTGACTCACCGCCATGAACCGTTGCACTCGCGCACTCACAACAACGGCATTCCCCTTACCGCTTTGTTTTAGCATGTGCGTTAAGTGACGAAAGCGTATTGCAGACATTCCTGCGAACAACAATAACCAGCTCGTCAATAAAGCGACCAATCCCAGTGCAAGTATACTTTGCCAGGTTAACGCTATCAGCTGCGCTTGCGGCAACAGCCCCACTAGTTCTTTTTGTAGCCACTGGCAGATAACATAAGACGCTCCAATTGCAACCACGAGTGATACTAAGCAAAGTGCTAGCAGCGGTAACCACTGCATCAGCGCAATATCTCTTATTTTTGCTCCCACCACCGCTTGAATTGCCAGCGTGCGCTGGATCTGACTGAGTCTTGCAAGGTATAAGTTACTGATATTTAATAGCGCGATACCAAGTAAACCAAGCGATACCACAAACATTCCAAATAACAATAAGGGAGACTTACCGAGCATAATTGATTTCAACGACACCGCGCGAATGCCAATATACCACTTCGCAAAATACTCACTGTCGCTCACTTTGCTGCGCCAAAGTGTGTTCATTTCGTTCGATAGCAAGAGGCTGACTTGTTCATGCTCCACCCCTGTAGCCAGCTTACCCACCATCAAGTTAAGCGCATATCGGTTCCACCAGTAAGGTTTAGCTTCGTCTGCAGTTAGGTTGTATTGCCAAGGTAGCCATACCGCAGTGTTGTGTGTCAGCTTTTTTAAGTTAGGTTCATAAAACTGCTCTGCAGCAACTCCGACAATCGTAAACTCTCGCCCATCCAGTCGCAGCGTTTTATTTAAAATATCAGGATCACCATTGAAGTGACTTTGCCAAGCTTGAAAGCTCAACACTGCGACAGGGCTGCTCTCATCTACAGGTTCAGTAATAACCCGCCCCATCACAAGCGGCATATCAAAAATACTAAACCACTGTGGCGAGACATAAGCTGATTCAACTTGTGGCGCATCGGCATCCGAAGTAAGCAATTGCTCAGCATAATGCACCATCGCCAGCTGCTCCATTGCGGCAGGTTTATGCTCGTATAAATGCATCAATGATGGGTAATTAAAGGCTTCGCTGCTCTCGTTACCACTTTCATCAAACATCGGGTATTCAAGCTTCACAATACGTTCTGAATCTGGATATGTTAAAGGTGAAAAATACAGGCTATGTAACATCCCCATTGCGACCAGCATCACAACGAATACACAGCTCAGCGTAGTCACCACACTAACATGATAAATATTTGCACGGCCTAAGTTGAACACTTGCATGGTGCCCTCTCTATGCTCGTTGACTAACAGGTTGAGCAGAAGCGACGGTGCCTAACAGCTCACCATCGAACAATTTCACCTGCCTTGGAGCCATATCGGCATAACGTGGATCGTGCGTCACCATACAAACTGTGGTGCCTTGCTGATGCAATTCAGCGATTAATTGCATCACCTGATCGCCACTTTTCGAATCTAAGTTACCCGTCGGTTCGTCCACCAGTAGAATGCTTGGTTCGGTCACCAAAGCACGAGCAATCGCGACACGCTGCTGCTGCCCGCCTGATAACTGATTTGGCTTATGTTGAACGCGATGCGACAGTCCAACCTTTTGTAAACAAGACTCGACTCGGAGCTTTACTTCAGCCTTACTCAACTTCTCAGGACGATACTTTAGGGGTAAAGCGACGTTATCGAATACCGAAATTTCATCAATGAGATTAAAAGCCTGAAAGACAAACCCAATATGCTCATTGCGAAGCTCAGCGGCCTGATCAAGCGTCAGGGTTGTCACATCATGAGCACCAATCGTATAGCTACCACTTGTTGCTTGGTCAATTAAACCGATGATGGATAGCAAAGTAGATTTACCGCATCCTGATGGGCCAGAGATCGAAATAAAATCGCCTTGTGCTATTTCCAGTGAAATATTTCTCAGTGCATGTGTTTGTAGTTCTTCGGTTTCGAACACTTTATTGATATTTTTAAGCACTATCATTTTGATATTCCTACTTTAATAAGATTGTCTCATCTAGACTGGCAAGATAGGCTAGATCAGAAATGATTAATCGTTTCCCGGCTTCAACGCCAGAATCTATAACAATATATTTCCCCGTTGAAGCACCAAAGGTGATTTCTAGCGGCTTTGCGGTGTCATCACTAGTCAGTGCAAATAAGGTCTGCGTTTGATTGTCTTTGGCATTGACAGGGCGCTGAACATAGGTGGCATTGGCAAGATGCTTAATGGCGATGCTGGCAGAGATACTCAGCTGCGCTCGCGCCTGCTTCGGTAAGGTATTTGGTAAACTCACCTCTACTTCCACGCTATTGTTTGTCACCACGGGGTCAACTCGGAGCACTTTGCCTTTTACTTTGTTGGCCTGCATGTTCACCATCACGTCTTGCCCAGTTTCAACCCAGCGCACTTGGGATTGTGGCACAGACAATACCGCCATCAACGACTGGTTAGAGCTAATCAATGCTAATTCGTCACCAACATTGACTCGTTGCCCAAGTGCCAGAGGCATGCGCTCAATGATCCCTGAAGTGCTGGCTTTAATCTCCAGTTGTTGTTGTTTTTCTAGTAAGTTATTGAGTTCTTGTTCACGAATATTGATTTCCTCGTTAGCAAGAATAAGCGCCGAGCCATGTAGTGCTTGCAACTGTTTAGCTTGCTGTTCTAGCATGCTAATTTCATGCTGCAAGGTACTCAAACTGGTTTCAGTTTGGGCAAAGTTCAGCGCGGAAATAATGCCTTGTAGTGCAAGGTTTTGCTCCGCGCGGTGGCGCAATACTAAGGTTTTAAGCGCGCCTTGTTTTTGCATCAGCTGTGTTTGTTCGTTTAACAGCTCCCTTTGTTGAGTGAGTAGCAGCTGTTCTTTTATTGTCCGCGACTGGCGCAGAGCTTGTTTGGCTTGTTGAACCTGTAACGCCAGATCTGGGCTCACAAGCTCGGCGATCGCTTCACCTTTGTGCACAATTGCGCCCGCTTTATGGTGGATAGTTTTAACGATAGCCGAACTTTGCGCGTTTAATAAAAACTGCTCAGCACTACGTAACTCCCCAAAGCTATCTACTGATAAAGTAAGCGGACCTTGTTTCACTTCCGCCACCAGTATCTCTGCGCGTATCACACTAGAATGAGACGCCCATTGTTGCCACAGTAAATAAACAATTATCACCACCATTAAACAGACAGCAACGATGTAATGTTTGGTTTTTCTTGGCTTTGCCGGTTTGACTAGATCCATTTCCCCTCCTCACTGACTGTCGACTGATAGCGAGAACCATGCCAAATAAAAATAAATAACCATTTCAATAAATTAACTTAATTCCAGATATCAAAACCGGCTGATATTTCGAAATCGAACACAGCTTTTCGGAATTGGAAAGAGATCTTAACTTTGTTTGCCAATATGTCATTTATCTTTTGTTACATTCATTTTACCTTGAGTTTCTGACAGGCTCTGATGTTTTGGGTACACTCAGATTTTTACAATTTCGAGTCAACATTATGAAGAAAACGGCATTAAGCATTGCCCTTGCGCTCACCTTCGCAAGCGCCCCAAGCTTTGCAAAAAAAGACAAAAAAGAAGAAGAAAAAACAATCGCTTCACTAGTCGAAAATAAAACCAGTATTGATGGCCTGTTTCCGCTTTATCAGGATAAAGAAAGCGGAGAATATCTAATGCAAATCAATGAGATGCAACTTGATACTCCGTTCTTATACTTCGCGCATACTGTTGATGGCGTTACCGATGTCGGCCATTTTCGAGGTAACTACCGAGAAACGAAACTGATTGAGTTTAGAAAACACTTTAACCGCATTGATATTATCAGCAAAACACCGCGTTTTATCTTTGATGAAAACTCAGCTATTGCGAACGCGAGCGATGCCAACATCAGTGAAGCCGTACTCGCCAGTATCGAAATTGAAAAAGCTGAAGACGGTAAAATTTTATTCAAAGCAAATAAGCTATTTTTAAGTGAGTCACTGCATAAAGTATCTCCTTGGAAACGTGCAGATGACAAGAACGCAAGCAAGCGCTTTGCCCTTGGCAAATTAGACGACAAGAAATCTCGAATCGTTAAGCACCGTCCATATAGCAACAACTTAGATATCGTTGTTGATTATGTCTTTAGTAACCCAAACCCAAAAGTTGCAGGTTCAAATGCAGTGACAGACTCACGTTTTGTCTCGCTAAAAGTACAACATAGTTTTGTCGCACTGCCAGACAATGACTACCAACCTCGCTACGATGATGCACGTATCGGTTACTTCACCAATCAGTTTGACGTGCAAACTTCACCAGATTGGGCGCCGTATAAAGACGTTATTAAGCGTTGGAACTTAGTGAAGAAAGATCCAAGCGCGGCGCTTTCTGAACCTGTTGAACCTATCGTGTGGTGGATTGAAAACACCACACCAGTCGAATGGCGTGACACGGTTCGTGATGGTGTACTAGGATGGAATAGTGCGTTTGAGAAAATCGGCTTTAAGAATGCCATTGTTGTAAAAGTACAACCTGACGATGCCACTTGGGATGCGGGTGATATCAACTACAATGTACTGCGCTGGACTTCTTCACCTCGCCCACCGTTTGGCGGCTATGGTCCAGCAACTGCCAACCCGCTTACTGGCCAAATTCTTGGTTCCGACATCATGCTAGAGTATGTATTTATGCGTAACCGCTGGATGTATGACTCACTCTACTCACAAGGTCAAATGAGCCATGGTGCAGAGGCATCAAGCGATACACTACACTGTTCGCTTGGACATGAAATGCAAGGTCAATTGATGACGGCAAGCCTTGCAACAGGTGCTGACATCGAACGCAAAGAAATGCTACGACAGGGCTTAGTACAGTTGGTTCTTCATGAAGTAGGACACACCTTAGGCCTAAACCACAACATGAAGTCTTCTATTTTGTGGGGTCCTAAAGAAGTACACGACAAGTCAAAAACACAAGGTATCGTAACCGGCTCTGTGATGGACTACGCGCCAGCTAACATTGCCCCTCTAGGCGTTGACCAAGGTGATATCTTCCAAACCAAACCAGGTCCGTATGATGATTGGGCGATAGAATTTGGTTACAGCACAGCACTTAACGATGACACCCAAGAGCAACAGCGCCTTGAAAAGATCTTATCTCGTTCTGGCGAACATGGCTTAGCTTTTGGCAACGATGCCGACGATATGCGTGCGCCGGGGCGTCATATTGATCCTCGCGTGATGATTGGCGACTTATCATCCGATCCGGTGACATACGGGGTTGACCGCATGACTCTGGTCAACCATTTATTCACCGAACTAAAAGACAAAGCGCGTGTTGAAGGTCAGTCTAACCAACAGTTATTAACCTCTGCGAATATGCTGTTTGGTCAATACCGTGCTCAAGCAACTGTGATTTCACGCCAAATTGGCGGTGTATACGTTGAGCGCAGCGTAGTAGGCACAGAAGGTGAAACAAAACCATTTACACCAGTACCACTTGCGCGCCAAAAAGCGGCTATGACCGCGCTTAAGGAAATGGTTTTCGCACCGACCGTGCTTGAAAATATGCAGCCTCTTTACAACTACATGCAAGCGCAGCGCCGTGGCTTTAACCATTATGGTAAGAACGAAGATCCTAAAGTCCATAAGATGGTACTTGGCATGCAAAAGTCGGTACTAGACCAAGTACTACACGCGAATGTATTACAACGTATCAGCGACTCTACGTACTATGGTAACGAATACAGCCTAAACGAGGTGATGAACGACCTGACTGCCGCTATTTTCGTTGCTGATAAGAATGCAACTACCTTAAGCCAGAACCTACAAATTGAGTACGTTTCTCGCTTAATTAATGTTGCAGGATTGAGCAAAGCGAGCAAATACGACAATTTGGCAAAAGCCGCTGCACTATTCCAACTGCAGAGTATTTTGGATAAGAGCACAGCTTGGGGTGCCGATCAGGCAACTAAGGCACATAAAGCGTATATTGATCGTATGATCACAAAAGCGTTAGAAGCGTAACTCGAAAATTTTTGTATTACGCGAGTGAAATGAGCGAAAACGTTAAGGGCTAGCAATTTGCTAGCCCTTGTTTTGTCTGTTTATATCACTAAGCTAAAGCGGGTTTAGAGCGATAGTACTGAATACAGCCTAATTGTGCGGCATTAGTCAGTAAAATCATCACAAACATCAACACGTGAGCTACGCTAACATGACCTAAGCTCAGTTCAGCAGCCAAGCCAATTCCTCCGGCTAAAAACTGCAGTGAGAAATACCTAGCGCTTAAGTTAGAGACATCACCGCTTTTAATTGTTTTATAGGTCTGCGGCATAACTCGAATTGAACTCATCACTAGCCCTAAGTAAGTTAACGCATTTAGCAACGCAGCAGCTTCAATGTCCTTTGCCAATAAAAGCCCAAATGGCAACGTCGACAAAGCAAGCAAGAGTGCTAATTGATTACACTGTTTCGAGCTTGCGTTGTAGCGAATAAAATAATATAAAATAAGTGCACTTAAAGAACCTGTAACAACAAAAGGCAACACCATAAAAAAACGTTCAAAGAAAACGTTGTAGGCAATAAAGTAAGAGCTTTGTGCAACACCAAAACTCATCATTAACAGTGAGACACCTGATACACTGCGATTTTTACGGATCTTCCTAATCAAAGGAACAAAGCTTAAAACCAAAACGAAAGAAGAAACGATCGGTAAATATTCGCTCAATGCCAACTCCAAATGTCTAAATTGTTGCTAAGTTAAAGTGCTGTAAAACCCTTAAAAACACTTTGTAAAATTATGATTTTTAAGGTTTTTATTTTTGAAGGCGCGCATTTTAAGAACTAAACATAAAAATACAACATAACCTATAGAATCTATTTCCCACCCCTTGGCAAGGCTCAAATACAACCGTATAAAAATAAGTACACTTTAGAAGGCTTAGAAATGCGGCGGCATGAAAACATCTAACTATCAGCCGGCATGGAATTAATAAAGTAAAACTTATGTTAAAATAATATATATAAAACTTTACAAAACGAATTATTGTTTCTATTTTGGTGTGTGGATGTTCAAAAAACATACCACCAACTGGTCGTGCCCTACAGTGCACCCAAGGCTTGGTTCGGTATTGAACGACGCCCAACTTTTTATCTCAAGTTGGATAACCACACACTCAAAAGGAATAACAATGAAACGACACATTCTTGTCACAGCATTAGGTTTAGCATCAGGTATCGCGATGGCACAAGCGCCACTAACGGAAGCTCAGATGATGGAATATACCAGCAAAGCTAGCAAAGCAATGATTGGTAAAAAGTACGAACTAAACCTTCCACTTATTACTCAAAACAGTGCTACAAGCACTTCAACGTCTACACAAACTATTGTGCAAACAGTTTCACACCCAGATGCAAGCTACATCAAACTACACTTTAAAAACCTCACCCTTGCAAACGGCGGTAAACTCGTTGTTCGCTCGGAGGATAGTGGCGAGCGCTATGAATACACCCAAGCAAACCTCCGCGCAGCAACGGTTGATCCAAGCCTCGGCGATGACGGCGTTAAACAGTTTTCTGCTATGTCAGTCTCTGCTGATAAAGTCATCATTGAATATACTCCAGGCCAAGGTAATGCAGGCAAAACACCCGAAGTCGATTTTTACTATCATGGTACTGAAGGGCAAGCAACTGTTGAGGGCTTGACCGATGTGACGCCCATGTCAACTTGTGGCGCAATGGAACGCAAAGACGTGCAGTGCTGGGCGCAATCGCACCCGGTGGAATTCGAGCGTTCGCGTCCAGTCGCCAGACTGCTCATGAACGGCAGTGGTTTATGTACGGGTTGGCGTGTTGGTGCAGATAACCGTATGTTTACCAATAATCACTGTGTGGGATCAGCATCAGAGCTGGCGAATACTGAGGTATGGTTTAACTATCAAAGTACGAGCTGTAACGGCAGCCAGCGCGAGACTGTGGTTAAGGTCACAGGTAAAGACTTCCTTAAAACAGATTACACACTAGATTATACGCTGTTTACCATCAATGATTTCGCTAAGGCCCAGCCGTTTGGTTATTTTGGCTTAGACGTGCGTAATCCATCGCAGGGCGAGCGTATTTACATTCCTCAACATGGTTCAGGTAATCCTAAAGAGCTGTCGATTGAGTCTGATCAAGACACCAATGGACTGTGCTCTGTTAACCAAGCAACGGCGAATGGTCGAGGTACGGGTACAGATATAGGCTATTACTGCGACACTATTGGCGGCTCGTCAGGCTCGCCTGTACTTGCAGCCTCAACCAATAATGTTGTTGCGCTACACCACTTAGGTGGCTGTACCAATAAAGGCGCTAAAATCAGCTTAATTTGGCCTCAGGTTTCTAGTCACTTTGGTGGCCAAATTCCTGTTGGCGATAACGGCACTACCGATCCATTGCCCGTTGCGTTATTTACTTACAGCTGTAATGACCTAAGCTGCAACTTCGATGGTTCAGGCTCTAGTTCACCAAATGGTTCTATTACACAGCATAGCTGGCAGTTTGGTGATGGCGCATCCGCTTCAGGCGCGCAAACGTCATATAGCTTCACAAACTCTGGCAGCTATACCGTAGAACTCACCGTGACAGATAGTAATGGTGACACTGCGTCAACAACACAACAAGTCACCGTGACGCTGCCAGGTGAAGAGCAAAAGCTTATCAAGGGAGTAGCCAAAACAGGGCTTGCTGGTGCTAGCGGCAGTGAAACCTTCTTCTATTACGATGCCCCTGCAGGCACGAATACAGTGACATTCAATACAAGTGGTGGCACTGGTGATGCTGATATGTACGTACTTAAAGGTGCAGAACCAACAACCAGCAATTGGACTTGTCGCCCTTACCGTTATGGTAACAGCGAATCTTGTACCCTAAATGAAGGTGCAGGTCGTTATTGGGTGATGATCCGCGGGTATAATGCTTACTCCGGCTTGCAGATTATAGCGAACCATAATTAATCTCAGCACTTTATAACACACCAAACAATGTGCGGGGCTAGCCTCGCACATTGTTTGATAGCAGTCCGCAACGATTACCTACAACTCATACCAAACACTAAACCAAACACGGTTTTCATTGGTCATATTACGCCCCTCTATACGACCAACTCCAGCACTAAACCGTAGATCGGTTAATCCGGCAGGAGCAAAATCAGCGGCCTTATCTAATATCACTCGAGACAAAGGTAAGCGCATCTTAATACCGTAATTTTGCCCAATCACTTCTCCATCTAACTGATGCTGCTTATAAAATAACTTAGGTTTGCCCTGCTGCCATGAAGTTGCAAATTCATAGCCTAAATAGCGGCTTCCCGTTGCAAATAGATGCGGCAACATAGGTTCGCTGACAGCGTGTAAACTGTTACTAATACTAGTACTGGTAAGCGCTCCACCGCCCACAGATAGAGGCAATTCGCTGCTGTAGCGGCTATCGACCGATGCATAGAATGGAATTAGCCATGCTTTAGCAAACAAGCTCAGCTGATAATCAAAACCATCTAATTCACCTAGCCACTGAGCTGCAGAGACTTGCAGTGCTACACCATGCTGCTGCGTATCCCACATTGCACGACCGTTAAAGCCGTAACGCCCGCCGCTCCATGCTTTTTCACCATGTTGCACACGAATAACGCCCAATTCGGGAGCGAGGAAATTCAATGCTTCACCAAAACGATAGCTAGATGACAAGGCAAATTGCTTAAAGCTGCTTTTATTCTGGATCTTTACTTGTGGCGAGCGAGACTGCTTATCCGCTTCTAGCTCTTGATATCCAGCATCAAACGTCGTTTTCCAGTTTTCATGACGATATTCAAGTTGGGCAAATGCGCCCATCAACGCACCATTATTGATGCTTTTCTCGGCTCCAAGCTGCCAAGCAAGTTGGCGCAGCACATCCTGCCCTTTTAATGCCACGCCCAAACTATCAAAAGAGGCGCTATTTAATGCGCCTGATAAGGCGACAGAATAAGACTGTTCGAACACAGAATAATCAGAACTGGGCAGCGCGGTTTGATCTATCTTAGCCGCAGGTAATTGATGGGGATGCAGTTCTTTTTGTTCCGCCTCATTCACTTGCTCCAACACGCTCACGGTGCGCCAAGCCGGAGACACTATTTTGTTAACCTTGACCCCCTCAGGGGTCGCATAGCTCACCAGTAACTGCTGTGAATGGGTAATAATTTGCTCAAGCGGTTTAGCACTCGCAGGTAAGGTCTCAAGTATTTTACTCGCCATGTCATAACGCATCACCGCTAAATGGCCTGCGACTCCAGAGATAAAGTACAGCTTGTCATCATCATGAGACCAAGTTAACCCCGAAAGGTATTGATGTGACTTGGGTAAATAAACAATTTTAGTTGTATCATGGCTAAGATCTTTAACAACAAGTTGCCAGCGTTTGTTAGGAGTAACATGCACATAGGCTAATGTCGTCTTTTTATTAGAGAGCACAGGAAAGTCATGGACATCCCCAAGCTTGCTTGTGGTGATTGGTGTTTGCTTGCCTGAGTCCAACTCTATGGTCACTAGCTGTGAGTAACCCAAACGAGACACCTCCGCAATAACGGTATTGGCATCAACAATACTAAAGCGACGAATACCCGCGCCTTCGGTTAGTTGCTTTGGCTTTCCAGTACCAACTTTCCAGACAAACAAATCATTGATAAAGGTATTGTCTGTAGCCGGCGTTTTTGCAACGAAGTAAATATGGCTGTCATTCAGCCATTGGGGGTAATAGATACCAGCAAAATTGTGAGCATCAAGCTGCGCAAGTCGCTTTTTTGGAAAGACTTCGGGTGCGATATCCACAATATCTTTAGGATCGGCATTTAATATCGCTTCGTTGCGCTTATTAAATTGCTCAATGGCTTCTACATTTTCTTTGTTTTCGTAGATATTGAGTGTGACTTGGCGTTTACGATTTTGCTCTACCACCAAAAACTGACTGCCATCTGGAGAGAATGCAATATCTCGAGCAGCATATGAGAACCGCTGCCAAAGCTCACTCTGTGTCGGAACCAAGGCCAGCTCCTGCTGCATGGCCTGATAGCTATATTCAACAATAAAGCGACGATATAACTGGCTTGCTGGCGCTCCAAAAGCACCACTAAATGCGGTTTCAAAACTGCGAGATTCCACCGCCTGCGCTCTTGTCCACACTGCATCTAACGTCTGTGCGCCATAATTATCCTCAAGCCATGCTAGAAAACGTACGCCTACTAAGTATGCCATGGAATTGGAAAGGTAAGACTTGTCGCCATTATCTAAAGCGCTATAGGTCGGTAATGCACCTTGCTGCGCGTAATAACGCACAATGCTCTCACTGTAGTTGTCGTATAAACGTCCTCGTCCCGTTAATCTAGACTCCAGCAAGGTAGCATAGCCTTCGCTGACCCAGCGCGGTAATACCGCATCGAGCAAGTCGGTAATATCGTGCCAATCTCTGAGATGTTGTCGCCATTGATTACGGCTCGGCTGTGATAGATGAACGAGATGAATATATTCGTGCAAAATGAGCAACTGCTGCCAACTGGTGTTATTTGCGATGACGGAATCAGCTTGAGGCGGCGTCGCTTGCAGTGCCATCATTGGTTTATCTGTGCTGGGTAATGCAAAGCCATTGGCCACATTTTCTGGATCGTAAATAATCACATCAGCACGTTCACTCAAGGCTCTACCTTGTTGTGCCAGCACTTTATCTCGCACCACCTCCAGCTCATTTGCTGCAGAATACGCCCATTGCTGAAGCGCCTGAGGATAATGCACATTAAAGTTTTCGGTTTTGATGGTTTGCCACTTAGCCTGTAAACCAAAGCTAGTTAAAGCAACAAAAATTATCAGTAGCGCTCGCATTACCTTTCCTAAATAAATCCGGTGGCGCTAGCTTAACAAGAGATGTAAAGAAAAAGTGTGCTTTTTAGTAACAATTTCTTGCGCACGCTACGCCTTAAAACGCCTATTTCGGGGCAAGCAAAATCTGAGTTGCTCTAAATGCGCGTAATTTTTCAGTGATTTTGTGGCTGTGCAAGGGTGATAAACAAGCTAAGTACCGCAAGAGACACTGCAAAAACAAAAAATACCACGGTTGAACTCAACCCCGCCTGCCATTTTGCCGCGGCGATTAAACCCGCGCTCAATAACACCGCCAACTTTGCCTTGGTATGTGCATGTGGTTTGAATGATTTGGAGTAGCTATACGCCATAAAGATAAAGCCGCTGGCCAGCAGATAAGTGACTAACATGGTAGCTCCTTGCCAAGGTTTTGAAGGAACTTTAATTATATGCTAATGATAATTATTATCAACAAGGCAAAGTGATTTTTATTAATCCTCCTGAGTCTGTGTTGTGACAACTCAGTTGTCCATCGTGTAACTCTACAATGGTGCGGCTAAAGGTTAAACCTATTCCCTGCCCACCTTCTTTGGTGGAATAGAAAGGAGTAAGCATGTTATCTAGGTTGGCAAAGCCCGGGCCATTGTCTTGCACATCAATCACCGCTTGTTGCTGCTGATAATAAGCATGTAGCGTCAACTTGGCACTTTCACCACTGGCCTCAATGGCATTTTTAACTAAGTTAATCAGCACTTGCTCAATTAAGGCTTTATCGAGATTGAGCGTATTCACAGTGCAATTTACTTGGATGTCGGTATCCTCAAATAACGCAGCAACAGAAGACAGTAACAGCATGATAGAGACTGACTCCCGATCTAGCCTTGGGGTTTGCGTAACTTTGGCGTATTGGCTCACAAATTGTTGTAAATGCTGGCAACGCTGACCTATTACACTTAGCGCATGCTGCTCTTTTTCGTCCTTTGCTCTTGCTAATAAGGTTTGCGCTAGGGAGCTGACGGGCGTCAAACTGTTATGGATCTCATGACTTATTACTCGGATTAAGTGTTGCCAAGCAGCCAGCTCCTTTTTACGTAATGCCTTAGTAATATCGAGTGCGACAAGTAAAGAAAACTGCTTACCCTCTTGAAAGAATTCACTACTTTGTAGTTGCCACCGAGATTGCTGCGCTGTATCTGCAAAATGCCAGTGATTATCTTGTTGCACCAGCCCAAACTGAGCCGCGCTTATTCCCTTACACTCTAACCAAGGGCGATGATAAAGTGACTCAAATGCACAATTGGCATAGGCAAGTTTGAGTTTTTCGTCAAACATCATAATAGGCGTATTAAGGCTGTCTATTAGCTGATAAATGATAAACTGCTGACTATGATAGCGGCGCTTTTGACTGTGTAGCTGTGCACTTAAGGCCAGTAAGCGCTGTTCAAATTCGGCTACCACGCCCGCTGTATAATGTGGCTTAATAGTTTGAGTAAAATCACTTTGTGCAATCGCTTCCAGCTGCCAATTAGCACGCATGGCAATGCGTTTAAGGTGAGACAGCAGTATTTTTTGTAACCCGCCCAACAGCCCCAACACACTCACCGATACGGCAGCTACCCACGTTATCTCTAGCTGTAATTGCAGAAGCAGCAAAGTCAGTAAAACCGTACAGCTAATGGTTAACAGCGTACAGTAGGCCCCAAGCCGCCACTCAACGCTAGCCAGATGTTTTAAGGCCATATTTTTCCAAACGCCGATAAAGAGAAGAAGCCGTGAGTCCAAGTATTTTAGCGGCTTCTGCGACATTGCCTTGAGCGCGTTGCATCGCTTGCTCCACCATTTCTTGCTCCACTTGTTGCAAAGTCTTGCTTGGCATATCACTGATCACTTTAGGTGCGGCGGTAAAGCGTAGTTGGCAATCACTGAGCTCAATCTGCAAGCCTTCCGCCATTAACACGGCACGCTCCATGACGTGACTTAACTCACGCACATTGCCGGGCCAATTGTGTTCAATCAACACAGCTTTAACCGCAGGGCTAAGTTCACGAATTGGCTCACCATACTGCGCACAGAATTTAGCGACAAAATACTCAGCCAACGGCACGATATCGCCAAACCGCTCGGCGAGCCTCGGCACTTCAATCACAATTGTATTGATGCGATATAACAAGTCTTCTCGGAACTCACCGGCTTTCACTAAGTCGTCAAGATTGGTGTTGGTTGCGCAAATAAGTCGACAATCCGCTTGTTGCGTCTGACTGCTACCCACAACTTCATAACTGCCATTTTCCAGCACCCGCAGTAATTTTGCTTGTAAAGGAAGTGGAATAGTCGCAACTTCATCCAAAAATAATGTGCCCTGCTTTGCCATTGCAAAACGACCAACACGATGCTGCTTTGCATCTGTAAACGCCCCTTTGCTATGACCAAACATCTCACTTTCGAATAATGATTCTGGCACCGCGCCCATATTCACCTCAACCCAAGGTCCTGCTGAACGATTAGATTGTTGGTGTAACCACTGAGCTAAATGACTTTTCCCCGCGCCACTTGGGCCGGTAAGTAGTACCCTAGCGTCGGTTTTTGCTACTTTAGCAAGCTGCTTATATAAAGATTGCATCGCCTGAGAGCGCCATTGAAACGCGCCGCGCTCGCTGTGTTTTGCTACGATATTCGCTTGCTTTAATGATATTTTGAGTTGTTGCTGCACGGCTTGCAGCAGCTGCTGATTGTCCCATGGCTTTTCGATAAAGTCGCTCGCACCAAGCTGCATTGCAGACACCGCTAACGCGACATTTCCCCAACCGGTGATACAGATCACAGGCACATTAAGATTGGAGTCACGTAGCCAGCGCAAAAAGTCCAGCCCTTCATTGCCTGAGGTGGTATCTCGGGAGAAGTTCATATCGAGCAAGGCTAATGACACTTGCTTAGCGGTGAGCAGTGGCTTGGCAAGTTCAAGGGTTGCCGCCTCAATTACATTGAAACCTTGATCTTCTAAAAAGAATACGGCGCTGAGGCGTACTTCGGCGTTATCGTCGATAACCAGTATTGTGGGCTTTTCCATAGGGAGAATTTTTATTGTTATAGGGTTTCAGCGGAGCATAGTGTGCTCCGCGAATATAAAATTATAACCAACGGATGATTGTACTTAAGGTATGGCTTTCACCTGGTGCAAGTTGCACGGCATCGTCCATTACGTTACAAGCTTCTAAGCACAACATCTTGTGGTATTCGTCATCATTAAAGTTGCTTAAACGCTGTGACTTTTCAATCCATGGGTTCCAAAGCACACAAGAAGTTGAGTTTTCACGTTTTACTTCAATAATGCCCGCAGGCGTGTTGATGGTTTGCACTGGGCTTGCTTGGGTGTACACCATATCGGTTTCGCGGGCAAAGCTAACCACTTCGGTTTGCTCAAATGGACCTTCACCAAATTCGATATATTTCGCGCCTTGTAACCCATCTACTGTGGTATTACTTACTTCTGGCGTTGGGAAATACGTGTGTAAGGCTTGCGTTAACGTAAATGGCGCATCACCAGTATTGATATTGGTCAGTCGCACTTCAAGCTTGTCTGATAACACAAACTCAACCTCTAATTGTGACGTGTGTGGCCAGTATTGCGCTTCAACTAAGGTCATCGGTAGTGTGAGTTTAACGGTAATTTCATCGCTTTTTTCTTCAACGCTGTGCGCACGCCAAAGTAGCTTGCGAGCAACCCCATGAATTGGCCAATCCGCTTTGCTATGTACGCCAAACCAAGGCCAACAGATTGGAATACCACCGCGTACTGGTTTACCTTCAAGGTAATCTTCCGCCTCAGAAACCCAAATTAAATTGCCTTTTCCTGCTGGTGTAAACTCGGTAAGTTGCGCGCCCTGTAAAAAGATCTTCGCTTGGCAAAATGCACTGTCGACCCAAATATACTCTAGTCCGGACTCAGTGCGCTCGATTGAAACTGAAGGTGATAATTCCATGGTGATTCCTACGTCAACTCAATGATATGCCTACCTTACCACTTAAATACTACGAGTAAACTGTTATCCATCCAATTTGAAAGTTATTCAATTATACCAATGCGGTAGCACCGTGAGAGCGTTGCTCTCACGATTTATGGAACTTGAGGATTGGGCTAAAGCTATACTTTAAATTTGCCCACCAGCTCTGTGAGTGTGCTCGACAATGAATGTAATCTCACGCCATTTTGATTGGTATTCACAGCGATATCACTCACGCTATCCGCAGCATTTTTAATTTCCACCACGTTGCGATTAATGTCTTCAGCAACATGTTGCTGCTCTTCAGCTGCGGTGGCGATTTGCGTGTTAAGGTCGCTAATATTGACAATCGCTTGGGTAATTTCACTAAATTGTTGTTGCGCTGAGTTTGTCAGTTCAACCGTTTGCTCCGTGCGCGTTAGGCTGCGCTTCATTTCTCCCGATACCATTTCTGTCATTTTTCTAAGCTTATCAAGCTGAGAAGCGATTTCTTCCGTCGATTCAGAGGTACGCTGCGACAACGCGCGTACTTCATCGGCCACAACGGCAAAGCCACGGCCATGTTCACCTGCGCGTGCCGCCTCTATTGCCGCATTTAACGCTAAAAGATTAGTTTGCTCCGCTATGCCTCGGATCACGCTGAGTATCGACATAATATTTTCGCTTTCGGTGTCAAGCTGCATGATGTCTGCGGTTGCCTTATTGATCACTTCAGATAATGTTGTGACGCTCTCGACAGACTCTGTTATCACCCTTTGGCCCAACTCAGATGCTTGCTGAGTTTGCCCTGCAAGCTCAGCCGCATTGGCACAGCTTGCCGCCACTTCGTTTGCGGTTGCCGCCATCTCATTAATAGCGGTAGCAGCCATTTCAAGCGCTTGCTGTTGTTGACTGGTAGCGCCGGTGAGCTGATCAGACTGCGAAGCGGTTTGTCGTGAGGTTTCATTAACTTGCTGTGCACACTCATTGATTTGCGTCACCAACTCAGCAATGAGATTTAAAAACAAATTAAAACTCGTCGCCAGTTTGCCCGTTTCATCCTGAGCTTTAATGTCTAAACGCTGCGTTAAATCACCACCGCCTTGCGAAATTTCAGTTAAACCGTCACTCACTTCTACAATGGGCGCTGAAATCAACTTAGAAATATAACTTGCTAGCAACAAAAATACGGTGATCAGGACAGCACTTAGAATCAATATCGTCAGCGTCATCGCATTGGCTGCAGCCATTACCTCACTTTTTTCAACTAAACCAATAAACTTCCAGCCTAATTTGGGTGCTGTATAGATGTTGGCAAAGTAGTCTTGCCCGTTAATTTCGAGCTCAAATAGCCCATCTTTATTTTGAGCCAATTCACGATAGCGGCCGTTCGCAATGTCTGCCAGCTTTTTAAATCTATGTTCGGAGAACTTGGCATCGACCAACACATTTCCAGTGTCTTCCACTAGCATTAAATAGCCGGTCTCGCCCAATTTGATATTGCGGATGATTTTGGTCAACCCTTGCAGTGACACATCCATACCTTGAACACCCACGGTTTGACCATTGGCAGTAACCGCTTTTACCGTCGACACAATCACCATATCATCCGGCGCCCAATAATAGGCGCTAGTGCGGATCGTCTCACCATTTCCCGATTGCCCTGTTTGATACCAAGGACGCTCCCTAGGGTCGTAGTTTGCATTTACTTCACCTAAAGGCCATTGAATATAACCACCTTGTTGATTTCCCATGTAGATATAGGCAATACCGGGGTGCGTGTTACCAAAGTGCTCAAACAGCGAATACGCTGCTTGCTCTGTTTTACTTCCTGCTTTCGAATTAAGTCGAGTGGTATTGGTTGAATCCATATAAGTTTTCACGTCTTGCTGCGCACTCAAGACCTGTGCATGGGTTGCTAAGTAGTCTACGTTTTTTGCAATTTCATCAAAAAACATCTGAATACCATTCTCAACTTGTAGTGCCTCTCGATCACTTAGCTCCGAGAAGGTCTCTATCCCCTGCTGCCGAGTTTGACTGATAATTAGCCCCGCGATGATTAACAAAGGAAGCGCGATTGCCGTTGCGAAAGACAGCTTTAATTTTTGCGATATATTCATGAATAAACACCATTTCACAGATAGTAAAAATATAGTGAGGGATAGGCTATTGGGCAAGAATTACATACAAATGTGATCACTTGTTCGTCTTACATTCATCTTAGGTATGGTTAAATGCTGGGTAACTTTGAGGTCAGATAGGCCGCAGTGTTACTATGGATAATTCAATCAAAGACCATAAATTTATTTGCTTTCTGCAAGGATAGCTTTGGTGGTCTACAATTTGTAAGAGGTTTTTGCGCTCAACCATTTAACAACGGGACAACTATGTTAAAACTTTCAACCATCTCACTCGGATTAGGTCTAGCACTTTGCTCTAATTCAGTGCTTGCCGAAAACTCAGAAATTGACGCGCTAAAGCGCCAATTGGCTGAACTTCAGAAGAAACTCACGCAGCTAGAACAAAAAGAGCAGGCGCGAGCACAACAGGAAAAAGTCGCTAAGGCTGAAAAAGCCGAAGCAAAAGCTGAAACTAAAACTCAAGTTGCAGCAGCTGAAACAAAACCGACCATCAAAGTCGGCGGCGCGATCAGAACAAACTACAGCCATACGTCTTATGACGATGACAACAAGAACCGTGGTGGCGATTTTGACTTCGATATTTTCAGATTGAACTTCTCTGGCAATGTCGGAGGCTTTGGCTTAAATGCTGAAATCCGCTTTTTCGACTATATGACTGCGGTAAAATACGCTTACCTAGACTATGACTTTGCCGACCATTGGCAAGCTCAGGTTGGTATGACTAAAGTACCTTTTGGTAACTCACCTTACAATTCACACAACTGGTTCTTTAACACTACCTATTATATTGGTCTTGAAGACGACCACGACATGGGGGTGGTATTTAAACGTAAAGTGGCGGACAACTGGCAGCTTGATCTTGGTTTTTTCAAAAACGATGAGCTAGGTGGTGTGGACGGTTACGTGGATGACCGCAGCGATCGCTACTCTTATGACGTGGTAGGTTTCCGTAAAGCGGGCGATGGCGTTTATGACGACCCAACGCAACCAATCGGCGAATATAACACCTTTGTTGGTCGTTACGCGTACCATATTGAACACAACGGTGGCACCACTGAAATCGGCGTCTCTGGCCTTGCCGGTGGCCTTCACGATGGTAATGACCGAGCAGGTGATTACAACGCGTGGGCACTACATTTAAATAGCAACATAGGCCCTTGGAACTTACAGTTACAACACGGTGAATACCATTACGATATTGATGATGTAAACCGTATGGCAGTAGGTGCTTATGCATTTTATGATTCCATCGCAGCAGAAGCCACCATGTCGAACTTTAATGTAGCGTACAACCTGCCAGTTGAGTTCGGTCCAATTACCGATCTGCAATTTTATAACGACTTCGGTATTATTTACGACAAATCCGATAACACTGAAGACACTTGGATGAATGTCACAGGTGTGTCACTCGCTGCGGGTGCATTCTTCACCTATGTTGATTTAGTTCACGCGAAAAACCAGCCGTTTATTGGTGGTTCAATCGCAGGCGATAGTGACGAAAGCGAGCGTCGCTTCAACATTAACTTCGGTTATTACTTTTAATCTTTGGGATTAATTTTAGATATTAAATGAAAAAGGCGATGCACTAGTTGGCGCATCGCCTTTTTATTTCCTTGTTTTCTGTCATACCAATAAGACCAACGTTAGTTTGCGGCTGCCCTCCAACCAAGGCGTTCCGCTTCAGCGGCGGCAAATTGAGGTAAGTCTGCGGCGATAAATTGTTTGTGCAGTATTTGTACACCAAGCAAGTGATTGATCACGGCATCTAGTTGCACTTTGAGTGAATCATCTGCGTCTGGCGATTCATGTAACTCAAATAGCGCATTTACCGCTTCAAAGTCTAATAAGCCAGCGGCTTCTACAGCTTGTCTAGATAAGTATTTATCGGCCAGCACGCGCATTGCCGCCCATTTTTTCTCATCCGAGTGCGCCGGTGGTGCCATAAAAGCAAACTTTTCTCGTTCATACAGTACTTCTGGCAGCAGCCCTTTCATCGCTTCACGTAACACATACTTTTCTTTACGATCTTTAATGCGATATTGCGGGGGAATGGTAAAGGCAAACTCAGCGAGGTGATGATCCAAAAAGGCAGGCCTTGCCTCCATCGAATTGGCCATATCGACCCTATCTCCACCCCAAGTTAATATTTGCCCCTCAAGCATGGTTTTAATCCACACATACTGGGCTTTGTCGAGTGGATGGCGGGACTCTAACATGGCATCATCTAAAGTCTCAGCGATTGCTTTGCCTGCGTCATAACCCGTGAGTATTTCTCTGTGTTCGGCGGCAACGAGTTGATGGGCAAAGTGACTGCATGACAGCCAAGGCTGCAAACAACTTGGTGTGAAACCAACCACCTCATCTAATGCTGCACTATCGTATTGCTCACGGGAAAGCATAGCCCCCTTAAACAACTTATTGCTGTCTTCCAGCATGGTTTGCCACTGGGCTTTTTCGGTGTCATCAAGTTCATCTAAGCCATATAAAAACAGGTCTTTTCTAAATGCTGGATAACCCGCAAAAAGCTCATCGGAGCCTTCTCCGGTCATCACAACTTTATAATTAGACTCGTTAACTTGCTGGCTCATCAAATACTTAGCAACACCAAGCGTGTTATAAATAGTTCGTTCGGTATGCCATAAGGTTCGCTCGAAATGGCCATATAGCTCGTCACCGCTTAACGACATAATATGATGATCGGCCTTGGTGGCTTGCGCCATTTGCTTTGCAATCGGCGTTTCGTCGTACTCAGCACTATCAAAGCCTATGGTAAAGGCCTTAATTGGTGCTTGTGCCGCAGCTGAAGACAAACCCAAAATAGCGCACGAGTCTATGCCACCACTTAAGTAACAACCTACCGGAACGTCCGCCGTGAGTCTCAACTGCACCGCCTCTAGCAGCTGTTTGCGCACGCCATCAATGTAATATTCTTCATCTTTGCTGTTCAAATACGATTGCGCCGTTGGAAAGTTAACATCCCAATAAGGTCTATCTTCAATGCTAAAACCTTGTTCGCTTCTGGTGATGCTAACAACATGTCCAGGTTTGATTTGATGTACATTCGCAAATGCCGTGCTGCCAGGCACCATGACTTGGATCAGTTGATGAAATAGACCTTCACTTGAGAATCGACGCTTAACTTTAGGATTGGCAAACAGCACTTTCAGTTCTGAGCCAAACACAATTTCGTCGTCTGCTTGAGTGTAGTACAAAGGTTTAATACCAAAGCGGTCTCTCACCAAGTGCAACGTATCGGTTTGCTGGTCATACAACGCAAACGCGAACTCACCGCGCAGATGCGTCAGCATCTCATCGAGACCAAGCTGCTGATATAAGTGCATAGCAATTTCTGAGTCGCTTTTACTTTGGAACCTTGCCCCTTTTGCTACCAGCTCAGCTCGGATCCGCGCGTAATCGTAAAACTCACCGTTGTGAGCCAACATTAGACGCTTATCAGAACTAATAAAGGGCTGCCGCCCTCGCTGCTCGTCGAGGTCGATTATCGACAGTCTGGCGTGACTAAATCCCACGCCAGCCATTTGTTTATAGCCAAAGCCGTCGGGGCCACGATGATGTTGAATGGCTGCCATGTTTACTAATAATTGATTATCTATTTGTGTTTGCGCTTGCGTTGAAAAAATACCAGCAATTCCGCACATAATATCTCCCTAAATCACATCCATCACAGTACTGGCGCGCTGCACCATACAGGTCAATAAGGCTTGGCGTAAAAAGACGGCACCACGTGCCTGACTAAAATACCAATTGTGTGGCGTGGCATCTAAACTGGTACACAGCTCTTCACCCCGAGCCAGAGGATGAAGCACTATCGCATCGGGCTTAAAGGGGGAATCTGCGCTCAATTTAAACGACTTTCCATAGGTTTCGAAGCTTTCACCAACCCATGCAATGGAATTGATATACACCACATCAAGCTCAGGTAAAACGGCGTTCAAGTCATGGCCGATAGACACTTTGACCCCCGCTTCCTCTAACTGGGCTAATTGGTCGCTCGACACCGCTTCCTCGACACTCTCGTCGTAGAGCAGGAATATTTCGTCCACAATGCGCGGAAAATGTGTAAACATTTTCAGCAGGCTACGCACCGTACGCATTTGACTCGGCACGCCAATCACACCAATTTTTATAGGACTAAAGGCTTCGCTGTCAGGGAGTAATAACGACGGCCGCCATTTGAAGATAGTGTATAGATCAGACATCGCTTGTGTTGGGTGCTCATCAATGCCATTACCTGCGTTGATAATTGGGATCCGTAGGCTGTGGATCATCTCTTCAATAGACTCCACAGAGGTGTCACGTAAAACGACACAATCGCCATAATTATTGAACATCTCGGCGACATCTTGCAGCGACTCCCCTTTCGCAATGCCTGTTGAGGAGCGATCAGTGATCGACATAATATCGCCCCCCAAGCGGTGCCATGCACTTTCAAACGACAGACGGGTGCGAGTGCTGGGTTCATAAAACGCACTGATCAAAATTTTGCCACTAAGCGGCGAGCTGAACCTTGCAGGGTTACTTTCATATTTCGCGGCGAGGCGGAATAACTGGATCAGCACGTCTCGGTCAAGGTGGTCGACACTGATAATGTGCTTATTCTCCAAACAATGCAGCCTGTCCCCGTCTTCTTGTATCGCTCTGAGTAATGCTTTGGGATGTGCATCCCCGTAAACATCCGGCTGCGCTCGATTAAACTCTACTTGCTGCGCACTTACCATAACTGCCTCTTTTTAAAATCAATAAGGAACATAACGACAAGGACAACAGGACATAAACAACTGAGCACTATGGCCAGCCAAATTAAACTAGAAAATGCGCCCAATGAGATCATACATCCTCCACTTTGCTTTGTGTGCCCAACGCTTGCCAATGGAATGATTGCTGACTAAAACGCCAAGCAATCACACAAACTAATAACGACACCGCACAAGAAACTAATGCAGCGACATAAAAGCCAATATAAAAATACCCAATCAAACCAGATAGCGTGCCAAGCAACATAGCCCAGCCAGCGCTATTTCCCGTCATTCGCGCAAAGTACAAACCAAATACGATAGGCCAAATGGTGCTGGCGACGAAGGCACCAGCGAAGTTCAACAAGGCACCCAGCGTGGCGATTTTTGGTAAACACAAAAGCCAAGTTACTACACCTAAGATGACAATAATCCACTTAGCACTTTTTAAGCGTTCGCTATCGCTCGCCTTTGGTTTGATGCATTGCAGGTAAATATCTTGATTGATGAGATCTGACGTTGCGGCGAGCAGAGAGTCCAAACTCGATGCTAGCGCTGAGAACACCACAATGAACAGAATGATCGAGCCGGTATAGCCGAGCACTTGGCTTGCAACCAAGGGTCCCACCATATCGGCGCTAGCGGGATACAAACCTAAACTCGGCGCTGCCAGCGCAATAAACCCAGTTACGATGGGGATCGGTAGCCACAGTAGTCCTGCGATAAAATACGCCTTTTTGCCCACCCCACCTTTAAATGCAAACGCCCTTGACCACCATACGTTGCTGTGAAAAATTTCTCCTAAACCAAAAAAGATATTATTGAACAAAAACATCACAGCGGCAGGAAAAAGCAGGTCGAGTAGCTTGGGGTGGTCGCTACTGAGTTTTTGGTGAATTGGTTCAAGCCCAACATTCATCGCCACGACAATGGCAATTCCGACGACACCTGCCAAAATAATAATGGCCTGTAGAAAGTCCGTGGCGATCACCGCTTTTAGACCGCCAAAGAGCGTGTAGACCACACACATCAGCAGAATAATCGACATACCAAGGTGATAATCTAAGCCACTTAGGGTGTGTAGCAAAATGCCACCGGCCATGCCTAGGCTAACGAGCCAGCTCATGGCATACACGAAAGAGATCAGCAAAAAGACCCACCAAGAGAAACGCCCAAACCGCAACCGCATGAAGTCGCCACTGGTGTAGCCGTGGGGTAGTAAAGTTTTGATGCGTTGGCTTAGCGGCGCAAATAGCAACAATCCGAATGCGGCACAGGCGTAGCCTATCATGCCCCAAATACCAAACTGATAAGTGAGCTGTGGCGCAACTAAAGTGGTATTACTGGTGACCCAAGTTGCCATCGCAGTGGCACAAGCAAAGGCCAACCCAACATTTCTACCGGCCAGCGCAAATTCATTATGTGACTGCACGCGCCTGCCAATCCACCAGCCAAAAAATACCCATAGCAAAGCAAACGCTAGGGCAAGACCGAGCGCCAATGAAGCATTTATCATACGCTTTCCTTATCGTGCGTTTGCTTATTACCCACCATAATCATCCCTACAAGTAGCACAAATAAGCACAAGCCCAGTACAAACAGCGCAAGCGCCAGCGTTAACTGATGATGTTTGACTGAAAATGAGACCGACGTTTGTGCCGAGTTAGCAGAGGGACTACCTAAGGTTGCGAGATAATCACCATCAGCCAAGCCACTAATGGTTACCGCTTGTTGAGTCGGCTGAAGCGAAAGGGAGAGGGAGTAAGGTTCCGAAAGATGTTGAATGGATAGCTGAGTTGATTGCTGTAGAGGGGGACCTGTACGCTCAATGTGTAGCGTAATAAACCCAGCAGTCACGACCTCATCGCTCACCCTCAGCGAGGCGGCAAGCCCATTAAAGCTCGCAGCAAGTAAGACCAAGGTTACTACTCGGGCGATCCACATCCTCATAATCCCTAACTGCGGTTATCCAAGTCCGAATTCGCCGCAAGTTTTGCTATCCACATTATTCTAGTAGTAACAAAGACTAGCCCAAGGATCAAATTTGTCTAGTAAAGCCTCACCCAATTTCACCCCAGCCTTACATTTATTCTTTTGTTTTTATTGCTCTTTTTTGAACACATTGCAGCAGTAAATTACTCCCAGCTTCAACATCATGCCAATGACTCCATTCGTCTGGCGCATGGCTAACGCCGTTGAGTGATGGAATAAATATCAGCCCCGTGGGACACACTTCTGAAAAAAACTGGCTATCGTGACCAGCACCACTTGGCATGATTTGATAATTCAGCGACAAGGTCTCTGCCTGTTGACTAATAAATTCCACCATCTCAGGTGTACACTTCATTGGAGACAACCAACTCACCTGCTCGTATTCAAACATTAAATGGTGTTTTCGAGCGATGGCTGAAAGCGCTTTACGACAGGCAATTTCAAGGTTCTCCATCACCGTTTCGTCCATATCACGCGCGACGATGGTGAAATCCACCTCTCCAGCAATCGTATGTGCAAAACCCGGCTTTAATTCTGCCTTACCGACGGTGATCCTCGTGGTATCTGTGCCGTCCTCTGCAATAATACGGTCTAACTGGTAGGCAAAGTCAGCCAACCCCATAAAGGCGTCGCTGCGCATCTCCATGGGGGCTGTGCCTGCGTGGTCGGCCTTTCCAATTAATTTAACCATCCATTTAAATACCCCCGAAATCCCTTCCACCACACCAATTTGAATGCCTTTTTGATCAAGCACGGGCCCTTGCTCTATATGTAATTCAAAAAAACTATTTATTTGCTCAGGTTCTAGCCTCGCATTCAGTGCATCCATAGGGTCTAACCCTTGCGCGCGCATGGCATCGCTAAGCATACAGCCATCCGCATCATGACTTGTGAGTAATTGGTGAGGCGTTAACTTCCCGGTGAGCGCTTGTGCCCCGATCATGCCGCCAAAGCGCCCTTCTTCTTCACTGGTACCGATGACCCAAATCGGCCTATCCAATTGCACATTGTGCTCTTTTAAAATACGAATACACTCAAACCCCGCAATGACGCCCAAAGTTCCATCAAACATGCCACCTGCTGGTACACTGTCGAGATGGGAGCCGATGATCACTGCGGGTTTCGCTGCGATATCCGGACTGGTCATTTCAATAATCACATTGCCAGCGCCATCCATACGACTCACAAATCCTTCGCTTTGTGCGCATTCCATCAGCCATTTACGCGCTGCAAAATCCTCATTGCTAAAACCTTGGCGATAAATTCCCTTATCTTCATGGTTATAGCCGAACTCCGCGAGCGCAAATAAGGTAGACTTTAGACGTTCTAAATTTACTTGCATACTTTGCTCCTCAACGTTTCAGTCGCACCACTTCCCTGTACTTAACCTGAGATCAGATTCGCTATTTCAAACACTGACGTCCGACTGATAATCTCTTTGCTTTAGCTTAGTTGAAAATTCGCGAATTTCAGCCGCTGTGATATGCTTTTAATAATTGGCTTCTGGTTAACAATGTTGGCTCAGGTCACCATGATGCGCTGCCAGTTCAGCACTCCCGAAATATGAGGATGCCTATGCGTAAAAAAATCCCCTTATTCAATCGTTGTTTTTGGCTGCATGTTGCTGGCATCGTCTTTGTTGGTCTCGGCTTTATCGGCATGGCACTGCCTGTTATGCCTACCACCATCTTTTTTATTCTTGCCCTTGCTTGCTTTACCCGCTCTTCTCCTAAGTTAGAAAACTGGCTGCTTACCCACCCCAAATTTGGCCCGAGTCTGCTTGCATGGCGACAACATCAGGTGATCCCCATAAAAGGCAAGATTGGCGCGGCGGTTGGCATGAGTGTTGGCTTACTGGCACTGAGCTTTAGTGGCGCACCTGTTTGGGTGGTGTGGTCTGTCGCTATAACCGAAGCCGGAGTGCTCAGCTATATTCTAACGCGTCCGTCCATAATTCCTGTAAGCACAAAGTAGCCCCACTTATAACAAACAAAATAAAAACAACAAAAATACATATATAACCCACTATTTACATTAAGTCCCTTTTTAGGGTATATAGTTTGTTCTTGTAAAAGAAACAATAAAAACTGAGATACCATGAAAATAAAAATAACTTATCTAGCTACTTTGCTAGGCATACTTCATGGCACTGCTAGTGCCCAACAAGAATACCCATTATTTCCAGGTGATCCCCTTGTCAACCAACAATGGCATTTGAAAAATACAGGGCAAAATGCTTTTTCTGAGCGAGGTGGTGTTGCAGGAGAAGATCTAAACCTTAGCCTTACTCATGCGCTTGGTATTATGGGAACAGGCGTAACCACCGCAGTCATCGACGGTGGTGTTGAGCTTACTCACCCTGATCTTATAAACAATGTAAAACCAGGCTCATGGGATTTCCTTACGAATTCTGCTGATTTAAAACCAGCCAACAGCGGCGATGGTCACGGTACAGGTGTCGCAGGTATCATTGCTGCCAGTGCATTTAATGGCATTGGCGGTCGTGGTGTCGCACCTAGAGCCGGGCTCGTTGGCTTTAACTATCTTAAAAACGGAAGTATGGAAAATTGGTTACAGTCTCACGGCATGTATTCTGATGGTTTCAACAAAGCTTCTTTTGATTTTCCTAGAGTATTTAACCAAAGCTATGGCCGAACCCTTTCATCACCGCAAACATTTAACTACGACTTCTCTCCATGGCTACAGACCTATGAAGATGCTCAAGAAGAGATCACGACTACAAGTCACAGCGGCCGCGGTGCAATTTTCGTAAAATCTGCAGGTAATGGTTACCAAGCTCAAAGCTTTAATGCCAGTGGTTTAGGGCCTGGGTATCTATGGTTTGCAAATCGTAACCATGGCTTACCAATGCAAGATGTTAACTTAGAGCGTATTGATACCAGCTATTGGAATTTGGTTGTGTCTGCTTATAATGCTGACGGTAAACGCTCGTCATACTCTACGGTTGGTTCAAGCGTCTTTATCAGTGCGCCTGGCGGTGAGTACGGCTCAACCACTCCCGCTATAATCTCTACGGACATCAGTGGCTGTGACTGGGGAAGCAACCCGACCAATCTGCGTAACACCTTACATGGAAGCCATCCACTGGATCCTAATTGTGATTATAATGCAACGATGAATGGCACTTCTTCCGCTGCACCAAACACAACAGGGGCAATTGCACTTATCATGTCAGCAAACCCGGCATTAACTTGGCGCGATGTGAGACATATCTTAGCCTCTACAGCGCGTAAAATTGATGCGGACAATCCTGGCGTTACATTGACCTTTAATAATGCGGCTGGAGAAGCACAACAATATGATGCGATCCCCGCATGGCAGCGCAATGCTGCAGGTTATAACTACCATGGCTTCTACGGCTTTGGTGCAATTGATGTTGATGCTGCAGTAAATATGGCTCGTTTCTATAATGAAGATAGAGGTAATTTCACTATCACACCTTGGCAGCAAGTTAATGCTAATGTCACCATTCCTGACGGTAGCCTTGCTGGCGCAGAAAGTTCGGTACAAATTGACAACGATGTCACCGTAGAAGCCGTACAGATCCGTGTAACCGGTGAGCATACCAGTACCCGTGACGTTGCAATTGAGCTTATTTCTCCATCAGGTACTCGCAGCGTATTAATGACGCCAAGAACAGGAACTATTTCTGGACGCAACGGCTTTAATGATATGCAAATGCTATCGCATCACTTCTATGGCGAACCTGCGCAAGGCCAATGGACCATTCGGTTAATTGATACACAAAGTGAGGACGAAGCCTTTATCTTTGATCCAGTAAGTGGCGCACCGGACATTCGTGCTGTACACAGAAATAATGCGCAAGATGGCCAGCTTACCTCTTGGCAAATTCGTTTTATTGGTCATAACTAAGGAGAACCATTATGAAAGCACTCTTTTTATCAGTCATACTACTTAGTGGCCAAGCTCTTGCGACCGACAATGTGTTGATAGAATTAACTGAGGCGCCACACGGTGCTGAAATAAGTATTAATAACCACGCTTTTGTTTCTCTTGAGGGAGATAACACCACGCTAGTTAAGGGATTGAAACTACAATCTCCTTCTACAGGAGAAATCTACACAGTAACGGGTGAAATCATTGTTGAACACTTGCCTCTCGTCAATGCACATTCTTTTGCTCGCGATAATAGCCTAGTTCTCAGCTATGTTCGTGGTAGTCGTGCTATCTACAGACACACAGACGCACAAACAGATCTCACAACCTTGAATGCACAATTGCGTACACAAGCGGGGGTTTTAAGCACTCAGATAGGCTTACAGCTTGAAGGATTAGAAAGCGAGTAATATTAACGAATGAGAGGCCTACCTCTCATTCTCCTCTAGACATATAATGCGATTCAAGTTGGTTTTGTTACGTCTACGCCAAACCCACTTTCGTTCTGCCCGCCCCAAACTAGCGCCATTTCTTTTATGATTTTATGTTTCTGATAAAGCAGTGGCAAAAAGGGATATTTAAAGCTTTCTACAGATACACACTTATACACTTTATGAATTCCTCCTATTTAAGGAACATATTACACTTAGATCCCGTGATTCGATAACGCGCGACGTCAACATGTTGCAACTGGAGTAATGAGGCTGAATACTATAAAATATTGGGTTTCGAATATTTACTTTATAGTCTTAATAAGAAACCTTCTTCATATGAACTGTTAAGTAGCTCAACTTTACTCACTTGGAATACCGCATACATCTGAAAGACTCATGTATGTTTCGAACTATTGGTAAACGAACTAGATGTTAGAGAAAAAGACGCTTTTTAGCGTGATTTATAGTTTTATTGAGCAACTTGCAAGACGAGGGATCACGGTATTAGTCACCTTAGTGTTGGCTTACTTCCTAACACCTGATGAATATGGCTTGGTTGCCATGATGGCATTGTTTTTAACTTTGGGTCAAACATTGATGGAATCGGGCTTTCGCTCTGCATTGATCCGAAAAGAAAATCTCTCTCAGGTAGATACCAATACTGCATTTTTTGCCAACATTGCCATCGCTGTTTTAGCCGTCGCTATACTATTTTTCAGTGCTCCTTTTGTCGCCGACTTTTACCAGCGCGCGGAACTCACACTGATGATTAGAGTGAGCGCTCTGTCTTTGATTTTTAACTCTCTACATGTCGTTCAAATGGCAATGCTATCACGTGAAATGCAGTTTAATCGGATTTTACGAGCGAACTTTCCAGCAGTTTTTATATCTGGTATCAGCGCGGTTTTTCTCGCCTATCTAGGATTTGGTGTATGGGCGTTAATTATCCAGATCCAGATTACAGCAATCCTAATTGCAGCATTTCTTTGGTGGCAAAGTGATTGGCGACCTACCCTCAGCGTTTCGATGGAATCTTTAAAAGAAATCTATAATTATGGCTATAAAATCCTACTTTCGAGTTTCCTAGATACCTTTTATAAAAACTTTACAGTTATGGTAGTCGCAAAAGTCTTAAGCGCGTCGGTTGCTGGGTTGTATTTTTTTGCGGATCGGATCCGCGAGTTATTGGTTTCACAACTCATAACTTCAATTCAAACGGTTACGTTCCCTGCACTTTCTTCTATTCAAAGTGATAGTGCGCGGCTTAAAAATGGCTACCAACGTGTGATGTCTATCATGACTTTTTTAGTCTTTCCTGTTCTGATTACACTTTGCGCGTTATCTAACCTTATTTTTCAAGCATTACTCCCTGAGAAATGGTTACCAGCGGTACCCTATTTGCAGATTATGTGTCTAACTAGCATGGCTATGCCTTTAGCTTCGATCAATATAAATATTATGAAAGTAAAAGGTCGTAGCGATTGGTTTTTGTATTTAGAGCTGTGCAAAGCAGCCTTGGGTCTAATCGCATTATTTTTTACCTATGAGCACGGCGTAACCGCAATCCTATTCGGGCAATTAGCCAGCCAATATTTAGTTTACTTTCCGAGTGTTATCTTTGCTAATCGACTCGTGGATTATCCACTTAAAGAACAACTTTCAGACTTCATACCGAGTCTACTTATCGCGGCATTCACTGGAATATCAGTGTGGTTGGCGCAACAATACTTAGCTTTAAATGTTTGGGTCGAGCTAATTTTACTCGGCAGTGTAGCTGTCGCCATGTACCTAGCTCTCGCTTTACTTCTAAAGCTAGAAGCAGGAAAACACACTCTTCAAATGCTCAAGAAAGCAAAAAAGAATTAATAGGGGTTATAGATTGAAAACGTTTCTGCTCGTTAATGAGAATGGCTCAGACAATATTGGCGATCATGCTATCAATGAAGGCTTAAAAGCACTATTGAGTGAGGCGGGTTGCAACTATGTCAGTGAACCCTACTCTACCACGCATACTGCCCCCGAAGGTAGTAATGCTGATGAAAGCGTGTCTCCAACATTAAGCCAAAAGTTGCGTAAAACTCTATTTAAATTCAAACCATTTTATCTGCTGATGTGGTTGCTAAAACATAAAGGCAGAATAAAACAAAGCTGCAGCGGTAATTACGATGGCATAATTATTGGTGGTGGACAGCTCATTTTATCTGGCGCTGCATTTCCGCCAGCGTTGTATGCCTGGGCACGTTATGCGAAAAAAAATAAAATCCCACTATATTTATTGGGTGTAGGATGCGGCGAGCATTTTCATCGCAGTGAAACTTGGCTGATCAGCAAAGCCTTAACAACAACCACCCGAATTTGTGTGAGAGAGCATGAGTCTGTCGTTAAGTTAGATAATTACTTTACCGCTAACGCTGAGTTTTGTCCTGATTTAGCATTCGGCTTACAGCCGATTGTAGGTCAAGAAACCCGCAAGGGACTCATGGTTGGAATGACAGATTACGCAGTATTTAAACGTTATCGTCATGAAGTGTCAGCGCCAAAGGTAGAAAGCTACCAAGAATATCTCACGGTCTGGTACGACAAAGTATTAGCAATGCACACGCCTGGTACTCCTATTGTGCTTGCCTCCACAACGCATACTGATGCGCAGTGTAACCGTGACTTATATCAGCGATTAAGTGCTAGTGCAGTGAGCGCTGACGTAAGGTTGATTGATGGCGTGTTACCACTAGAAGCGTACCGCCGCGAGTTATCGGTTATTGATACCGTTTTTTCGGGTCGAATGCACTCCCTCATACTTGGCAAAATAGAAGGCGCGGCCATACAACCATGGGTTATCTCTAAAAAGATTGAAAACTTTTTAGGATTATACGCAGATAAGGACATTATAGAGCTCAAAACGCAGCTACAAGGTATTGTTCGCGAGATTGGAGCACATGGTGAGTAAACCTAAAACGGTGTATTTACTCAGCCACGAACAGCCACCAATGCTTGGTGGCGCAGGCGTCGTTGCGCAAACGATATTTACGGGGTTGCGCGCATTGGGGTTGAACATCACCAAAAGCGTTGCCGCGACACACTTTGCATCCCCTTTTGCTCGCGTTGCTGGCTTCTTTTTTGCTTTTCGCGCTTTGCTATCAGATGTAATCATTATAAATGACCTGTATTACAAGAAGCTGTGGTTAACGCTTTTTCGCGGCTATTGTTGTAGCCGCTGCATCATCTATTTACATGGTTCAGAACCTGAATTTCTTATTCAGGATGCACGCTACCGAGATACCTTTCTAAATATGTGTATCAAGGCACAAAAAGTTGTTGCTGTGTCTGATTACATGAAGCAAAAATTATTAGACAGCATAGCTGATGAGAAAATAAAGACACTTGTTGCGCAGAATACTGTCGTAATACGCAATGGCATCGACACCGAGTGTTTTCAATTGCAGCCGGAAGTTGAGGTAGTCCGTCCTTTAACGCTCGTTACAGCTAGCCGCATTGTAAAAGAAAAAGGGTACATAGAGGTCGCTCAACAAATAGTGAAAATACGTGAGATATTGGATATACCTATTCGTTGGAATATCGTTGGTGATGGCCCATTTAGGGCTGAACTTGAGAGTTACATCAAAACGCTTGGGCTATCTGAGCAGGTTCACTTTCTCGGTCGCTTAAATCATCGCCAATTGGCCACAACATATAATCAAGCCGATATCTTTGTCTTACTCTCAAACTTGCAAGAGTCTCTTGGCTTAGTGTTTATGGAAGCAAGTAGTTGTGGTTGTTGGTCCATTGGCTACAACCGATTCGGTGCCAAAGAAGCCATTATTGCAGGGCAAACAGGCAATTTCATTGATTCGCCAGAAGCACTACCAAACGCTATCGCGAATTACTATCATGATTCGACTGTCACTAGGACACAAATCAGTGTTTGCGCACGTAGTCACTTTTCTGCTGTTCATGCCACTACGCAACTTAAGAACACCATTTTAGGAATAGAATAAATGAACGTAGTTTTTTACCTTGATGATTTATTTGGTGGTGGCGTGCAAAGGCGTACTATGCGCTTATTGCAAGGCATCAAAGATAACGATACAGAAAACGCGCTTAATGTTCACCTCATTGTCAATCAACCTGGAGGTGAAAATAAAGCCATGGTGCCAAAGCAAGTCACTTATCATACTTTGGGTGGCGTGTCAGGCAAACAACTTAAGAGCGAGTTAGGTGCACAGCTGATATC
This sequence comes from Pseudoalteromonas sp. NC201, assembly GCF_002850255.1. Taxonomy (NCBI): domain Bacteria; kingdom Pseudomonadati; phylum Pseudomonadota; class Gammaproteobacteria; order Alteromonadales; family Pseudoalteromonadaceae; genus Pseudoalteromonas; species Pseudoalteromonas sp. NC201. The sequence continues at coordinate 4,013,703 of NZ_CP022522.1, forward strand.
TTTAAATCCAGATATTGTCGTATGTTGTATGGGTCAGCAGTTTATTCAAGCACTAAAACACAGAGCACGTTTACCTAAAGATTGCAGATGGTATGTTATTCAAGCAGTGCCAGTAAAGCTTATTGCCTATAGCTGGCTCAAGAACAAGATAAGAACACTGGCTATCAAACTATTCTACCCACAAGCAGATAAAGTTCTTTGTGTGTCAGATGACGTACGTATCACCGTTGCAAATCTAAGCTCCGCGCTGCAAAAAAAGGCTCATACCATATATAATCCAGTGGTCTCAGAGAACCTCTTAACTCTTGCACAAGAGCATGTAGAACACCCATTCTTTGATTCCAATAACATTGTGTTAGTAGCAGCAGGTCGCCTAAATGTGCAAAAAGACTACGGTACGATGTTGCAAGCATTCGCTTTACTAACACAACAGCATCCCGATAAGCCTTTTAAACTGCTTATTTTAGGAAATGGTGAACTTGAAGAACAATTAAAGACCCATATTGATGCACTAGGGATCGCAGATAAAGTAGACTTGTATGGCTTTACTGACAACCCATATAAATTTATTCGTAAAGCAGATCTGTTTGTAATGTCATCTTTGTGGGAAGGACTACCAAATGCAATGGTAGAGTCGCTAGCCATAGGTAAACCTGTCGTTTCCTGTGACTGTGTTGCAGGTCCTCGGGAAATTCTAAAAGATGGTCAATTGGGTACACTTGTACCTATGCAAAACCCACAAGCATTTGCTGACGGGATCATCGCTGAACTACAACAAAACCGAGACACTCAAGCGTTGCAAGCTCGAGGTTGGGAATTCAGCGTAAATAATGCGGCGAAAAAGTATATTGCACTCTTTAAAAATGCTGAGTTATAAATTTTTGAGGCAATCAAAGTCACAACCGTCTCATATCAAAAGGTAGAGATATAGATTATGAAAATAACAGTAGTAGGGGCAGGATACGTAGGTATCTCAAATGCTGTGTTACTCGCTCAACACAATGATGTTATCGCTTTTGATGTGGATGAGCACAAAGTATCAATGCTTAACCAGCGCCAGTCACCAATTGAAGATGATTGCGTAACTCAGTTTCTACAAGAGAGGGAGCTGAGTCTAATCGCGACATCTGATAAGCAAATAGCTTATGAACATGCAGACTACGTAATTATCGCCACTCCCACGGATTACGATCCTCAAACTAACTACTTTAATACTCAGACCGTAGAAAGCGTGATTCGCGAGGTTAAAGCCATTAACCCTACAGCAGTCATGGTGATAAAATCAACTGTCCCTGTGGGTTATACAACTCGAATTTCAGAGCAGCTAGATACTAGTAATCTTATATTTTCACCAGAGTTTTTAAGAGAGGGTAAAGCGCTTTATGACAACCTTCACCCCTCTCGCATTATTGTTGGTGAGCGCAGTGAACGAGCTGAAAAGTTTGCCCAACTATTAGCAAACGGCGCCGAAAAGCGCGATATTGCAGTACTTTTCACCGATGCAACCGAAGCCGAAGCTATCAAGCTATTTTCTAACACCTATTTAGCAATGCGTGTTGCCTATTTCAATGAGCTCGATTCTTATGCTGAAATCCATGGCCTAAACACCAGACAAATCATTGAAGGCGTGGGACTAGATCCTCGTATCGGCGCGCATTACAATAATCCATCCTTTGGTTACGGTGGCTACTGTTTACCGAAAGACACTAAGCAGCTATTAGCCAACTACAAAGATGTACCAAACAACCTTATCCGAGCCATTGTTGATGCAAATACCACAAGAAAAGACTTTATTTCTGATGCGATCTTAAGTCGAAATCCTAAAACAGTGGGGATCTATCGTTTAATCATGAAATCAGGATCTGATAACTTTCGAGCATCCTCTATTCAGGGCATCATGAAACGCCTCAAAGCGAAAGGCATCACAGTGATAGTTTACGAACCGGTGCTAGAGGAAGCTGAGTTTTTTGGTTCAACGGTTTACCGTGATTTAGGTGAATTCAAAGCACATAGTGATGTTGTTGTTGCCAACCGAGTTGTTGATGAGATCAGGGACGTCGCTGAAAAAATTTACACTCGGGATCTATTCGGTTCTGATTGAGGAGAACAACAATGAACTATTTAGTAACTGGTGCGGCTGGTTTTATCGGTAGTGCAGTGGTGAAAAAGCTAACAAACCAAGGGCACCGAGTTGTTGGCATTGATAACCTCAATGACTATTACGAAGTTAGTCTTAAAGAAGCGCGTCTTGCACGTATAGAACACCCATTATTTCAGTTTATCAAACTCGATATTAGTGATCGTGAGCAAACATTAGCGCTCTTTGAAAGCCACCAGTTTCACCGCGTTATTCATCTAGCTGCTCAAGCCGGTGTACGCTATTCGATTGAAAATCCTCATGCTTACGCCGACTCAAACTTGGTGGGCCACTTAAACATTTTAGAAGGATGCAGAGCAACTAATGTAGGCCATCTTATCTATGCATCTTCAAGCTCTGTTTATGGTCTCAACCAGAAAGTGCCTTTTTCGACCTCAGACTCAGTAGATCATCCCATATCGCTTTACGCAGCAACTAAGAAATCTAACGAGTTAATGGCGCATAGTTACTCTCATCTGTATCAAATTCCCACCACCGGTTTACGCTTTTTTACTGTTTATGGCTCCTGGGGTCGACCGGATATGGCACCGCATATATTCACCAAGAAGATTCTCTCAGGTGAGACTATCGACATTAACAATCATGGTGATATGTGGCGAGACTTTACCCATGTTGATGATATAGTCGAAGGGGTCGTTAGGATTGCCGATGTTTTGCCATCTGCGAATAGCGAATGGACTGTAGAGCAAGGCTCACCAGCTTCCAGCTCAGCGCCTTACGCTGTTTATAACATTGGTCACGGACACCCAATTAACTTGATGGAATTTGTACAAGCCATTGAATCTGAATTAGGTATCGAAGCGAAAAAGAATTTCCGTGGCATGCAACCTGGAGATGTCTATCGTACATATGCAGACACTGCTGATTTATTTGAAGCCACAGGCTATAAACCGAAAGTATCGGTGGCTGAAGGTGTAAGCGAGCTTGTGAGTTGGTTCAAGGAATACTACAAGAGGTAACAACCCACTAGTACCGAGAATTGCTTAAGTCATTAGACCAGTTCTTTGTAAAATGCGCCTGACGTTTTTATCTGCTATGCTAAAGGACGTCTAAAGACACTTTTTTCAGTTTCCAATGCCCGATAACCATTATCGGGCATTTCGTATCAATAACTTATATTCGCGTGATAACTTATCTGGATCATTTAAACGCTTTAAAAGCATCATCCAGTGGAGTATGTGCGATATGATTCACGTAGTTACTCATCACTTTTTGACTTAGTGCTAAGATGATTTCCAGCAAATTTTGTTTAGTATAACCTGCTGCAAAAAACGCTTTCGTTTGTGCATCACTCAGTTTGCCACGCTCACGCAGCATTTCAAGTGTAGTGGCACGCAGCACTTCTAGTTTCTCATCGCCCAGCGGTGCTTGCTCACGCAGTGCTTTGACCAATTCATCACTTACTTTCATTGATTTTGCGATAGCAGAATGAGCCGGTACACAGTAGTGACATTCATGTTCTACATTAATCGCTTGCCACACCACAGTTTTTTCATCGTTATTGAACGAGCTATTTAAAAAAGCCTCATGTAACACTTGATAGCCATGCAGATGCTCTGGTGATTCCGCCATTACACCATGAAGGTTCGGAATACGTCCAAACGCTTGCTGGGACTTCTCAAGTAATGGTTTACCTTTTTGCGGTGCAGATTCTACGGTATGGATTGTAAAGTCAGTCATCAGTTGCTCCTCTTGGTGCATTTTGTATTGGTATAACCTGAGATCTAACTAACCTCAGGTTAACTACTCATTGGGTGCTAGACTAACTTTACTTGAATGATCATTCAAATAACTATTCGCTATAGTAAACACCATAACTGTCTAAATTAATATGAAATTTAATTAGCTACTGACTGGTCGAGCGTCAAGCCAGCAGCGTTGGGATCAAAAGTAAATTTTGTTCTCAGCGTAGTCGATAACTAGCTTATCGTCGTTGAAATTACTTAAACCCAGCAGGATAAACGGCTCATCTTTATATCCAAGCACCTCAAACACAGGCATATCCGATAAGTGACTTTCGGTATTGATGATTTCCTTGTCACCTAAGCTAAAACGCAGTGATTCTATGGCCACCTTTTTGGTCGCTAGGTCGTTTAACCCTCGGCTGATGTCTTCTTCGCCCAGCGTTAATGTTAGTTTATTGGCCAGGTGTGAGTTGATGTAGTTGGTTGGAGCGCCGGTATCAAGCACGGCGTCCACCTCTTCGCCATTAAAACTTGCAGTTAGCTTGATGAAATTGTTATCTATTTTAAAACTTTCACTCTCCAAGCCCTGTGTCACGCTACTTGGGCAAGCCCCTTGATACAAACTCAGCTCATTATTTTTAAAATCAAACACATTACAATATTGCGACATGTATCCATGCCCCAAAATTCCAGGCAAGATGCCTTCCACATCTAAGCGGGTCATATCTTTAAATACATAAGGAAGCGACTCTGCTGCTAAGTGGCCGACGCTGGTGTGGTCTATCGTTGCCAATACTAGCTCTGAGCTGCCACTTGCGCCTTGCACGTCCATTTTGCTTAGCTTGTCTTCAGGCAAGGCAAGTGCTGCTTTCAGATTAACCGGTAAAATACCAACATTCGCAGCACTGTCTAAAATCATAGGATGGGTAACCGTATGGTTAAGCGTTGCCATCACATAGGCATGACCTTTCTCGGTGTACTTCATCGGTAAAGTGAGCGATTGTGGCGCGGTAGACGCGGTGATCCCACAACCAACGGTGGTACATGCTAATGCTGATAAAATAATTGCTCTCATAATCTTGCTCTCAAACTGTTGATGTTTTTGTTGAGCTAACTATGCCGAGCAATTGTCAAGCAATTATCAAGTTAGTTGAGAAAATCTGAGCGAAAAGCTCGCCCCTTGATTTTCAGTACTGGTCGCGGTCAATGTCGCGCCCATCAGCTCGGCAAGTTGACGGCAAATTGGCAAGCCGAGTCCTAAACTGGATGTATCGTGGCGCGACCCCTGCGCGCGGTAAAAGCGCTCAAACACCTGATCGAGTTGATTAGGCGACATACCTTGGCCACAGTCAGCAACCGTAATCACCAGTTCATTATCTTGATAACTGAGCTTTAACGTCACAACGCCACCATCAGCGCCATATTTAAAGGCATTATCTAATAAGTTCACCACTATCTGTCTGACTCTTCCGGCATCAAGCGTCACGCTCACACCTTCTTGAATATCTGCGTTCAATTTCACGCCTCGCGCTTCGGCCTGTGCTTGGTAACGCACTAAGGTCGATGTTAACAGCTCAGAGAGATTTACTCGTGTTGATGACAAGGTCAGCTGCTTTGACTCGGTTAATGACAACAAACACAGGTCGTCGATAATACGGTTAACGTTGTGAAGGTCTTGGGTTATCACCGCTAACTGAGCCTTATCCATTGGCACTATACCGTCTTCCATCGCCTCCAAGCGCGAACGAATGCCGTTAAGTGGTGTTCTAAGTTCATGAGATAAGTCGGAATTCATTTGTTTATACTGCTGATGCAAACCTTGTAGCCAAGCCGCAAGATTATTAAAACTATTGATGATTTCACCTACTTCATCATGGCGTTTTAGCGCTAAGCGGGTGTCTAACTCGCCCGACTCTATCGCCTTGAAGCTACGTTTGAGCTGTTTAAGTGGCGACAAAAAGTACCACGACCCCAACCAAGCAAGTAATGCAGCAATAATCGATAAGATGACCAAAGTAAGCATAAAATCATCCAGCATAGCTTGCTGCAGCGCTTCCTTTTCAAACGACCTATCTAGCAATACCTCAGGTAACCAAAACAACTCACCCTGTGGTGATAACACATATTGCGCCTCATTAAATTGCACCACAAACGCCGCGACACCGGGGTGATGGATAGAAAATTGATGACCGGATTTGACCTGCTCATAGTCTATGGTGAGATCGGGGTTGAGGATCTTTACATCCGCTGTTGAGTTAGCATCTCGCCAAATAAATAGCTGCTCAGGAAAGGTTGATGCTAAAAACGTTAACGTCGCTTCTGGGCTCGCAAAGGTTTTACCAGTCAATGCTTCTTCCACTAAGTCATCATCAAGCAATGAATGACCAAACGTTACCGCACTTTGCTTATTAAATGCTAAAAAAGTGCGCTCGGCTGAGTTTTTAGATAGTTGATAAAAGCTTCCGAGTAGCGCAAAGGTACAAAGCGCCACGAGTAAGGTAAATTTGGTTTTTAGCTTCATGAAGACACCTTACGCGCGATAAATTGATAGCCTTGCCCGTAACGAGTGGCGATAAACTTGGGCTCAGCCTTACTGTCACCTAGTTTTTTACGCAAGTTAGCCAAATGAGTATCGACTGCCCGATCCGTAATAGGCGCATCACTTCCCCATACTTGTTCAATTAATTGCGCGCGGCTAAATACTTGTTGCGGCTGCTTGGCCATGGTCAGTAATAACTCGAACTCCACCGCCGTTAACGCTGGTGTTTGTTGTGTTACCGTTACGGATTTGCTCTCAAGATTGATACTTAAGCCATCAAACAACAAAGCGGCACTCTGCTGACCACGATAGCTACGTTTACATAGTGCTTTTGCTCGTGAGATCACTTCTCGTGGGCTGTAAGGCTTGCACACATAATCGTCCGCACCTAGCTCAAACCCCTCAAGACGGTCGGTTTCAGACACTTTGGCGGTCACCATAATGGTAGGAATGTTGCGTGCAACGGCTTCTTTAAGTAACTCACGGCCATCACCACCGGGTAGCATGACATCTAAAATAGCGAGTTGAAATGTTAGGTTTTGTAGGGCTCGGTGGGCATCTGGGGCGTTATCGAAATGGACAACCTGCATATCCGCTTGTGCCAGATATAAATTTAATATCTCAGCACTACTTGGGTCATCTTCTACATATAAAACAGTATATTGGTCAGACATTGTTGAGATTAATTTAACGAGTTAATGCTGAGATTCTTAAAGCCGCTTTATAACCACAGCACCTCCGCATGACGAGGGATATTTGTAGCCACGTTGCAGGGTGATCTTTCAGCTAATAATTTAAGTGACTTTACTATGCCACAGCCTTACTCGTTAAGGAACGTCATACTTACCTCTACTGATACCGCTTTTAACTATCGCATAATAAAACAACATCCGCTTCCATCCCTTCCAGCTACTATAACCATTTAAAATAAAAGGACTTTTACATTACTTACAAGCTCAAAATAGCAACCTTTGCAACTCAAAATTGATAGTGTCATAAAGACACAAACTCACAACAACACAAATTTTGATCAAACGCCAAGATAGAGTCACAGGGACAATATACTCCGCTTATTAACATTGAAACCTTTGTTTTGCTTTAACCTAAACAATCGTTTATTGTGTCCAAAAGACATTAACTAAAAAATCAATGAGCTCAGAACACAATTTATCCCAGTTTCACCCGCCTCTTTTTTCAGTAGACAGTGTGTTATTTACAATTTGGCAAGGTAGCTTAAAAGTCCTCCTCACCAAACGCCCCCATGCGCCGTTCAAAGGCCGCTGGGGATTACCTGGAGGGTTTGTTGATGTTGAGCTGGATGACAACACGGATATGAGCGCGCTGCGTAAGATCAAAGAGAAAACCAGTGTTGCCCCACAATACCTTGAACAACTTCAGGCGTTTTCTGGGATCAACCGTGATCCGCGAGGCTTTAGTGTCACCTTGGTTTATTACGCATTGATTTCACCTCAGCAAGTGGCAACCCAAATTGACTCGGTAGATGATGTGAGATGGGTGGATCTTAGCGAGATCCCAGATCTTGCTGTGGCTTTTGATCATAAGCATATTATTGAAAAGGCCAAGGCAAGGCTGCAGCAAAAGGCGTTATATTCCATGATCCCGGTTTATTGTTTGGCAGATCAATTTACCATTGGACAACTCAAAACCGCCATCGAAGCCATTATCGCCAAACCCATTCAGCGCAAGAGCTTGGTAAGACGAATTGAAGCCTCAAACATGTTTGAAGCACTGGATGAAAAGGTCAAGTCAGGCGGACGTTTAGCACAGCTCTATAAACTAAAGCCTGATGTCGATATCGTGCATTTTGAGCGCAATCTGAGCTTAGGATAAAATGCGATTGTGCGGTGTTTATTACAGAGCTATCACTGCCCCTTGCAGATAATCAAGCTCCTGACACCGCATTTGCAGTAACTCAATAAAATTTCTGGTGTAAGTCGGTGGAGTTCGTTGATTTGGCCAAAGTGCGTAGATGCTGCGAATAAATTGGTAGTCACCGATATAGCTAAATGCGGTTTGAGATTGCGCTGCCAACGCTGCAATTTCTGTCATCGGCAATACGCCAGCACCGTTAGCCGAGCCTACTAATTTACGCACTAAGGTAATATCACCCACATAAGAGACGTGACTAAACTGCGCCAGCAGTGCTCGCCATGCATCGGTTGCGGGCAGTTGCGATGCTTTAAAGGGCAAAAACAGGGTTTGTGTAGTCGCAATTTCCTTGGCGACCACCACCCTTACCGCGATTTGCCCCAGCCGTTTTTGATAGACGCTTGAATCATCCAGCTCCCCGACTCGCACGGTTAAATCAAACCGCTTTTGGCTGAGTAAGGCCACACTATTGGCAGGCTCCACATGCAATTGGATCTCTGGATACTGGGCCTGAAACGATTGCAGCGCATTATACAAAGGACCAATCATTAGGTTTTGCGGGCATAACAGGTGGAAAGTGGACGCTTCTAGTGTTGATAGCGCCTCACTTTGCGCTTGCAAGGCGAGCAAAGACTCCGCCATTTTATCCACCACCGCCTGACCATGATTCGTTAATGTAAGTCCTCTGGCGCTACGCAGTAAGAGCGGATAACCAAGTTTGTCTTCCAGCGCTAACATCCGCTTAGATAAGGTCGGCGCGCCTATGCTAAGGTCTTCTGCCGCCTTGGCAAAACTTCCTCGGCGGCTTACCTCAACAAAGAGTCGTAAGTCATCTAGCATGGTTATCTCCGCAATCTTAGCTTTCCATTTTTGCCATTCTGATCGGCTGGCAACTCCCTACAATCATACCAACAGCCAGAGGAGGAAACATGCAAAAACTCATTTTTACATTACTGCTGTCATTGTGTCTGTCGTTTATGGTGTCTGGATGGGTTACATACATCAATTTGGGATTAGTGGCAGACTTTACCACGCGATGGGCGCATGCCTTTGCTAATGCTTGGCCGGCCTCGTTCATCGCCGCCTATGTTTTATCAGCCCCAGTTACCGCCGTTACTAAACGCATTATGGAGAAATACCATGGCCAACAGCCACAATAACGTCAACTTTATCGCCCATATCACACCTAAAACCGAGCACTATCAAAATTGTATTAACGCAATCCAAGAGATCTTGCCAGCCACTCGAGCAGAAGTCGGATGTTTACGCTTTGAACTTTATGAAAGTGAAGACCGCACCCAGCTTACCTTAGTCGAACGCTTTGTCGACCATGCCGCGTTTGATTTTCATCACCAGCAAGCCTACACCAAACAGGTATTTACACTGTATCAAGGATGGCTGGCAAAAGCGGTTGATATTATTGCCATCAAACCGCTTTAATTTGCACTTTTAACAAGTTAAGCGCTTCTTCACAAGCAATGATAGAAGCGCTCAGCGTTAACTATGTATTTGACGCCAACTTAAACCAAATTTAGCGAGATATTTTTGCAGTCTTGTGGAGTCATTCACCTGTGACTTTTTGGTGCGGCTCACGTTAAACAACTCTCTGCCCGCAGCCGCCATACTTGAGTGGCGAACACAGATAGTAAGTACATAATTTAACTGGTTTATATCAAACGTATCCAAATCGGCAAGTAAACGAATCCACAACAGAATGGCAAGAATCGGGGGAGTATTTTCTTATCACCTATCAATTTAAGTCCATTTTCGGTGAAGCCAATGCATATTGTGGCGGTTGGGAAGAATATAAAGACAGTTTTACCGATGCCTTTATCGAACTAAAGCGCAGTAACTTAGTTACTCAAGTAGAACAACAAGTTATCGATTGCTTAGAAAGAGATGGTCACCATGATCTTGCCCAAGCTTTTATCACTGCGTAGTCAAGCTAGCTAAATAGAAGTACTTAAAGCAATGGAAGGTGCGCACACTTTCCATTGCGAAATAGCAAAGCTTAGAAGCTTAGCATTTTTTTAACATGACAAACTTGAGGTAATACATTTTTTTGCACCTCAAATTGTACTCTGTCGCCTTCAGAGATTGTCGCTGCGATGTTCGTTACTCTTTCAAGAATAGTAGGATCGCTGTAGCTTACAGTGCCATTCATTACGCAGCGGAACTTACGTCCATTAGAGTCTTGAGCATTTACAGTTAAATGGTTTTCGCTCACATTCATAGAGAAAGTGCCTGCTTGGCTGTGGTTTAACACAACATCAGCAGTTTGGATGATCACACTACCATAATCTACTTCTGTGATTTTTACTTCAGCAGCAGAAGCCGACCCTGCAGATACACCTAACGCTAAAACGGTTGCACCAAAAACTTTGTTCAATACTTTCATTGTATATTATTCCTTTATACATTTATTAAGTTCATTTATTAGAAAAGCCCTTGAAATTTAAGGCATTGCAAACCTAACACATAACAAATTTAAATAAAACAAAACAAGTTTAAATATTTTTTAACACTCCACGTAGTTAGTTTAAGATTCAATTTGAACAAGCACATGCAGACACCATTACCGCATTAATAGCCTAGGGCGCAGTATTCCCCGTTGCCGTGCGCGATACACTAGTTTTAGTGTCGAGAAATACGTAAACACCAACAGCTACCTTATTTTAGAAGCGCTTTTTATACGAATAATGAACAATTTTGTGCAATGCTAAGTCGAAACTGTCATAACCATGGTGAGCAGATAACTGTGGATGTCAGTGCTGCTCCTCTGTTGATACTCAGTGAATATGTTACCAAATACAGACAAAGACTGGCTGATATTAGTTGGTTTATGCGGGTACTCACGAGGATATTGCCCGTAGAGCAAATAAAGAGGATGAGTGTACAGGCCGGTTCTGGGAAGGACGATTTAAATCTCAGCCCTTGTTGGACGAAGCAGCATTAACCGCTTGTATGGCATACGTTGACTTAAACCCTATTCGAGCTAAATTAGCCCCAACACCTGAAACCTCTGACTTTACCAGTATCAAAAAGCGTATCGACCATGCAAGGCAAGGGAAACAACCAAAAAGCCTATTACGGTTTGCAGGAAGCCCCCGAAAACATATGCCAAAAGGGCTGCCTTTTGAACTCAAGTTTTATATAGAATTAGTTGAGCTTACCGGTCAATGTATTCGCACCGACAAAAGCGGTGCCATCTTTGAGTCTCAACCTATTCTGTCTCGACTAAACATCGAACCTGATAACTGGATGAAGCTCACTACACAATTTTCTCGGGTTTTCCACGGCGCGGTGGGTCGAGAACAAGTACTCACAGCTTATTGTGGAACCCTTAAAAAACGACGGCGCACAAATCTAGCAAATTGTGCACGTTTGCTGGCTTAACCAAATAACGCCTTTAGCGATACCCCCTCAAGCTGTGCAAATTACAGCGCCCTTGTCGTGCGTGATACACTAGTTTTAGTGTCGAAAAATGAGCAAACACCAACAACTACCTTATTTTAGAAGCGCTTTTGATACGAATAATGAACAACCTTGTACAAAGCTAAGTCGAAACTGCCATAACCATGGTAAGCAAATAGTAGTGGCTGTCAGTATTGTTTGCTGGACAGAAATCATTTTCGTTTTTCGGTTAAGCCAATGCAAATCGTATTAGGTTGTGTATGGATAGTGCAGCTTTGATGACAAATAATTATGGGTGTCTTTATAACCCCCTTTAAAGAGGATTCATCAAGAATTTGTCTCGATGGTGCGGTGGAAAATATGGCCCTATTCAGGCGCTTTGTAATGAATATGCTCAAGCAGTGTGAATGCGGCTTACCGAGTCAACGCAGCAAATTGAAAACAGCTGGCTGGAACGACAAATTTAGGGCACAGGTGTTCTTTGGCTTATAAGTAATCAAAGTATGCTCCGCCCCTGACATAGAAGCCACCCCACCGATTTCATCGATCTCTGTAAACAAACAAAATGTTGTTTATAAAGATCATGCTGATTTCAGAAAAGTAAGCCTTAGCAATGCTGTTGAAGCAAAACAGTTTGTAGCTTGGTTGCTTACCATGTAACTCGTAAATAAGCATACTCGTTGAACAGTTACGTGTCCTATAGATATTAGTCAAAAGACGCCAAACGCGCCTTTGTTTGTAAACATAAGATAATTAAGTAAACTCACTTTTTAGTTTTAAGTTTTTTATCAGTTGAATATCAACCCAATGCTGTTTTCCTTCATAAATACGTTTGCCGCTTCCATTCACACGCCAATCACCCCGATTAAAAAAGAAGTATTTTCCATCCGGCGATAATTGAGGAGAGCTTTCTTGTTTTTCTGTATTAATCGTTACTCCCATGTTTATAACCTTCGACCAAGTGCCATCTTGCTTTTTAAAACTAATGTAGAGATCAGATTGGCCAAAACCCTCAGCTCGTTGCACACTCCAAATCAAGTAAGATTCGTCAGGCGCTATCATAGAACCTGCTATGTACTCTCCTTGATTCATATCGTCTCTTAGTTTTATAGGCTCTTCATACTGCCCGTTAATAAGACGCGAATAATACAAAGCGCCGACAACACCCCGCTCTTTGTATCCGGTAAAGTAATAAGTGCCGCTCGCAGACACCGACCTGCCATGCGCCATATGTTTTATGAACGCACCTGGGCTTTTAGGCTCTGACCAACCATCACCTTGGCGCTCTCGATACATTTTGCCGATGAACATTTTGCTGCCATCGTAAGAAAACTGCGGCCAACGTAGATCTGTTTCTGACGCCTTTCCCCACTGATTATTTTCTTTATGGATGACAAAAAAGCCTCGCTTTTTGTCTTCGCCTATCGCTTTTGTGAAGTAAAAAGACTGCATATCTGGCGTGAATGTACCGCTTTCAAATTCTCCATTTGGTGAAACAATCTTGGGCTCAAAGATCTTAGGCACTAAACCCGGAGGCTGCTCTCCAAAATACGCACTTCTTTTTACATTCGGTTTGTCTTCAGTATGACTCATAGAGCAACCACTGAGGCTAAAAAATAATAGGGTAAGTAAAGTTAAATTCGGCTTCATGATTTGTCCTTAATGGTGATTTAAGAACCACTGACATTAACAGTTCAAACACAAAAAACCTGATGTCTTGATGAATTGTGCCTGATTGCTGTTAATGAAGCCTTTGTAAGTGCACAGCACCATAAGTTTACAACTCAAGAAAATAGAAAAATAACCGGTAAAAATTTGTATTTATTGAATAAGTTTTTACTTTTGGTTTTAAGAATGCAAACTTCAGAGTCCATGAGCTGAAGTAGGTTATAAGCTGTTTTAAAAGAAATTATTTTGGAATAGTCATAAAAAAGGCGCTGAATGCGCCTTTAGTGTCTTGATTTTTGAGGGGACGAGTTGTGGCCCCGCACTTTATAAGTACATATTCCTAAGTAACAAAAAAAGCGCTTGCGCGCCTTTTTCTTATTCCACCGTTACACTCTTTGCGAGATTTCTCGGTTGGTCAACATCGGTGCCTTTGATCACGGCTACATAGTATGAAAGTAGCTGTAGTGGGATGGTGTAAACCACTGGGGCGATGATGTTTTCTACGTGATTGACGTTCATTACTCGCATGGTGTCGTCTGAGGCAAAGTTTGAGTCTTTGTCCGCGAATACATAGATGATACCGCCGCGTGCACGCACTTCTTCAACGTTTGATTTGAGCTTTTCAAGCAGCTCGTTGTTTGGTGCAACGACGATGATAGGCATGTCTGCGTCGATAAGCGCTAGCGGGCCGTGTTTTAGCTCGCCTGCCGCATAAGCTTCGGCGTGGATGTAGGAGATTTCTTTAAGCTTAAGTGCACCTTCCATTGCGATTGGGTATTGTGAACCACGACCTAAGAACAATGAGTGATGTTTGTCGGCAAATTCTTCTGCAAGAAGCTCGATGCCATCGGCCATCGTTAGCGTTTCTTCAAGCTTGGTTGGCAGAGTTTTAATGGCGTTGACGATTGCACTTTGGTCACGGCCTTTTTCCTGCGCGATCGATGCCGTTAGCATCAATAAGCCAACTAATTGGGTCGTAAAGGCTTTTGTTGATGCCACACCGATTTCTGCGCCAGCTTTGGTCATAAAGGCAAGATCTGACTCACGTACAAGTGATGAGCCAGGTACGTTACAGATGGTCATCGACGCCATATAGCCTTGCTCTTTGGCCAAGCGAAGTGCTGCGAGAGTGTCTGCGGTTTCGCCCGATTGTGAAATGGTTACCAGTAGGCTGTTTTCGTGAACGAATGAGTCGCGGTAGCGAAACTCTGAGGCGATTTCAACGTTACAGCTTACGCCTGCAAATTGCTCCAGCCAGTAGCGTGCCACCATGCCTGAGTGGTAAGACGTACCACATGCGATGATCTGTACGTGTTTTACATCTTTAAAGATTTCATTGGCTTTGTCGCCAAATGCGTCGATACTGACGCGATCGTTGTCTAAACGGCCTTCAAGTGTGTTACGTACGGCCATTGGCTGCTCGTAGATTTCTTTTAGCATGTAGTGGCGGTATTCGCCTTTGCCAGACGCATCTTGCGTGATGTTAGACTCAACCACTTCGCGCTCTACAGGATTGCCGTTTATGTCGAAGATTTCTACCGTTTCGCGAGTAATGCGTGCTACATCGCCTTCTTCTAGGAAGATAAAGCTGCGGGTTACAGGTAATAGCGCGAGTTGATCAGAGGCAATAAAGTTTTCACCAAGACCAAGACCGATAACCAATGGGCTGCCTGAGCGTGCCACAATGATTTCATCTTGATTGGCTTTATCAAATAATACCGTACCGTATGCACCTTCGAGCTGTTTTACCGCTGCTTGCACGGCCGCGAGTAATGTAGTGTGTTGCTGTCTGAGTTGATGGATCAGGTGCACCATCACTTCGGTGTCGGTGTCAGATAAAAACTCGTAGCCGTCTTCTTTTAATGCCGCGCGCAAGCCTTCGTGGTTTTCAATAATACCGTTGTGTACCAGCGCAATTTCGCTGTTAGAAATATGCGGGTGCGCGTTAGCTTCTGTTACGCCGCCGTGTGTTGCCCAGCGCGTGTGCGCGATACCGGTAGTACCTTTTACTTCGGCATTTTCAAGCGCAGATTCTAGGTTTACCACTTTACCCACGGCTTTCACGCTGTTGAGTGCACCGCCTTCGCAAAGTGCGACACCCGCAGAGTCATAACCACGGTATTCAAGGCGTTTTAGGCCTTCGATAAGAATTTTGTTTACTGGACGCTCAGCAACAGCGCCTACGATTCCACACATAATCTCTCCATTATTTGCACGTTGTGTGTAGTTCAGCACAGATAAGTTGTATACCACGCGCTTCGATCGCTTGGCGGAGGTCATCGGCCAAGTTGTTGTCGGTGATCAAAGTGGTGATCTGTGCCCAAGGTATTTCTAAATTTGGAATTTTACGGCCAATCTTGTCGGATTCGACCATCACAATCACTTCACGGGCTGACTTTGCCATCACACGGCTCAGCCCAATTAATTCGTTGAATGTGGTTGTGCCGCGCTCTACATCAATGCCATCGGCACCAATAAAAAGCTGATCAAAGTCATAGGATTGCAGTACTTGCTCTGCTACTTGCCCTTGAAAGGATTCTGAGTGCGGATCCCATGTCCCGCCGGTCATCAATAAGGTTGGCTCATTCTCCAGTGATAACAATCGATTAGCGATATTCATCGCATTGGTCATCACGACTAAGCCGCGCTTTTGTGCAAGCTCCGGAATTAGGGTTTCAGTGGTTCTGCCGCTATCGATAATGATGCGATTGTGATCTTTAATCAGCTCGGCGGCCGCTTTGGCAATGGCCGTTTTACGTACCGAGTCTTGCTCGTCTTTACCTGATGCGGTGATCTCTTTAGGAAGGGCTATCGCACCGCCATAGCGGCGTAGTAACAGGCCGCTTTTTTCTAGTGCCGTTAAATCCTTACGAATCGTAACTTCTGACGTTTCAAACTCAGCGGCGAGTGATTCTACGCTTACTTCACCGTATTCATTCACCCATGAAAGAATGGTATGTCTGCGCTGTTGAGTGTTTCGTTTAGTCATAAAGTAAGTTTCGTTTCGAAATTTAAGGCGATTATAGTCGAAACTTCAAAACCTAAACAAGTTAAATTTTGCACTGAACAAATTTTAACTGGAAATATTATGAACATCAGGATACATTTCCGGATTGAGGTACTTAAAAGGATAATTAAATGAACAAAAACTTAATAACATCAATACTTTGTTGTTCACTATTACTAGCAGGATGCGGCGGTTCAGGCGGTGACACTACACCAGTCAATCAAGATAGCGGCAAAAATGGAAATAATGGCAACACGGATTCAAATAACGGCAGCACAGATTCAAATAACAGCAACACAGACTCAAATAACGATAATACAGATTCTGGAACGGATACCACGACTAAGCCAGTCGCTAAAATTCAGGCAAGTGCCTTTGGGGAGACTGGCAACGTCATTCAGCTTAGCACTACGGGAAGTACGATCCCTGAAAATGCCGAAATAACATGGCAGTGGCAAGCCAAACCCCAAGGCAGTAACGCTCAGTTTTCTAACCCCAACGCTAAGCAAACGCACTTTACCGCTGACGTTGCAGGTATTTACATTCTAGGGCTAACAATCAAGTCAGGTAGTAACGAATCGACAACACAGTTTGAGATCCGTATAAAAGAAAAAACTACACCAAGTGTGAACACACCTCCTGTCGCCGACTTCACACTCACCAAACAGGCAATTGCCATCAACGAGCATCTACAGTTAGATGCGAGCAACAGCTCAGACTCAGACGGCGATAATCTCAGTTATAAATGGCAAGTTACTGCACCTGCTAATGTTGATGAATACACATTGGTAAGCCCTAACAATAACGTTGCCTCTTTCGCCTCTAAATTTGCGGGTGAATACACCATTACTTTAACCGTTTATGATGGTAAATCGTCACATAGCAAATCAGAAAAAGTCATCGTTATAGATAACCAGCCAGCTCTTAAAGCGGTTATTTCTGCGCCTTCAGAGGTTACATTAAGCTCCATGACTTTTGTTGAGCTGAAAAGCGATGGTAGTCAGTATCAAGGCGCTGTAACACCGCTTTGGAGTTTTGACAGCAAACCGAGCGGCAGCCAAGCCGCAATGGCAACACCAAATGGATTTCTCACCTCGCTTCAATTAGATAAGGCAGGGCAATATAAAATCCGCTTTAGCCTTAAAGACAGACAAGGTCGTTTAAGTGAGGCAACCCATACCTTAACGGCCAAATTAGGCGAAGCAAACAAACCGCTTGTATTCGTCGACGTGCCAGAGTCAACCAAAATCAATGAAGCCATCAAGCTTAGTGCCAAGCGAAGTAAAGATACAAGCGGAAGACCACTCTCCTTTAGTTGGACGTTTGAGCCATTTGAAGCCGGTTTGACCTATTCCGTTACGAATGAAGATACCGATACGGTGATTTTTACGCCTCACGGAGAGGGAAGTTACCGTTATTTTGTGGAGGTAAGTAACGGTGAGCTAAGCCAAACCGCCAGTGGCGTGATAAAGAGCCACCCTGAAAATTATGGACCCACAGCGTCTATGAGTCCACAAATGTCTACAGCTACGGAAGGGGAAACCAAAGTCTTTGTGGTATCCGCAGAAGATAAAGACGGCGATCCGCTCACTTATCGCTGGTCACTTGAAACGAAGCCTGAGAATAGCACTGCAGTGGTCAACAATGCTGATAATCGCGCGTCTATTACCTTCGATGAAGCTGGTAACTATGTGCTGAAATGCATCGTGTCTGATGGCAAGGTTGAACTAGTCGTCGCGGCATTCATCAAAGTAAGTGCTGCTCAAAATAGCGCTCCAGTAATTACGGCGCTGGACTATCAAGGAGTACTGAAAACAGATGCAGCGCTTTGGATAACTCCAACGGTTATAGATAGCGACAGCAATGCAGGCAATTTGACCTATTTTTGGAAGGTGGTTGCTCCAACAGGCGAAGTGATTGACAGTACCACAGCTCATGACTCGAACCTACAATTCACTCCTATAGCATCAGGCGACTATCAGGTAAGTTTAAGTGTTGTAGATGAAAAGTCCGCTTCCGTTGCAACTAAAACGATAACACTTTCAGTAGAATAAGAGATCTCTACTCGTTGACTTTTAAGGCTTAAGCGCTCACTTGTGGGCGCTTAAGCCTTTTTGTTTAAACGGTTATGTCGGATGGAGTTAAGTGACGGATCTCCATATTGCTGATATGCGTTCCCGAAGAGTCCTCTGGGCCAATTTCATCATAGGCGGACTCAACTCTGAGGTAGGCTTGAGTTGCGCCGAGTTCCGCCAGCTTTGTCTCGGCCTCTCGCAGCGAGTTAAACGGCGTTAGTTTACCCTCGGCATGCATTAAGATATGCAAGTTCCCATCACTATCTTGACCACCCGCAAGATAGTGATTTGAATCCGCGTAGCTAAGCACGATGGCATGGAGTTCTTTATTAGCGATTTTTTCTTTGAGTGTGGCAGCAAGCATAATGCTCTCCTCGTTTAACCGATTAATAATTAAACGACCCTTGTGCGTGTTTGGTTCACCTTGATAGTCATGAATGTTTTGTCGCAAACCTATTGTCGTGATAAATCACGACCTACCATCCATCACGTAGGTCGAGGTGTACCTCGATAGATTTAATCGAAGGACTTATCTTTAAAACTTATCTCTCAATTGCAAGGCATGCACATGAGCTGGAATAACCTGAGAAAAGGCAGGATATCAATCCCGTACGCAGAATACTTCATTACGTTTAACTGCCATAAACGCACGCTCTATTTTACGGATTATCAGCTGGCACGATTGTTTTGCCAATCTATCTCACATAATGAAAAAAGTTTGAGTGCCGCTGGCAAACATGGGTGTTATACCAGTTGTATTAAGTAAATGATCTATCTTGAAGCGGGGAAATAGCTTTAGTAGCAAGGCAAAAATTTTGCTATTTAGTTGTTCTAAATGAGAAATTTTTAACGAAGCTAATATGCTATTTCACCCTTCAAATTGATTAGAGAATTAATTCAATTGGTATTAATGCCTGATCACTTTCATGGCTTACTGACGCTTGGCAATACACAACTTGGTAAGATTGTTGGAGAATTAAAAGGCGGAACAGCTTAACTGCTAAACACAGAATTTGGCAAAGCGCGTATTACTATCATCAGCTCAGATCCACAGAAGATAGGCATACCATTGCCCAGCATATTGCTGTAAACCCACTAAGAACCAAGCTAGTAAGCCGCATTGGTGATTACCTTTATTGGAACTCACACTTTCTGTGATTGGCTAGTTAAAGGGTCTCTTCCCAACTCAGTTAACACGCTTAGATACACCGACAAGTTACCTTCCGCCATCACCTCAATGGCAAATTCACTGCACATTTTAGCGCGACCTTTACGGCCCATTTGCTCTCGTAAAATCGGGTCCTGCAATAAGCGATTAAGATCTTGAGTAAACTGAGCTTGATTACCAATCGGAGCAAGTAGTCCGGTTTCATTGTGCGCAACCGCTTCGGGAATGCCACCGGCAGCAAAGCCCACGACAGGCACGCCAGATGCGCTACTTTGTAATAACGCTACGCCTAGCCCTTCCATCGATGCTGGATGTGCAACAATATCAACCGCCGGTAAAATACGCGCTACGTCTTGTCGAAATCCCACCAGCTGGACAATTTTTTGCAGCCCCAGCTCATCTATACGCGCTTGATACTGTTGCAGCTTTGGCCCTCGGCCAAACAGTAATACACGTAAATTAGGATGCTCAGCAATGAGTTGTTTGGCTGCACGCATGATCACATCCTGCCCTTTGCGCTCTATCAGTTGCGCAAAATTAGCCACAACCAAGGCATTTTGTGGCAGCTCAAACTCATCAAGCAACCATTGCCGCTCCGCGCTACTTGGTGCAAAGCGCTGGGTATCGACTGCACTGTGGACTAACTTTACTTGCTCAGAGGCAACACCTTGTGAGAGTAATACTTGGCGGATCCCCTCTGAGATAGCGATAACTTTATCGTAGGCTGGGTATTTTAATTTTGACCACCAGCGTGGCTCGGTGTTGTCGACTCGTCTCGATAAAATAACAGGAACATTAAGCGACTTCGCGGCAAGTAATCCCCAAGTATCAACCCCTCGGCGGCTGTGAATATGAACACAATCAGGCCGATGATGGGCAATAGCCTTTCGTAAACGCAAACATTGCATGACATCGAGATCGCCTGTCATTTTCACAGGATCCACAACAACTTGCTTATCAACGGCTGCAATCATTTCACTATTAGGCGGGCAAACCAGTACGTTCTCAATGCCCTTTTGCTGTAACGCTTGGGTTAAATACACCACTTGCTGTGCGCCGCCATATAAGTGACGACCCGCTTCAATATGCAGAACTTTCATAGCACTTCTCCTAGTGCGCTCGACACTCTTTGTGGCGTGAGCCCCACCATACAATCAAAACGAGCCTCACAGGTTGGCCGGCGTTTGCATGGTGAGCAAGCAAGTTTATCGCTCAACACGCGACCATTTGGATTAAAGGTGTTTTCATACGGTAAGGTTGAACCAAACAATGCAATAACCGGGGTATGATGCGCCATCGCCATGTGAGTTAGCCCTGTATCAACGCCAATCACACCTTTTGCCCCCCGAATGATCTCGCTGCACTCAAGTAATGTCGTTTTCCCAGTTAGATTAATGATCCCCGGCATCTGTTTTTCTAAGCGCTCGCTATGAGCGATATCACTTGGTCCACCCAATATAATAATATGCGCACAAATAGACTGATTTACTTGTTTATACAACTCACGCCAATGCCCATCTACCCAGTGTTTCTGTGCTCTCGTTGTAAACGGGCAAAACACCACATAAGGTTGGCCTTGAGTATGCTCCAATAGCAGTGCCTCTGTATGTTGTTGTGTCTCATTCGAGGCAATGAGCGAGTATTGAAACGCCGCTTCAGGCGCACCAAAAAATTTTGCTGCAGCTCTGTATTCCGAGCTGATATCAGCAGACCAAGGCGAGGTCACTACCTTATTCATAAGCCACTGACTGCCCTCGCGACTATTGATCCCAACCTTATATTGAGCGCCACTTAGCCAAGCTAGCACGCCACTTTTAAGGAGTCCTTGGGCGTCGAGCACTAAGTCAAATTGTCGACTAGCCAACTGCTTTTTAAAGCTATTAACTAGCTTCAGTAGCGCTATGATCCCTTTTGCTTTTCGCACTTTTTGCCACTCATTGCGAGGCCACAGGATCACCTCATCTAGCAATGGATTTTGTTGCAGCAAGGTCGCGCCAGCAGGCTCTGCTAACCAGCTCAGTTTTGCTTCTGGATAACGTGCCTTTAGTGCAGAAATAAGGCCTGACGCCATCACGATATCACCAATGGCACTGAGCCGGACAATAAGGATATTGTTGTATTGCATTGTTATCTGATCACCATTGGATGTAATCGGGTACTATGAACTGGCCGTTGCGCTTGTTTTAACTGATATAAAACTTGCAATGTGGTTGTGTGTAGTGCGCCATTATGCTTTGCGATTGCAGCTTGCCCAGCCTGTATTTGTTGTGTTGTTGCAGCACTATTTTGCCAAAAGCCGATGACTTCTCTGGCTATTTGCTGTGGCTCGTTACCCTCAACAAGTGCGCCAGCTTGACTCAGCGGCGCACATATATCTTCACAATTTCGTCGACTACTTCCCATTACGACGGCAGCCCCTTGGACAATGGCTTCGGCAGGGTTGTGACCACCGAGCTTAACTAACGAGCCACCGATAAAGGCAACATGGGCATCACGATAAAACGCAAATAGTTTGCCCATCGTATCGAGCAGATACACTTGCGTATTTGCCGTTAGTGTTGGCGCGTGCGAGTAACGCTGACAGCTCAGCCCGCTTGCTTGCAGCAGCTGCCATACCTCATCAAATCTTTCAGGATGACGCGGTGCGATAATTAGCTGAGCTGCTGGATTTTGCTGTAACAACTGTTTGTGCGCTGCGACCACCGCTATTTCTTCAGTGTCATGCGTGCTCCCCGCAATCCATGTCAACTGAGAGGGTTTTTGCGTTGGGTCGGCATGTTTAAGCTCTGGCCAATCGTACTTGATATTACCGCACATCATCAGTTTTTCTGGTGGTACACCCAACTCGCGAAAAGCTTGATAACTTAGCTCACTTTGCGGCAGAATTTTATGCACCTTGGACACCATAAAGGTAAAAAGACCTAACATGTTGGCATAACGATTTTTTGATCTGTCGGTCATGCGAGCATTTACCAGCATCACTCGACTGCCTTGGTTGCGCGACTGGCGAATAAGGTTCGGCCACCACTCCATCTCAACCGACATGGTCAATACCGGATTAAAATGCGTCAAGAACGCACCAACCGTCAATTGAAAGTCCAGTGGCAAATAAGTATGAATGACTTGCTCCCCCCAGTTGCGCTCAATATAGTTGGAACCCGCAACCGTGGTACAAGTAAAAACAATGGGTAAATGAGGATGCTGTTTACGCAGCTCAGGAATAAGTTTAGCAATGGCGGCACATTCACCAACGGAGACGCCATGTAAATGAATACAGGCGGGTAAACGCTTACAATCGTAGACACCTAAGCGCTGTAAAAAGTGCCTTTTATAACCCGGTTTACGTAGCCATTTTTTTAATAAGATCAGCGCAATCAAAGGTAAACACAACAACAGGATACTGTTATAAACACCAATCCAAAGTGAATTAGCTGATCTTCTACGAAGACGAGAGGTTGTCTTAACCTTAGCCATAGCTACACCTTGTTATTCAAGCCTGAATTAACCCCAGTGTAACTATGGTTTTTGACACTAAATTGACAGCGAGTCATACCAACTTGCTTTATTAAGTGGTCTATTTTAAAAATTGCTATCAGCTACTCGTAGCGCAGCGCTGATGAGGGGCGCCGGCTTGCAACCTTGTAGGTAACGAGCACAACGGTAAGCCAAGTAAGCAAGATCACAAGTAGGCCTGCGACTCCATAAATCCATATAGATTGATTTATCCGCTCATTAAAGCGACTAAGCCACTCACCAACTAGCCAATACGTCAGCGGGACTGCAAGTACCATACTCAATGCAGATAACCACAAATACTCTTTAGCAACCAAGCTAATTAATCCAAGACGTGAAGCGCCTAACACTTTGCGAATAGCTAATTCCTTTTCTTTACGCAAGGTAGTAAATGACGCTAACCCAAATGTTCCGAGTAAGGTCAGGAATATAGCTAAAGGACTAAAGATAGATAGCATGGTAAGCGTATAGAGTTCATTCTTGTGGGCCGCCAAGAACTCATCATTGAGAGACTGAACTTCTATATCACGACGATTGAGATGTGCAGCAAGAACTTGTTCAATTTCAGTGATCACGTTATCTGGATCAAAGCCTTCAGCGATCTTTAATACCACATTTGCAGTTTCACCATCAACATGACCAAGCATCAATGAAGTAGGTTGTACTGCATTATTCACAGAGCCAATTCTGATATCCTCAACTACGCCCACAACCTTGGCTGTCAACTTTCGCCTTGGTACGGTAACAGTGACGCCGATTACCTCATCAAGCTTCTCATATCCCGCTAAATGAGCCATTTTTTTGGTTATCAGGATAGCGACATGCGCTTCTCCATTTTGCTGTTCACGATACCAATCTCCAGTGTAATCGCGACTAAAGCCTCGCCCAGTAATCAACTTTAACCCGAGTACATCAATCACGTCATAACCCGTATTGATTACTGCTAACATGCCGTCATAGGTTTCGCCATTTGGCCAAGTGTAATGCATCCCACCGTTAATGGCGGTTGCATAATTGGTATCGCTCAATGTCCAACCAGCCACACCTGAGATCTGGCCTAACTCATCAAGCAATGCGTTTCCTTGTTGCTGATAGATCAGCTCTGAGGGCAATTCTCGAATGATAATTCGCTGTGCTTTTTCGTAACCTACATCCAACTGTTTTACCAGCATCATTTGTTGATAGAGCATGCTGATAGCTGCTATCAGCCCTACGCCAATCGCACCTTGTAAGCATAAGGTTATTTTGCGGATCCTTGCTGATGAACGCCCTCGACTAAAATCGCCACTTAACACTTTTTTCGCGCCAAATGACGAGATAAATAAAGCTGGATATAGCCCAGAAAATAAACCAACCACTGTCAATGTAATTACAAGACCGAGCATAAATAGAGAGTTGTATACCAATGTCAGGGGCTGCGCGATTAACTGATTAAAGTGCGGCAATGCCAACTCAACGATTACAACCCCTAAAAACCCTGAAAACAGCACAATCAGTAACGATTCTGACAGGAATTGTGTGACGAGTTGCGACTTACTGGCACCTAGCGCTTTACGTATGCCGACTTCTTTAGCACGCTTTGCAGCACTGGCAATATTGAAGTTAATAAAATTAGCGCTGGCTATGATCACAAGTAAAGTACTCAGCACAACGCTCACTTGCAGTGCCAAATAAGACCCGCCTTGCTTCATCTCTACGGTGCCATTGGTGTGAAAATGCAACTGGGTCAATGGAATAAACTGAAACTGGATGTCTTTGAAGTTCGGGTTTTTAGCTCTTTTTTGCATCTCGCGCGTCATCTCTTGCGCTAACGCGTTGAAGTCAGCTTCTGGCTGCAACTTTAAATACACATGACTACTAAAAGGACCGCGCTGCAATTTGGGTAAGTACATCAGCACATCAAAATCAAAGTGTGTATTTGCTTCTAAATCCGCAAAAACAGCAGCCACTTCATAGCTTCCCCCATCGTATTCAAGTTGCCTGCCGATAACATCTGTGTCGCCAAACAAGCGCTTTGATTCTGTCTGACTAAGGGCGATAAGATTGGGCTGAGAAAGGGCCTGAGTTAAGTCTCCATGTAATACTGAGATATTCACAAACTCAGCCAAATTTGGCGTCGCAACATACGCCTTTTTGAGCTTAAAGCGCTGATCTTTAACCTTCACGATATCCGCCATTGGTTCGCCACTATATTGTAACGATTCAATCCGACTAATAATCAACAGTTCCTTTATTTGACTGTGCTTTTGCATCAGCAGCGGCATTCTAGGGTCAATCGCACCGCGCACGCCCACACCGACAGAACGCAAATCTAAATGTACTCGATAAACATTATTTGCATCAGGCTGATGTTTATCAACAATCAACTGACTTTGGGCAAATAAAGCCACGATAATTGCAGCAGCAATTCCAATGCTGAAACCGATGACATTGAGCAGTGTGTGTAGCTTTTGTTTTTTACTTACCCGAATTGCCGTACTCAAATATGAAGTGAGCATAGAAGATCCTTTTTAGTTATTTTTTATAAAGATATCCAGTACGAAGTCACTTGATTTTTTAACTCGCGATTGTGACTCACTTTTAAAAATGACTGCTTGTAGCAACATATTCACACCATTCAAAAGCAGAAATGGTCGTGCCGATATTGGCGATGAAAACACCAAAGAACAAATGATAAAAGCGGCCTAAATTAGGCCGCAATTTCTTGAGTGATTACCAATTTAATTTACTCATATCGCAAGATCAGCGACGGACGCGTACTCGCGGCTTTAAAGGCAAGGGTCGCCACAGTCAACCAAGTGATACCGGCAACCACCAAGGCTGCTGCGCCATAAACCCACATTGCTTGCTCAATGCGGTCATTAAAGTTTGCAAGCCAATCACCAACGAGCCAATAAGTTACCGGATAAGCAATGGCGATACTGACTCCCACCAAAATCAGGAACTCTTTTGCTAAGATATTCACAATGCTTAGCCGTGATGCCCCCAAGACTTTGCGTACAGCTACTTCTTTTTGACGGCGAACCGTTGCAAAGGATGCCAATCCAAAAGTGCCTAAACAGGTTAAGAATACAGCTAGCGCGGTGAAGATAAGTACTACCTTAGAGATACGCTCATCACCACTAAGTACCGCCCTATAACTGTCTGAAAGTAGATTTATCTCTGGTTCATACACGTTTGCGGTTTTTGCCAACACACTAATCAAGTCTTGTCGAATCTGTGCTAAATACTGCGGGTTAATCGTTAAGATCACTTCAGATGTTGGATTAAAATAAGTAAACCCTAATAAAAACATAATATTAGAACTTGCTTCTTGTGCATTCCCCACTTTGACGTCAGCGACGACGCCAACCACTCGCATCTCTACGTTGCGGCCAGTATCTTTGATAGTTTTGCCAATAATATCTGCAACATTACTGTAGCCAGCTTGCTTAGCGACCGACTCGGTAATAATGGTGCCTATTGTGGTTACGCCGTTAACTCGATTTGACCAATCACCGGCAAACTCTCGGCTAAAGTCTCGACCTGCAAGTAGCGTTAACCCCAACCCTTTGACTACCTCGTAGCTTGTGCCAATAACTGGCGTTAAGGATTGCGACTGTTCACCATTTGGCCACGTTGGTACTAGGGTGTTATTAATCGAGCGAGTCAGCTGCGTATCTATCACACTGATATGTTCAACGCCCTCAATAGCCGCGAACTGTTTAACTAATGACGTTGGCGCTTTTGTAAAAGCCGCTTTAACGGGCACTTCTGAGACCACCAAACGCTGTGTGGTTTCGTAACCAAGCGGTAAATTTTGCAAATGTGCCAACTGGTACTGTAGCGTTATCGAAGCAATAATTAACCCAACCGCAAGTGCTGCTTGTACAGTTAAAAGACTTTTGCGCACCCAAATCGCGGTACTCCCACGCTGTAAATCTCCGCTTAGTACGCGTTTAGCACTAAAAGATGAGATAAAAAATGCAGGATAGAGACCCGCCAACAAACCCACGATGACGGCAACCGCGACTACTACGACACTAAACATAGATGCATAATCAATACTTAATTCACGGCCAACTAGATTGTTGAAACTTGGCAATAGTAGCTCGACCAAAACACAGGCTATTGTCATTGCAAGCAATGACACGAGTACAGACTCAGATAAAAACTGTGCAACTAATTGCGACTTGCTGGCACCAAGTGCCTTGCGTACACCCACTTCTTTTGCACGTTTGGTCGACTGTGCAACCGTCATATTAATAAAGTTAAAGCCAGCGATAAGGATCAGCAGCACGCTTAAACCAACACAGATCATCACCACTTGTTTCGCACCACCCACTTTCATTTCAAACGGCGACTTTGCAGTAAAGTGAAGCTCCGTTAAGGGGTGTAATTGCAGCGATAAGCGACCCTTAAAATCACCGAAATAATATTTCTCAGTCAGTATGCTTTCCAAAGCAATAACATCTGTTTGCGGCGCCAATCTTAAATAAACATAGCTAGAAGTTATATCCGTATTGACTGGATCATGCTCTACAGACACTAGGTTTTTAAAGCCAAAATGCGTGTTTTCAGGTAAATCTGTAAATACTGCACCTACCGTATATTGGCCGTTTTTATGCTGTAGAGTCTCGCCAACCACGTTTGTGCGACCAAAAATACGCTGAGCTTCTGAACTACTCAATGCAATGCTATTCGGTACACTCATGGCGCGACTTAGACTACCTGCCACCGTTTCCATATCGATAAAATTCTCGATATTTGCAGTTGCGCCATAAAGGTCATTCAGTTTAAAACCTTGATTTTTTACTGTCACATCTACTTCAGCTTCGCGAGTAAACTCCACCATCGTCAGCGCAAAAACCTCTTCAACTTGGCTATATTCAAGTGCTCGAGTGCCATTGATGTAATTAAAAATAGGAACGACCCCAAGCCCTAATTGCGAATAGTCTTGTGCAATTCGATACACACGCTCAGCATGAGGTTGCTGGCTATCGTAAGATAGTTCATTTTTTGCAAACAGTGCGACCAAAATTGCCGCGGCTAAGCCCACACTAAGCCCAAGTACATTTAAAATAAAATGCTGTTTTTGCTGCTTAAAAGCACGCAATGCTGTTATTAGATAATTCACTATCATCGTTATGCCACCTCTGATTTTTGTGGTTGCACCACCGTGTTGGCTTTGTCTAACATCACTTGGCCATCGAGAAGGCGTACAAGTCTATCCGCGTATGACCCCTCTTTTTCTGAGTGCGTTACCATGATCACGGTTGTGCCTTCGCGGTTTAGCTCGCGTAACATCGCCATGACTTCTTCACCGTTTTTGGAGTCCAAGTTACCCGTTGGCTCATCCGCTAAGATAAGTTTAGGGTTAATAACCAGCGCTCTTGCAACCGCCACACGCTGCTGCTGACCACCAGAAAGTTGCTGTGGTAGGTGATCAGCGCGGTGGTCGATGGCAACGCGTTTTAAAATCTGCTCTACACGCTGCTTACGTTCACTTTTTGAGATATTTTGGTATTGCAGCGGTAGCTCGACATTTTCAAACACAGTCAGCTCATCAATCAGGTTAAAGCTTTGAAATACAAAACCAATAGACGCTTTACGTAGCTGTGAGAGCTGCTTTTCGCTATAGCCCGCAATGTCCGTACCCGCAAACTCAAATTGCCCAGATGACGGTGAATCCAACATCCCTAGGATGGACAATAAAGTAGACTTACCACACCCAGACGGGCCCATGATGGCGACAAACTCACCTTCATTAACAGTTAGGTTAATATCGTTTAGCGCAGTCGTTTCAACGTCTTGAGTACAAAATACACGGTTTAGGTTAGTTAGTTTTATCATTGTTATATCCTTAGAAATTGAGTTGTTGCGCTTTGTCGAAGTTGCTATAGCTTGAGGTGATCACTTGCTCACCTTGTGATAAGCCATCTAACACTTCGTAATAATCTTGATTCTTTTTACCTAAGCGAATGTCACGACGCTCGGCGGTTTTGCCATCACTTGCCAACACGTATACCCAATTACCGCCAGAGCTTGTAAAGAAGGCACCGCGTTTTAGCAATAAGGCATTTTCTTTGTTACCGCCAAGCATCAGTTCTACATCTATGCTTTGGCCGCGTTTAATGTCGCTTTGGCCGCTTGGTAATGCCACTTCAACCTGAAATTGTGATTGCGTTACACGGCTATCAATTTTGCTCACCTTGGCACTGACTAAGCCACTGTCTAACATCACATTCACTGCCATATCCGGTTGTACTTGATTTAAATAAAACTCATCAAGGCGGACAACCAACTTGTATTCATTCGGAATGTCAATTTGGCCTAACCTTGCCCCTTTACTCTTTGACTCACCGATTTCAACATCCAGCTCACTCAAGTAACCTGATACCGGCGCTTTGATCAGTAGGTTTTCGAGATTTTGACGGGCAAATTGCAAATTCTTCTGTAACATCTCAGCACTGTCTTCTAGCTGTTCGACTTGTACTTTACGAATGGAATTTTCCTGCGTTTGGCGCTCTAACGTCAGCTCCTTTCGGGCCTTGTAATACTGTAAATCGTCCTCAATTTCAGACAATCTGTCGGTTGCCAGCACGCCTTTTTCAACGAGTGGCTTGGATTGCTTATAACGGCGTTCTAAATGGCTAATTTGTAAGTCAATTTCCAGCAAGTCACGGCGTAAATTAAGGCGACTGGTTTCCATGGTCATTTGGGTGTTTCTTAGGAAGTTAAGCTGCTCTGTTACTTGTGCTTCGCGACTCATCACGTCTAGCTGTAAACTGGTATTGCTCAATCTCACTAATGGCTGACCCGCCTCAACAAACTCACCCTGCTCCACCAAACGCTCTTCTACTTGACCACCCGCGATGGTATCTAAGTAAATCGTGGTTTTTGGTACGACTTGACCACGTAAGCTTAGCGCGTCCACAAACGCCCCTTTGCTTACGGTACTCACCGTAAGGCTACTCAGTGCGAGATTTTGACTACGACCTGAAGAGGCTGTGTTATTGAATGCCAGTGCCGCTGCTGCAATGCTCAGTAGTACACCACCTGCCACCGCTTTCTTAAGATGTTTTTGCAATCCTGAACGCTCTATTTTCTTATCCATAATCACGCCTCTTGTTCTTAGTCGGTTAAATCGTTTTATCGAATATGTATGACTAATATCAAGCACCGTGCCAAGCTTGATTTTATTATAAATTACAAAATGTTAGGCATTTACCCTTATATTCTAAGAATAATAAGTGTCCGGAAATAGAACACATCAAAAATAACAAAGTGTCCATAAATGAACACTTTTCGTAGACGAGATCTAAATGATTGCGGTACGCTAAAAGAAAAATAAAGCGATCAGGATATGAAGCAGGAAGGCACCATATTAATTGTCGACGACAACAGCGATATATTAATTGCAGCAAAGCTTTTGCTAAAAAAGCATTACCAAACCATCATCACCACAGATAGCCCCTTTGATATAGAAGCGCAAATTGCATCACAGCAAATAGATGTGATCTTGCTCGACATGAACTTTAGCCAAGATGCCATTAGTGGCAAAGAGGGCTTCTATTGGTTAAAGAAAATTGTCGAGCAAGACCCAAGCATCGTGGTGTTGTTAATGACCGCCTATGGTGACATTCAACTTGCCGTCGATGCGATAAAAGCAGGTGCCGCCGATTTTATCGCTAAGCCTTGGCAAAACGACCAACTATTGGGTGCGGTTGCCGCCGCATTTGCGCATGCCAAAGACAAACAGCAGGTTGGTAAGCTCACTCGTCAGACGCAAGGGTTAAATCAGGCACTCAATCAATCCAGTGGTAGCCATCAATTTGCTTTTTTAGGCCAAAGCTCGGCCATGCAAAAGGTATTTAGTACCATCGAACGCGCGGCACTCACCGATGCCAACATTTTGATCACCGGCGAAAGTGGCACGGGCAAAGAGCTTGCCGCCCACGCCATTCATCAGGCGAGTATGCGTCGCGACAATACCTTTATCAGCCTAGACATGGGTGCTATCTCCGAAAGTTTGTTTGAAAGCGAATTGTTTGGTCATAAAAAAGGGGCGTTTACCGATGCGAAAAGCGATAAGGTCGGTCGCTTTGAACTCGCACACGAGGGGAGCTTGTTTTTGGACGAATTGGGCAACCTGCCGATGGGCCAACAAACAACGCTACTTGCAGCGCTACAAAATCGACAAGTCACTCCTGTAGGCGGCAATAAGCCTATTTCAGTGGACATACGGCTTATCTGTGCCACCAACGATAATCTGCAACAAGCGGTTGATGAAGGTCGTTTTAGGCAAGATTTATTATATCGGATCAATACCATAGAGATCCGTCTGCCACCGCTTCGCGAGCGTGTCGATGATATTCCACTGCTCGTAAACTACTACCTTGAACACTTTTGCCACAAGTATAAAAGGCAGCTTGAGGTAAATAGCAGCGACATGCAATGTCTACAAACCTACCCGTGGCCCGGTAATGTCAGAGAGCTCGCACATGCTATCGAACGTGCGGTGATCTTAAGTGAAACCGAGTTTTTGGATATCAGTACCGTGATTGGCACTAATCCCACGGCGGCACAAGCAAGTATGGAAGATACCTCGGACACCAATACACTCACTTTTGAAGGCACTTTCAACCTTGAAGAAATTGAACAACGTACGGTGCGTGCAGCGCTCAAGCATTATCAAGGCAATGTCTCAAACGCAGCCAAAGCGCTCGGGTTAACCCGAGGGGCAATGTATCGTCGCTTAGAAAAGTACGATTTGTAGGAAGAAAAGAAATGACACGCGTTGCTCACCATCCCATCCTTGTTTTTTTCTTTACTATCATTGGTCTAGTAATTTCCAGTGGGCTCTCGCTATATTTGTATATACAAGGTGGCTTTTCGGCAACTTGGCTGTTGATCACCCTTATTACCATCACGTTTATTTCAACCTTATACTTTCAATTTAACAAGCAAAACAAGCACATGGGTTTTGTACTTAAGTCTTTAGCCAATGGCGATAGCTCCTTGGGATTAAGCCAACATCACCCAATGCGGCAACACTTAGAAGAGATCAAGACACGGATCCAAAGCGCGCGGTTGAGCGCCGAGCAGCAAGCTCACTTTTTACAAACCTTGCTAGTGCATATCGACTTAGCGGTTTTGGTGTTCGACAGCGAGGGGAAGGTTATTGAATCAAACCCAGCGGTAACCCGCCTACTCGGTAAACCCATTAATCACAGCAAAGATTTAGAAGATATCGCACCACTGGTTAATGAATGCGATAAGAGCTTGAAAACGATAGCAAATTGGCAATATGGCGAGCAACAAGATAACTTGTCTATACAAATAACATCAGCGCAGATCCAAGGGCAAATTCGTAAAATTGTCACCTTACAATCCATTCGTGATGCATTACAAAACAAAGAGCAGCAAGCCTATAAACGCCTCACCAAAGTGCTTACGCACGAGGTAGCTAACTCTATTACACCTCTGGCATCCATTGCACAAACCTGTGGGGGACTCTTGCCCGACACATTGAGTTTTGACGATGAAGAAGATAAACAAGACCTCGCCTTAGCGTTGCAAACACTGGCAAAACGCACTGAGTATCTGGGCGCTTTTATCGCCCGTTTTAGAACGGTGAGTAATTTACCCAGCCCAGCGCTGCAACCTGCCCAGCTAGCGCCGCTGGTAGAGGGCATCTATCAGTTACATCAACAAAGCTGTCATCAAGCGAACATAGACTTACAGCTTGATGTTAGCCACTCCCAACTGGTGATGTTAGACACAGCTCAAATTGAGCAAGTACTTATTAACTTAACCAAAAATGCCATAGACGCGGTGCAGCAGCGCAATGAAGAAGACCTGCGAAACACCCGCCAAGTGGTATTAAAGACCGGAGCAAATAACGCAGGTCAGCACTATATAGAAATAAGCGATAATGGGCCCGGCATCGCAGAGCATGTCATTGACATGATTTTCGTGCCGTTTTTTACCACTAAACAACAAGGCTCGGGGATCGGCTTAAGCCTCTCAAGACAAATTATGATTAATCATGGCGGCGACTTAATTTATCTTAGGCGCGAACAAGGCGCATGCTTCAGATGCGTATTTGGTTAGTAATCAACGCAATCTAGGTGAAGCAAAACATATTCGTTTGGTAATATGGGAGCCCTTGTTATTTGAGATCCTTCGTTGTCATTTAGTGCTACATTAAAGCTAAGGTAAAACTATCCAAAAGTGTGTAGTACTTAAATTGGCAGTCATAGTTGGCCGCAATCGTAAAACCACGGCTAATATCGCTCTAAATGATTGAGAATATGAGGAAAAACATCTACATCAGCCTGACGCCCAAAGATACAATCTATATGCGCGTAATTGGGGATCACTTTACGCGTAAACTTAGCCTCACCAAAGGCAAGACAAAGACGTTCATAGGTTTTTTTCGTGCTCTCGGGTAAATAACATTCGTTATCTGCCCCGCTAATAAATAGCGTCGGTACGTTTAACCGGTTGATGTGTGGCATGTAAACGTCCTTGCCATCTGCATCGACCAGTTTTCCTGCGCGACAAATTGCAGCAAGGTGCTCAAGGGTTTGAATATTGGCTTCGGCAAATAGTTCATCAATATGCTCATGCAGCAAATCGGTTAACTGGTCATGACGGTATAAGGAGGCGTACATAAAAGTCACGCGATGGCAGCTGTCATTGTTGCATCGCCCCTGTGCTTCAGCAAGCGCGTACAAGCCTAACGCCTTATCATACAAAGAGGCAAGCCCATTGCTCTGCTGTGGTACTCGCGCCGTTAGCGAGTCTACGCCCAGCCTTTCTAAAAATGAGGGGAGATGTAAACCTGTCTTCATTTTCGT
Source organism: Pseudoalteromonas sp. NC201 (assembly GCF_002850255.1). Taxonomy (NCBI): domain Bacteria; kingdom Pseudomonadati; phylum Pseudomonadota; class Gammaproteobacteria; order Alteromonadales; family Pseudoalteromonadaceae; genus Pseudoalteromonas; species Pseudoalteromonas sp. NC201. The sequence goes on from NZ_CP022522.1 coordinate 4,047,664, forward strand.
TGCCATCGGCACCACCACGTCCGCCGCAATTTGTGATGCAACAACACTTCGAACCCCTGAAAGGCCGCTAAGCATAGACATAAAGAAGGTCGTAGCACCATAACAATGCACCACCGCCTGGATACTATCTGCTCCCGTGATGGTTCGGATCTTGTTCACTGCAGCAGGGTAATCGTATTTCGCTACCTGATCGCCATTTGATTGCTTTGCGGCAGCAGGCAACAAAATACTGACTCGATAATCCAATAGCCACACGTCATATTGGTTAGCGACTAGGTACTCGACTAAGTTGGTATCTATCATATCGGTGGAAAAGATACTCGAAGCAACTCCCAGTCCATGCACTAACATAACCGGGCCCTTGTCACCGCCACGATAACGAGTCAGCGATAGCTGCACATGATCAGCTGTATCAAACAAGTATACTTCAGGTGTTGGAGCCCTTAGCGGCCGTTTTTTGCGCACCAATTCACCACTGTGCGTTTTTTCTTGGTAAAAAATACTGCCGTAACTTTGATATAGAGTGCCCGCAAAAAATTGCCCAAAGCGTGCGATGGCTTTTAAGCGAGCCGCTTTACTCTCGGCATGACTTACACGAATAGTGGCAAGCTGCGTCACAAAATCAATCGGCGCTATCTTCATAATACCGTGACCACATACGGCCCCTTGAGTATCTTCTCCTTCATGAATATCAACAAATAAGGTTGTAGTATCATCCCAAAGATCGAGAGAGTGAGGGTCGTCTTTGATTAACTTAAAGGCATTAAAGAAGTACTGCTTGCCATCCTCCGCCATTAAATTCATTTTATAGATCATCTTCCGAGTATTTGGAGGAAAGGCCTGACGCTCAAACAAACGAAACTCACCATTGCGAACGATCAGTGGTTTATCAGAAAGCACATTACACTCAACGCGACCCGAAATATGCGCTTTATGTTGTGGGTCGGTCAACATCACCTCTAGATCCATCGAGGTGACCGTCAATACAAAAGACAGCGTTTGGTTTGTTTCTTGGCCCAGCTGATAGGCAGCCAAGTAGGTTTGTAAAGAGGTAGTACTTGGCTCTACCACGCGGCTAAAATAGCCCTGCATTCGCTCTGTAAACGCCAACCCTGTTGTAGTCGGCTCAGCGGTACGGGAGCGGCTTGACGGCAATTGATAGTCAATTTGCCAATCACGGTCCTTGGCGATAAGCGCACAGCAGCGCTCTGTCAATGCACTTATCGTAAGCAGCGGATTGACCGCAAGCGACGTTGGAATGATGGCACCATCTGACACATAGAGCGAGTCGTAACAGGCATCACTCTCTCCCGTAAACACTTGCCCTTTATGATTCACCACCCCTTCGGAACCCGTCTCAGCAAGCCGACAGCCACCTAAAGGATGAACTGTAACCAAGCGATTATTCAACCACGGTGACCAAATTGGGTTTTTAACATAGGTGCCACCGAGCGCTGCTGTCGCTTGAAGCAGCTTTTCACTCGCATGATGAAAATTAGGCTGAGCTCCTAACTCAGGCCAACGGATGTTCAACTTGTCTTGCTCTAAAGTTATGACACCTTGGCTATCGTCATGGCTCATTACTAAGTAGGTCTGAGTATGTTTTACCGCACCATGATAAGCGCCTCGCCATTGGCTTTGCCATACTCTCGCTTGCTCCTCCAAAGCGTCATAAAAACCATGATCCGTGTCGAGTCCAACTACACCCGCTGCACTTGCAAGCGCAGTTGGTAACACTCCTGCCATGGCGCCAGGTAAACTACCCTCTTCAATAATCATTTGTTGTGCGCGTTCGCTCGCTTCACGGAGATCGATTGCACTGGTGATACAAGGTCCTGTAGGCGCTTTGCCTTCTGGTTCTAGATTGCCAACCCCAACACCACCGATTTCGCTGTCGCAGTTATAGCCAAAACCCAACATATCGCCATTACCGGTAAAATGCTGACCAAGTTGCGAAGAGATAGCCAAACCGCGACTTTGGCTACGCAATAGAATTTCATTACTACCCAGCGTGCCAGCGGCCAAGATCACAATATCCGCCTCAACAAATAACGGGGCTGCAGAAAAGCATTCTGCGCCGGTTCCCATGTCTTGGTAAAACACCCGCCAACCAGAGTCGATTTTCTCAAGGTAGCGTACACTGGCCTGACAATAAATTTCTGCGCCATGATTCCAAGCATCCGGTAAGTAATTCATTCGGGTGGTATTTTTGGCATTGAAATTACAGCCAGACACACAGTCTCCGCAGTTATTACATGCTTGCTGCTCAACACCCACATGGTTAATGCCATCTTCTGGGGTCGCAAAACATACATTGATTGGTACTTTATTAAAGGGAGCTTCTAATGCATTTGCCGACTGCTGGTGAGCCTTAAGTTTATTCAAAGTTGGGTAATGTTCAGGGTATAAGGCAGGCTTCAGCATCTCTCGAGCCCGCGAGAATCCCTCTTCCAACAAACCATCCTCATCATCTCGGATCGCGTGTGGCCATACTGGATCTCTCAGTACTGCATCTACTGGGGGCAAAGCAACATTGGCATTGATAAGAGAAGTACCACCTAAGCCACAACCGACGACGACATTCTGTTCACGGTGCATATGAATATCAAATAATCCCAAATGAGAGCCCTTGTGCCCTGTTTGGCTATTAAACTGCAACTCACCAGCGGCCTCCAACTCGGTATCCGGAAATTCTCCCGTTAAAAACTCGCGCCCTCGCTCAAGTAGGCAGACTGATTTTCCGGCTCTCGCCATGCGTGACGCAGCGATAGAGCCACCATAACCACTACCAATAACAAGTACATCGTAATGCGGCTGAATTGCCGCCAGAGGTGAAGAAATTGGTTTCATTTGCTTGATTCCCTCTTCTTATTTTCGCTCACCACCTTGCCCGTGGCGATGCTATCCGTGAAGTATCCTCCATCGGAGGCATACTGACCCTAGCAATAAGAGTAGAGCATTTATTGCACAATGGTGCAGTACACTGGTTAAATAATCCGGAGGATCAGCGGCAACAATAACAAACACCCCACCCCCCAAAGAATTTTATTGTTTGTCAGCAAGGCTGCGCGATACCCCACCATCAACCCAAGGGAGCCCAGCTTTGGCACCAGCCAAAACAACAATCCAGAAAATAGCAGTGTTCCTGTGATCACCAACAGGCCCTCAAGCACACCACCGAGTTGATAACGGCTCAGCCAAAGCGCCAAGGCAATAATCACGCTTTGATGCCAGAGATAGATGGGAAACACCACTTTATTGAGCCTCGTAAGCAGCGGATGAGGACGGTTAAGATAACGCGCTGCTAATGCCAATATCAACAACACTGCGCACACACGCTGCAACACCAACACAAGACTCCCACCCCAAGTAATGAAGGTAGTGCGCGTGTCTTGCTGCAACCAGTAAAAATGATATAAAAGCAAAATAATCATGGCGTTGACGGCACAAACCCACAGCAGCACTTTACCTTGTCGAGCAAGCCAAGCCCAAAACCGATTATGCTTAGCAAGCAGATAACCTGCGAGCAGAAAAACAAACCCCTGAAATTCTCTTTTGCTATCACCTTCCAATGCCAACTGAGCCCAGAGTAAGCTTGCAAAAGCCAGCACGCTTAGTAGATAAGTTAACCAGCGCAAAGTGATACAATGCCGGAGCATTACTTGAAGCTTAGAATTAAAGACGATATGCAGTACAGCAAGGAGCAAAGTAAAACGCCATAATTCTCGCAAATACCACAAGTGATTGACATCGACATGGGGCCAAATACCGCTTTGATATTGACTAAATAAAGGACTGTTAAAATCAATAAACTGTTTGTAAAAATCAACATACCCGAGCGTTAATCCAGCATTTTGCTGCATTTCTGCGTACAGTTGCACTGGCACAACAACCCATATGCCAAATAATAGTGGGAGCAATAACAAAGGAGTACGAAAGAGCATGGCTGTGCATGCTCCTTGTTTATCAAAAATATATCTAAGCGCAACTCCCGAGATAAACCAGATAAGCAACATGCGCCATGGTGAGATCACTAACATCAGATATTCTAGCCAAACCGAAGTATAAGCACTTTTGTAGTGAAAACCCCAGTTAGGTACATATAACATAGCGGTGTGATAAAAAATGAGTATTGTAAATGCAATAACACGCAGCCAGTCTAGCTCTACTCGCCGATTTAAATGATCCATGTTATTTTCTTTTTGAAAGTAAACTTACCCCTACAGTGCGCCAATACAGCGTACAAACAAACGAAATTTGCTTAAATAACAATAGCTAGGGATAAACCGTGGAATAGAGGGATAAAATAAGTGACCGCTTTGCGTCCAGTTGCTAGAGTAAAAGAAAAACTCAAACCATGATGTTTTCACGTACCTTTATTCAGCAATACCACCCTTTGATGGCAATGGCATTACTCGCCCTCTTTCTGGCGATTAATAGCACCTTAAATGCCATTACTCTGATCATGGATGCCAACCGAGATGCGCAGCTCGATTTTGCGCTGTGGGAACCTTTCGTGTGGGAATATACCAGTGCAGCTGCCAGCTTAGCCTTAATTCCCGTCATATCTTGGTATTTAAACGCATTTCCTTGGCAGTGGCATAAACCTGTTAACGTCGCTTTTAGCTTTTTTATGGCCTCACTGTTATTTTGTTTTGGCCATGTTGGCATCATGGTGTTATTACGTGAAACGATTTATTTTAGTTTGCAACTAGATTACAACTTTCACCTTTCTTGGTTTGAGCTTATCTATGAATATCAAAAAGATGCATGGAGTTTGGTGTTCTTTATTGCACTCATAAAAGGTTATCAATTTAGTGTCTCCCATATGCTTGGTGAAGCATCTCCGATAAAACAAGAAAGCGATGAAGGTGAAACACTCCACAAACCTATTCATCACTTATTGGTACGTAAGCTTGGTAAAGAATTTATCGTTAAAGTTGAAGAGGTTGAGTGGTTACAGTCGTCTGGAAATTACGTCAATCTACACGTAAATGGCCGCATTTATCCGCTACGCTCGACGCTTGCTACTTTATGTCAGCGCTTAGACCCCGTTGGCTTCGTGCGTATTCATCGCTCTTTTGCTATTAATGTGTCTAAAGTGGTAAGTATTACGCCGCTTGCCAGCGGTGACAGTGAAATCGCATTGCAAAGTGGGAAAGTATTAACGCTCTCGCGAACCTATAAAACACAATTTAAGCACCAACTACGCATTGAATAAATGGGCAATACACGATCAGTGAGCAATCGCGTGTTATTGCGTTAATTCCATTAATCAATGATAAATGCTGTAACGCTAAAGTTCATTTTGTATCCATTTCATCGCTCTACACTACACAGCCGCAACAGGTAAGGTGCCTATTTTTGCATTTGCACCGAATTTATATACAATCTTATGCGGTTCAGATGCCTCATTGGACTGCATAATAAAAGGATAATAAAAAAGGCTCTATGAAAAACCTCATCACTCCATTACTCGCAGCAATCCTGCTCCTAAATGGCTGTAGCCAAATACAGCAACCTCAACAGGATGAACCAACGCCAGATAACTCCGTGCGAACTGGTGTAAATAAACCAAAAAATACAGTCAAAGACGAAGCTAAAACGGTGGTTAAAACGCCATATGATCCGCTCGCAATTGATGATTTATGGCTCCGCATTAAAGATCAGCTCAGCTTTGCCGATTCCGATGATAAGCGTGTAAAACAACGGATTGATTGGTATCTCAGGCATCCAAACTATATGGATACCATCAGTGAACGTGCAGCGCCGCTACTTTATTACTTAGTAGAAGAAGTCGAAAAGCGCGATATGCCAATAGAGCTTGCATTGATGCCGCTAATTGAAAGCGACTTTAATACCCAGGCCTACTCTCACAAGCATGCTTCGGGTTTGTGGCAACTCACACCGCTGATTGCAAAACATTATGATGCCAAGATCAACGCTTGGTATGACGGCCGCCAAGATATCGTAGACTCGACCCGTGTCGCATTGGACTTTTTGCAATACCTCCACAAACGTTTTGATGGTGATTGGTATCATGCCATTGCCGCCTATAACACAGGTGAAGGTAGAGTGCTTGCAGCCATTGAACGAAATAAAAAAGCAGGTAAACCAACTGACTTTTTCCATTTGAAGCTACCGCGCCAAACAAGTCACTACGTACCAAAGCTACTTGCGGCATCACAACTGCTAAAGCATGACTTAATGAAGTTTCCTAAGATCCCTAATCGTTCGTTAATCAGCGTTATAAAACTCGAACAACAAGCTATTTTATCTGATCTTAAAGGTTGGAAAGAAGTCGAGGTATTAAATCCAGGCTATGCACGTTTTCCTGCATTACTCGGCGGCCCTGAGCATATTGTAGTCCCCACAGCGCGCGTATCAGAGTGGCAAACCATGCTCACACACTTACCAAAAATGCCCGCGAATACATGGCAACATTATACTATCCGACGTGGAGACTCTCTTAGCACCATTGCAAAGCGCTACTCGCTAACTGTCGCCGAATTAAAAGCCTTTAATCAGTTAAAGAGTGACCGTATTCGTGCAGGAAAAAAGCTAATTTTGCCCATTTTGGCAGACAAACAACTGGACTATCAGATCAAACACGGCGATAGTTTATGGCGCATTGCGAAACAATTTAATGTCAGTGTCGCTAAGCTAAAGCAATGGAATCAGCTTTCGACAGATAGACTGAAAATTGGCGATACGTTACTCGTATTTCTGTCGCCCTAGGGCGTAATATCAGTTGGATAAATATGTCAGAACATAATAATAACTCACACTCTGAAGATTTGACCGAAGAGAAACGCACTGAGCGCCTAAACCCATCTCCACATAATTCAAGACAAGCGAGAGGGACATTTAAACTCTCTCGCTCTAAAATGAACACCATTTTAGCCCTGTGTGCGATGTTTATTTCCGCAGCGTCGTTTTACGCCACCTACCTGCAAGCAAAGGCTGCTCAGGAGCAAGTTTCCGCAGCCGAAAAGCAGCTAAAAACTGAAACCTGGCCATGGCTACAATTCAGCTATAGCAACTTTGATTTAGACTCCACTCAAGCAACGATTAGAGTCGATATTCGCAATTCAGGAACCGGACCTGCCATAATCCACTACATTAAGTACGAGTTTGATGGCGAAAATTACTTTGATGTTACCGAACTGATGGACGCTTGTTGCAACCTTAACGCCTATCAAGCAGCGCTTAGTGATGCTCAAGACGAAGAATCAAATATCAATTATCTAAAAAAGTTTGGCTGGTATGTTTCCAGTGCGCCACAAAAGATTTTGCTGGCAGATGGCGACACTTTCAACATTTTTACCATGCCAAAAAGCAATTTTAATCGTGGATTATGGGACAAAATTGATGCCCATAAGTCGGTTTTTAAGGCAGAGGCCTGCTACTGTTCTATACTAAAACAGTGCTATACCACGAACGAAAAAGCAGTGATCACTGAGGTACCTAGTTGTTCAACGACACCGATAAATTCTACCAAAGAGTAATACAGCACTTATTGCAATTTGAGGGTGAGGTACTGCACTTGTACTTAGATGTGAATGCCAATCCGACGATTGGTGTTGGTTTTCATATGCAAAGTGTTGAACAATTTTGCCAATTACCGATGCGAGATAGGCGTTCCAAACGCTCTGCCACCCTACAACAAAAGCGCGATGAATACCGTAACATTAAGGGAAAACCCAGCGGCTATAAAGCTTCTTGGTATGCGCAATATACCGAGCTTACCTTGCCACCAAAGGCATCTAAAAAATACCTTGTAGAGCAAATCAAAGAGTTTGAACAGTACCTCATTCATTTTCTCGCCAAACAAGAAACTGGCAGCATCCCTTATCAGCTATTACCAACACCCGCTAAGATTGCGCTGTTGGATATGGCTTATAACCTTGGTACCAGTAAGTTATTTTTGGCCTTTCCTAATTTAATTAAAGCCGTCAGCGCACAAGATTGGCACAACGCAAGTAAAGAGTGTAGCCGTCTACATATTAGCCCAGCACGAAACGAAGCCACCAAAAAGCTATTCCTCAAGTGCGAGAAATACAAACGCTATCAACTGACTTGGTTTGAAACTTTGGTTAAAAAGCTAAAGCGTTGGCTACATAGCTAACAAACAATTATAACGATTGGCAAACTGAGTTGTTATCCCTCTATAACATATAAACATAATACACTAATATTATTGAATAAATTTTATTTTCTTGGTTTTTGAACTTGTGAGTTTTTATGCTAACTTGACCAAGTCACATCTAGGATATGTTGGTTTATTGAGTGAGTCTCTGGCGAATACGGATGGCAGTCATAACTACACCTCTTGTATTTCCAGCAAGACCTCTCTGTCATGACGCTCTAGTCGCTACAGATACAGTCTGGTAACAGACCAAGTTAATGGCGCTGGATTTGTTGCTGCCTTTCTAGTTGGCGCAGCTTTGGGTGGATTAGCGAAGAAGCTTTACAATAAATACGCTTCACCTATCGGTCAGCTCCGTGTTCTGGATCTGACCTACTTAGTAGGACACGAAATCATGTTTGAGTTTATTGAGTCTCTGTTACCTGTGTTTTTCGTTTTTATTTACGTAGTACTGCAAGAGAGATGGAAGGAAAAGTGCGACTTACCTTTGAAGCAGCATATATTAATTGTGCTCGCAAAGATAACAATATGCCTAGTTTCTGTTGTGTCATTGGTGTTTATTTTTGGCAGTTGGCTTGGTGCTAGTGAAATACAAATGCTACCAATTGTTGCTATCGGATTCGGCTGCGCCTATGGATTAGCCAGTTATCTACTCGAACCCTTTTACTCTAAGAAAAGCTAAGGCCTGCTACAAACGGGCATAACAGGGGATGTATCAAACATTAGTTCTCAATAAAGCTTTGAAGAATATAGGAACTAAACTGAATGAAGTACATTGCATTATTACTATTATTAGCAACTAACCTCTCGTTATATCTTTATAACGGCGTGCCAAATTATATCTTTGTCTTGCTATTTAGCTGTTTACTTAGCAGTACACTCTATTCTATTTGGAAAAAGCATTCAAAATAGACATTTCAGCTCAAGAAGAAAGACGCTATTGGCTCATAAATCAGGCCATTTTCATTGCGGTGAGAGTGGTATAAGTAGAACTTCTTTACCGTGAGTGAGAAAGGCGCAATTGGCTTATCGATAGTCGGTTCTGGCTTACAATTTCGAAATAGCGTGATATGTGGTGAGAATGGATGCGGATTGTGATAGAGGTCACATTTTTCTCCAAAAGCACGCAATGGATTGGCTAAATCAAGCAAAGCTTGTGGTTTGTGTTCGGGCTTTAAGTAAAAAATGCCATTGTGCTGCCAGTAGCCATAGTCACCAAAGGTGAGTGTAAATTTAGGCACCGATAAACTACTAGCAAAATCACAAAGCTCAGCTACTTGTGACTCCTCCACCATAGCAAGAAACGCCAGTGTAAGATGCCAATTATTCGGCTGAGTATTGGCTTTACTCGCGCTCACACTATCCACCAGCCATTGGCCAATATGCGCTCGAGTGTCGTCATCCATGCCAATACCAAAAAATAATCGTTTTTGCATCTTACACCTATATTGATAATCTAAGGTTTAACTAACCGCTTACCTACTAAAGTTAGCATAACCCCAGCGGAGAGACACAATAAGCCAACAAATTGCAGCCAGGCGTTTTCTACACGCTCACTAAATTTAGGGCCTTGAAAACGATAATGCCTTCTACCATCGGTTACCGATTCGGTATAAGCGCTCCCTTTATAGTCTGAAAAAAATACCGTTTTTTTGTCTAAACGTTTCGCCATGGCAAGCTTAACTTGCTCCACAAATCCAATATCGCTATTCCTACTATGAGGGACAAGGAGAAAGCGCCACTTTCTATATAACTCAACGGGCTCACCGGCTTGCAATACACCTTGAGATTCATATTCAAACAGTTTTTCACTAAAAAATATCTGTTTGTAGCCACTCCAAAATAACCCGACACCGAGAGATACTAGCAAAATAGCTAATATCGCAAGTTGCTTATATTGCTTTTGTTTTGATTGTTGATGTTGCTTATACCAATATTCGATGTCCGGTATTTGGCTTAGTTCTTCACGCTTTCCTTGTGTTGAAAGGGTTTGCATACACTCATCTAAGGATAAATTCAGCGCCGTCAGTAACTTTCTAAATACCTCGTTAGAAGGCACGGATTTGTCGTTTTCTAGTTTAGATAAATAGCTTTGCTCAACACACATTTGCTCAGCTAGCTGGGGTTGGCTTAAGCCTTTTTGTGTGCGGATCTGTTTAATAAAGTGTCCTAGTGTCATCACCGTCATCCTCGTTTATTGTTGTTGCGACCCGGCACATTCTTGGCAATTCTTTGATAAATACCAAGTTGAATATTTAGGAATAAGCATGAATATCATAGCATTACGAAATATTCACTGTTTGAATTGAAGTTTTGATTAAAAAGCACAATAAACAGGCTCACGTCCAGATCAATACAATGCCTTTTGGTGCAGCCGTGCGCGAAACTCACTGGGCGTACACGCCTTCAATGCTTGAAAACGACGATTAAAATTAGAAATATTATTAAAACCACATTGATCCGATATCACACTAATGGGAGAGGCAGAGCTAATTAATAGTTTACAGGCCTTGGCAATACGCAGCTGATTGATAAATTCCGTCACAGTTCGCTCCGTGCGCTTTTTAAAGAAACGGTGAAAGTGATTGGTGCTCATGTGCACTTGCTGTGCAAGCTCATCGGCGCTTAATTTGTCGGTGTAATTATCATAGATATAGGCAATAACCCGGTCGAACTTGTCTTTCGCGGGGTCATGGCGGGCGTCAAAGCGAAAGCCGTTACTGGCTAAATGTTGATAGTTCGATGTCGTCATCCGCGTTAACATTTCAAGCAAAAGCACAAAGCGCATTAACGGCTCGGCATCCGCGATTTGCTCAAACCACTTTTTCGCTTGCCGTGCGACTTCCACAGGAAATTTGACGCCTCGGCGCGCTGCATTTAACAATTCAGATAAGCCGTGTAATTCAGGATGCTGAGCCACTAAAGATTCCAACCAGTGCGCAGGTATTTGTGCAACATGGACAACGTGAGCGGAGTGATCCGGATTCGGTTTTGACTGCCAAGTATGTGGTAAGTCAGGGCCTAGGATAACCAAATCTAAGTCTTCGTAAGGGGCGATATGATCACCCACGTGACATACACCGACACTGTTGAGCGTCAAACAGATCTCATATTCCGGATGATAGTGCCAATTAAAGGGAATTTCGGGCAATTGATACAGGCAATAACGCCATGAACATCCAGGAGATGGTAGTACTTTCTCGTACATCGCGCGCATAGCAATTTCCTTTTACATTAATAAACTTATTTAAAATCGGCATGTTATAAACTTTAAAACAACTACTCGTTACACCTAGTTGCATATCATGCAAATTCAATCACCAACCAATATTAATCTATCGAAATATAGCGACAGCCTGAAGTGCAGTGAAGTATTTTTGTCAAATTACTCTCATTTAAGCGTGAAAAGTATCATTAGTAGATAGAAATATACCGCTTAAAAAACACCCAAGGCGATACCCTAGCTTCTGCCAACAACAAATAGGAACAATGGGCAGAACAATGAAAACAACTAAGTTGAAGCAATTTAAATTGAATAAACTTGCCGCCATCGTGACAGCAAGTACCTTATCACCCCTTTTACTCACCGCTGCACCATCAGCATTAGCCGAAGAACAAAGCGCAAAAGAAAATGTCGAAGTAATTGAAGTAAGAGGCATTCGCCGCTCGCTTGAAGCTTCAATGAACACCAAGCGCTTTGCAGATGGTATTGTTGATGCTATCACCTCGGAAGATATTGGTAAGTTTCCCGACAAAAACATTGGTGATGCGCTACAGCGTATTTCTGGGGTTACAGTCGACCGTAAATATGGTGAAGTAAGTGGTGTTACAATCCGTGGTACCGCGCCCGAGCAATCGCGCATCTTATTGAATGGCCAATCGGTCGCCAGTACCGATTGGTATGATTTGGGTCCATCGACGCGTACTTTTAACATGGAGCTGTTATCAGCAGAGCAAGTATCGGCAGTTAACGTCTACAAAACGCCTGAAGCAAACCTTGAAGAAGGTGCGCTGGGTGGTACAGTGAATCTTGTCACGCGTAAACCACTGGACTTAGATGCACACACTTACATGGTGTCGGCAGAAATGGGCCGCTCTACCTTGTATGATGAAAATGACTTAAGCGGATCGTTTTTAGGTAGTTGGAAGAGTGACGATGAAAAATTTGGTGTGCTCGCAGCATATTCTGTTGAGAACCTGACTTCAGGCCGTCACGTTATTGAGTCCATTGGTGGCTACTATGAATATTTTGCGGCGGATCAAGACACGGGACAAGCATCTACAGTGGGCGCTTGGGCTATCGGCTCGCAAGCATTCAGAGCTGAGCGCGAGCGCACCAGCGCGCAACTTACCGCGCAATTTGCACCAAGCGATAACACCGAGTTTACAGTAGACTACTTTCGCTTTGAGTTTGACAATCCACATGTAAACCATAACTTTCTTACCGTAAGTGCCCGTGGTGCAGGTGCTGTTGATGTACAAAACAACGCAGCGGGCGGTACACAGCGTGCGCGTATTTTGCCAGCTTACGCGAACATTATATACAACCCCACTGTTCGTAACGCCGTAAACATGAAAGTCGATGCCTTAAACTTCAGTGGTAAATACGTCGGTGATACTTTCGAGATTAGCGGTGTTATTGGTCGCTCAACATCTGATGGTGGTACACAGTTTGGTTCCTCAAGTTGGTGGATCCCGGCAACGGATGAGGGTGGAAAAATTGGGGATCCTGCCTTCCCTAATGGTCAAAATAGTACTGATGGCGGCTTTACTTACGATGCCACAGGTCCTTATCAAATTTGGTTTGATTCGCTAGACCCAACCGATGCCTCACAGCTCAAATTTGCTCAGGAATCAAACTTCCAAACTACGGTCCAAGAGCATGAAGTGAGTTATGCACAAGCCGATATCAAGTGGATGCTAGAGCATGATTACTTCAAGAATATCAAAGCGGGTGTGAAGGTTAATAAAAACGAATTTGCACGTATCGCAATACAAAGAAATCCAGCGGATGTTGTTGGTTTTGTCCCTGATGGTAATAGCTTAGCTAACTGGAGTGATGGTATTTTTACCAATCTTCATTCGCAAACGGGCGGGCATATTCTTAATTCATACGCCAAGCTAGATGAAGATAAGTGGTGGGATTTTATCACTGGCAAATATGAGGCGGGTGAATTAATCGAGCAGCAAGATTTTGGTAAAACCTACAATGTCGAAGAAGATATGCTCGCTATCTATGTGCAAAGTGAATTCAGCGGTGAAAACTTCCGCGGTAATATCGGCTTACGCTATGTGGATACAGAACAACAGTCCAGCGGCTATGTTGATAACACGGCCTTCGATGAAACGGTTGACTACGACAACTGGCTACCGAGCATCAACTTCGCTTATGACTACAGCGACGATATTATCATCCGTGCGGCCGCATCTAGCGTTATGTCTCGAGTTAATTATAACGACTTAAAACCAGGTCTAGCGATTGATGCCAACTTTGGTTCTGCCACCGGTGGTAACCCGAATCTTAAACCATATGAAGCTGACCAAGCAGATATTGGTGTCGAATATTACTTTACCGAAGCTTCCTTGTTCTCAGCAGCCGTTTTTGTGAAGAAAATTGACAACGTTGTCTTTTCTACTGAAGCGATTGAATATGTAGACGGATGCGGTACCGACCCTTCTAAGTATGATCAATGCCGAGTCACACGCCCACGTAGTAACGGAGACGGTGACGTAACAGGGATAGAACTGCAGCTTCAACATAGCTTTGATAATGGCTTTGGCTTTATTACTAACTACACCTACGTGGATAGTGAAACCACCACACCAGATAATGCAAAAGAAATGGTGCCGGGAGTATCTGAAAACTCATTCAATGGCTCGCTATTTTTCGAAAACGAGCAGTTCAGTGCACGTATCGCTTATAACTGGCGTAGTGAATGGATTGGCGTCGGTGCAGCACAAGCGGTGCGCAACGATAGCTACCAACAATGGGATGCATCTTTGGTGTGGCATGCAATGGAAAATCTGGATGTCAGCTTAGAGGGTGTAAACCTGACCAATGAGGTTATTCAATCTTACGACACCAACTACAACTTAACGCAGAACACCATTGAATTTGGTACGCGTTATTACCTTGGCGTCAGCTATAAGTTCTAACCTCGGAGCCCCAGTCGCTTGCGGCTGGGGTCATTTGCCTATGAAAACTCATTTGCCTATGAAAACAATACAGTCACTCACCATCCTTGGTGGCGGTACCGCCGGTTGGATGTGCGCAGCCTACCTTGCTAAGCATCAACCCAATTTATCGGTCACGGTGATTGAGTCATCGAGTATTGGCAGAATTGGCGTTGGCGAAGGCTCAACGCCACATTTGCAGCTTTTTATGCAAAGCCTTGGTGTGAAAGAACGCGATTGGATGCCCGCATGCCAAGCAAGCTATAAAACCGGGATCTATTTTGATAACTGGAATGGCGACAATGGCAGCTATTTCCATCCCTTCTTCTCTGAAATGGATGCAAAAACAGCGGAAGTTTACTTTGTCAACGCCAACGCCAGACGTCGTGGTAGCGAATATATAGATAAGCCCGAACATTACTTCTTAGCCGCAGTGCTGGCCGACAAGCAACAAGCACCTCAGCCACAGCGTCCATTACCAAGGGCGCTTGAGTACGGCTATCACTTTGATGCGCAAAAACTCGCGGATTGGTTAAGGGCATATAGCTTAGCGCGAGGCGTAAAACATATTCAAAGTACGGTAAGTAGCGTACAGCATCACGCCAAAGAAATTATTGCACTGACACTTGAGTCAGGTGAGCAGGTGAAAAGCGATTTTTACGTCGATGCCTCAGGGTTTAACGCCCTACTGATAGAGAAAACGCTCGAAGTGCCCTTTATTTCCTTTGCAGATCAGTTACTCAATGATTCAGCTGTCGCGATTGCCGGCGCTAAAATCAACCCGCTACCTTCAAGTACTTCTGCTATCGCGATGCCGTGCGGCTGGCGCTGGCAGATCCCGCTACAAGGCAGAACCGGACATGGTTACGTGTACAGCAGCGCACATACCACTCCCGAAGAGGCTGAAGCTCAACTGCGCCAAGCCGCGCAACTCGATAAAGGACAAGCCAAACATCTCACCATGAAAGTGGGCATGATGGCACGCAGTGTTGAAGGCAATGTGTTTGCTATTGGCCTCGCACAGAGCTTTATTGAACCACTCGAAGCCACTGCGCTGATGGTCACAGGTTATAGCATTGAGTTATTAAATAGGCTGCTTTCGCAACAGCTCGAGGCACAAGCCATCAATCAACAACTGTCAGAGCTGGTGCTCGGTATTAAAGAGTATGTACTGGCACATTACGCCACCAGCAAGCGCGCAGATTCACCGTATTGGCAAGATGCAAAAGTCGCGGCACTGAGCTTAAACGAGCTCGATGAGCTGCTCACACACTGGCGTAGCGGTGGTGATTTTGATGCTTGGCTCAACCAACACAGGAAGCACTCACCCTACATTCGTCCCAGTTGGTATTGTTTACTTGGCGGCATGGATCATCGCGATAGCACCTGCCAAATGCCCTTTGATCAAGCACCACAGCATATCGAACAGGCGGCCAAGGCCTATCTAACGAAGCTTAGTGATGAGCATTTTACTGCCCATACAACGGTACTGGAACAATTACAGCGAGCACAAGCGTTCCGTGCATAACCCAATTGCGGGTGGTGGTGAGATTCCCCTTGATCTTTTTGTTTGTCTGCCCACAAGCGAGATCGCCACGCCATCACCCGCTCTCTAATGAAGGTGGAAATACAACATGAAAAAAAGCTACCTAGTGATTGCCTTAGTATTGGCAACCTTTTTTACGGTGTCCTTTATCACCAATATTTTAGGCGCGATTTTTCCAGCATTAATAGAAAGTTACAACATAGGTCTAACGCTTGCGGGGTTTTTCCCGTTCGCCTTTTTTATCGCTTACGGTGTGATGTCCATTCCGGCGGGACTGCTAGTTCAGCGTTTTGGAGAAAAAACCGTTATGCAGCTCGCATTTACCCTTGCTGCAATTGGCGCAACGACCTTTGTGCTAATGCCAACGTTTGCCATTGCCATGGTTGCGTTGTTTATGCTCGGCTGTGCCATGGCACTACTGCAAGTGGCTATCAATCCACTATTACGCGCTAGCGGTGGTTCAGAACACTTTGCCGTGCTTTCGGTGTTTGCGCAGTTGATGTTTGGTGCTGCAGCAACACTCGCGCCTCTGGTGTATAGCAAACTACAGTCTCAAGTCACCACCGCAGAGGGATTTGGCGGAGCGCTGTCTGGTGTTATCCCAGCAGATAAAACCTGGCTAAGTATCTATGCGGTATTCGCAATCCTAAGCGTCGTGATGCTATTACTCTCGCAATTTACACCATTTAACGCGGTACCGGAGCAGAAAAAGCAGCAGCTGAGCTGGTCACAAAGTATCGGTTTTTTTAAAGATAGAACCGTATTGAAATTTTTTGCCGCCATCGCCGCTTATGTTGCGCTAGAACAAGGCGTCGCAAACCTTATTTCCGTGTTTTTACAGCAATATCATGGCCTAGACCCAGCCACCGAAGGCGCAAAAGTGGTGAGCGAATTCTGGTTATGCCTAACCTTAGGCTGTTTACTTGGACTGGCACTACTTAAACTCATTGATGCGCAAAAGCTTCTGATTTTATTCAGCTCCGGCGCCGCTATCGCGCTCCTAAGTGCGTTATTCGGTAGCACTACGGTGGCGCTTATTGCTTTTCCAATTGTGGGATTCTTCCTCTCCATTATGTGGTCGGTCATCTTTGCTCTGGCATTAAATTCATTCAAAACCGGCCATGGCGCAATCACAGGGATTTTATGTACCGGGATCATTGGCGGTGCTTTTATGTCTCCCATCATAGGTTTTGCGGCTGAATTGAGTAACAACTTACAACTTGCTGCCCTGCTGTTACTACTGCCACTTAGCTATATTCTGAGTGTTGGTGTATGGGCTAATCCTTTGATTAAAAATAAAACTTTTGGCAATAGTCAAAAGACGCTGTCTCAACCTCTAAATGAAAATAGTTAAATTACGATGAATCACTCTTTGTTATGTATTGACTTGGGAGGCACCAAAGCGCTTGTAGCTTCGGTTGTGCACACTCAGGTCGAGCAGGTACGCCAGTATGCGGTGCCTAGTCAGGCCAACTTAGACCAAGTTAATGCCTTTGTTATCCGTTTAATCGAAGAAAACCTAACGACCGAAACAACTGGTATTGCGATTGGCGTACCAAGCACACTAGATGTGTGCAGCGGCACCGTGCTGACAACACAAAATATTCCTCATTGGCAAAATGTGCCTCTGAAACGGTTGTTAGAACAGCACTTTTCATTGCCCGTTGTTGTCCATAATGACGCAAACTGCTTTGCATTTGGTGAATACTTATATGGTGGCCACCATGCCAACAACCTAATTGGCGTATGCCTTGGCACAGGCATTGGTGCCGGTTTTGTGTTTAACGGTAATTTATATACGGGTAACCATAGTGCTGCAGGAGAGCTAGGAAATTTAAGCTATCTTGATGGAATTATTGAAGATTATGCGTCAGGACAGTTCTTTGGGCGACAAGGAATTGAAGGGAGGTGGTTGGCCGAACAAGCACGCAGTGGCGACCCATTTGCACTACAACAATTTGAGACTTTTGGCAGTCACGTTGGTCATGCACTCGCGCAAGTAGTCATGGTGCTGAATCCAGATGTCATTGTACTTGGCGGCTCCGTGACGCATTCATATGACTATTTTAACGCTGCACTTGAAGCCAAGATGCAGCAGTTGCTTGGCAATGCTTTATATCAATCCGTTCGTGTCATTCCAAGCACCTTAAATCACGCGCCACTTTTAGGGGCATACGGATTGTTTCAACACAATAAAATTAACCATGATAACAAGGAACTAGCCAATGAAGTTTAATCGGCTTATGGCCCTACTTTTTGGGGTGTCGTCACCCCTTTATGCGCTCGACCAAACCGCTGTAAACTGGTTGGGCCAAAATCTTGATGTAAAGTACACCTTGCTTGATAGCAAGCCAAGCACCTGCCCCAAGGCACAGCAAAAGTGTTATTACTCAGAGCTGAGTTTTAGCGTAGCTACAGAAAATACCAAGGCAAATAATGACTTTGCTATCTTTTTTAGCCAACTGATGCCGATTTACCATGTTGAGGGCGATAACTTTGCCATCACCCATATCAATGGTGATATTCACAAAATCACGCCTGCAGCAGGGTTTAGTGGGTTTTCAAGTACTCCCACTACCGTGCGCTTTTATACCAAGGACTCTCAGGTTACACGCTCGGAGTTTATGCCAAATTATGTTGTAACGGACGCGCAGCTTAAGCTCACCCCACAAGTGATCAAAAGCACGCAAACCCAGCGCGATAACGACACAGGACTTGAGCTACAACCTTATCTGACGCCATTTGATACGCTCAACCAGCTGCAAACCAGCAGTAAAGATGACACCCCGTGGATGGGCAGCGAATACTTATATCAACATCAAGTGCAGCCAACACTTGATGCTGCAATTGGGCTGATACCAAAACCTAAACAACTGACAGTGCTGTCCGATAAACGACTCAATCTAGCAGCCGGTATTAATCTGCAACTTTCAGGTATTTCAGCTGAT
The DNA here is from genome assembly GCF_002850255.1 of Pseudoalteromonas sp. NC201. Classification (NCBI taxonomy): domain Bacteria; kingdom Pseudomonadati; phylum Pseudomonadota; class Gammaproteobacteria; order Alteromonadales; family Pseudoalteromonadaceae; genus Pseudoalteromonas; species Pseudoalteromonas sp. NC201. The sequence continues at coordinate 4,066,481 of NZ_CP022522.1, forward strand.
GCTATCGCCATGGCACAACAGCGACTCAATACCCTTGGGGTAAAAAGCACCAAGGACGGGCTTGTAGTTAATGTCGCTGTAAAGTCAAATAAGCAATCAAGTCCACATTATCAACTGACGGTCGCCGAAAATAATATCTCAATCCAAGCCAATAACAGCGCCGCTGCATTTTATGCGCTACAAAGCCTTGCAGGACTGTTGGATATTAATGATTTGAGTATTCCCATGGTGGATATTATTGATACACCAAGGTATGACTTTCGTGGTTTACACGTCGATGTTGCCCGCAACTTCCGCTCCAAAGCCTTTATTTTACAAACCATTGAACAGATGGCAGCGTATAAACTAAATAAATTGCACCTCCATTTAGCGGATGATGAAGGTTGGCGCTTAGCCATCGACGGTCTTGATGAACTCACCTCAGTCGGTGCTTATCGCTGCTTTGATTTGACCGAAACTCGCTGCCTATTGCCGCAATTAGGCGCTGGGAATGATAAAAACGCGCAAGTGAATGGCTTTTACTCTGCAGAGGATTATATTGAGATCCTGCGCTATGGCAAGGCGCATCATATCGAGGTGTTACCCTCATTAGATATGCCTGGTCACTCACGCGCTGCAATCATCGCCATGGAGGCGCGATATAAAAAGCTGATGGCACAAGGCAAACCAGAGGATGCGCAGCAATATCGATTAGTAGAAGCTGCTGACAAGACGCGTTACAGCTCCATTCAGCATTACAACGACAACACGCTAAATGTCTGTATTGCAAACACTTATACCTTTATCGACAAAGTATTAAGCGAAGTAAAAGTGCTGCATGACCGTGCAGGTGTACCACTCAACACTTACCATATAGGTGCAGATGAAACCGCAGGTGCTTGGCTAGAATCGCCGGCTTGTAAAAAATTGCGCTCAAGCGTGAAAGATTTTACCAACTTTAACGGTTACTTCATTGAACGGATCGCAAAGCTGCTAGATAAGAAAGGAATACAGGTTGCAGGGTGGAGCGACGGTTTAGGTGATGTACGTGCTGCAAATATGCCAGCAAACGTACAGAGCAATGCTTGGGCGACATTAAGCGAAAACGGGCACGCGGTCGCGCATCGCTTCGCCAATCAGGGCTGGCAGGTGGTCTTGTCTAGCCCTGATGTAACCTACTTTGACTTTCCATATCAATCTCACCCAGAAGAGCGTGGTAATCACTGGGCAAGCCGTGCTATCGAAAGCAAGAAGATGTTTGAATTTATGCCAGACAACCTTCCTGCGCATGCAGAGATCTGGAAAAATACCAATAACCACGCCTACATAGCCAACGACAGCGACTCATCACTAAACAAAGGGGTTAAGTTTGCCGGGCTCCAAGGGCACTTATGGAGTGAAATGCTGCGCAGTGATGCACAAGCCGAATACATGCTTTATCCAAGGCTATTGGCCCTTGCAGAGCGTGCATGGCACCATGCCGAGTGGGAATTACCCTACCAAGCCGGTCGTATATACAGCCAGTCTAGCGGATATTTTACGGCTAAGTTACAAGCGCAACGTGAAGCTGATTGGCAACGATTCGTGGCTATTTTGGGCAATCAAGAGCTACCTAAATTAGCACAAGCCGGAATTGAATTTCGCATTCCCGTCGTTGCCGCAAAACAGCTATCTGGAGCAAAGCTCGACGCTTTTACCGCCATTCCGGGTTTTGTTATCGAAGCACAGCTTGAAAACGGCAATTGGGTGACCTTCAATACTTCACTAAGCAACGTACTTGCACTTAGGGCAGCTCGGTTAGGCTCCGAGCGCAAGGGAAGATCGCTAAGTTTAGACAAAAAGTAGGCCTAACTGGTTTTTAACGCTGAGTACTTTATTAGGTACTTGGCGTTTTCATTGTTGCCAAATATCCCATCACATAATCATTCGAAAGCAAAATGTTGAAAAAGTAAGCAATATGTTTTAGCTTGGCAATTGTGTTTCTTTTTTGTTCGAAAAAATCGAAACAAATTAGTTCGCGTTAATCCACTTTTGTAGCTCAATCTGAGCATCTAGTTTAGAAGGAATACTGAAATGAAATTATCGTTAAACAAAAAGAAAATCAAAGCCCTATCTGCTGACAAACAAACAGTACCTGCAGTAATGACTCCACAAATTGCAGGCGGCGCGCTTCGCTTCAGCCAAGACAGGCTAACGCATTGTGTTGCCAATACGTGTGGTCGCCACACTTGCCCTGATATTTACTAATCAAGAGTAAATATCACAGTTCAGTGCCTCATTGGAGGCACTTTAAGGCTTACTTAAATTTAACCTCTTTCTCACTTTTCGTGTAAACACGCGACTCAGGTTGAGTCCACTCGCCGTTTTTCAAATATTGTGTTGACACCGTAAATTGACCACTCTCAAATTTACTGGTTGATTTCACCTTTGTAATGCCATCTTTGTTATTAATGACATCTTCGTATGCCACAAACTCGGTCTGGCTCAGGACTTCCATCGTTCCTTGGGTGTAAAACCCTGCCGTCGTAAAATAGTAAAACACTAGACTGTTTTTACTTTTATCCCAGAAAATTAATGACTCTCCGCCGTACATGCCATCGTTGATTGAATGTAAGGTACGAACAGCCGTGCCATTTAAAGCCCGCTCCCAGTGACTCACATCCTGCATCTTTGGTTTACCTGTAGCTACATCAAAGTCCGATTGCCAAGTACCGAGATAAGGTGTAAACACCGAGAGTTCTTCATTTAATTTTTCATTAGCCCAAGATAGCGTGCTGAATACCGCCAATATGGCGAGCCCGAATTTTTTCATCATTTTTATTTCCGTTGATTGTGTCTCAGTCAGTATAAATCTTCATGCACAGGTTGCGTACTTAAGGTGAACCAGTCATCCCACCATTGGTAAAAAAACATTGCAAATACACAATTAATACACATTTTAAAACAACAATTACACAACAAATTAATATCATAACTGCAATAGGGAAAGCGGGGAACCTTACCCTGTCAGAGTAGTTGTTGCAGCACCAACACCAACAAGGAACAACGAACATGCTTGATTATCTTATTATTGGCGCAGGCCCTGCGGGGGTCCAAACTGCTTATCATCTAAAACAAAATGACTTGTCCTACCTTATGTTGGAGTCAGGCCAGCGCGCAGGATGTTTTTTCGAAACATTCCCAATTCACCGAAAACTGATTTCAATTAATAAAGTATATACTGGTTCGACAAACCCTGAGTTCAACTTACGACACGACTGGAACTCAATTTTAACTGATGACTACAGCCTAAACTTTTCAAGCTTTGACCAAAACTTTTTCCCAAGTGCAGATAATTTAGTCAAATATCTCAATCATTATGTCGACCAAAATCAGCTAAATGTTGCTTATAACCAACATGTTAAGTCCATCGAAAAAATTGCTGGGCACTTTGTAGTAACTACAACAAGTAATGATCAATATGAAGCGTCTCGCGTTATCGTTAGTACAGGCGTCCCTAAACCTTATATTCCAAAGATCGAGGGAATTGAGTTAGTGACGCAATACTCTGACTTAAATATTGATTTGGCCCCGTTTGCAAACAAGCGCGTACTTATTCTCGGTAAAGGAAACTCCGCTTTCGAAACGGCTGATCACCTTATTCCTGCTACAAGTCTAATCCATGTTTGTAGTCCAAATCCTTTAGATATGGCATGGAAGACGCACTATGTTGGCGACCTACGTGCCGTAAACAATAATATTTTAGATACTTATCAGCTTAAATCTCAAAATGCTATCTTAGACGCCGACATTAAGTTAATTGAGAAACGAGACGACCGCTTTATCGTGCACTTTAGTTATGCCCACGCAAATGGAGAGCAAGAAACCATAGAGTATGACGAGATCATTTGTTGTACAGGGTTTGCCATGGATAGCAGCGTTTTTGCCGATAGCGCAAAACCCGATTTAATGATTGAGGGCCGCTTCCCGTCTCTAGATTGCAGCTTTGAATCCATTAATGTGAAAGGTCTTTACTTTGCAGGCACGCTCACTCAATCCACCAAATATCGTAAGTCAACTTCAGGCTTTATTCATGGTTTTAGATACAATAGCCGCGCTTTAGTCGAGATGTTAAAGCAAAAACATCACGATACCGCGCTTGCATGCGATCAACACCTTGGCACACCAGAAGCAATTAGCAGCGCAATCCTCAGCCGTATCAATGAGACTAGCGCGCTATGGCAGCAACATGGCTTTATGGTGGATGCCGTCACAGTATCTGAGACCGGTATGGCCCAGTATTACAAGCACCTACCGAGTCCATACCTCCATGCTCACCTAGGTGATCACTATCATTTGCAGATAGCATTAGATTTTGGTGCGCCAATTGAAGGTGACCCGTTCAACCAGGTTCGGGTGCATAAAGACAACGCGACTGACGCGGAATTAAGTAAATTCTTACACCCCATCATTGAACTTTGCTATCAAGGTGAGGTGATAGAAACTCATCATATTATTGAGGACTTAGAAGCGGATTGGACTGACATAGAAGCGCACGTTAAACCACTTCAACAATTCATTGAGCGAGTACTGCCACAGCTTGCTGGTGAAAAAATGCAAAATAAAGCATCAGCATAGCTCATAAATGAAAAAGGTTGGCAATCAAGCCAACCTTTTCATACTCTACAAGGCTTTAGATTCAGAAAAGTATTTTCGTCTCAACATATCATGAATAACAAATTCTTGCTCTCGACCATAGGCTTTAAACATACGGTTGTTATGCATGTGTAAAAGAGAGCCCAGCAATGATTGTGTACTCAGGTTAAGCGAACCTGACTTTTCTAACGTCAGAATTTCCTTCACCACTGGCTCAGCCTGCATTTGCCAACCTTCTAACAGTGCAAGTATAGCTTGCTGAGCCTCATCACATTGCGCTAAGCTCGCAATATTAAGCTTGGTAAAGTCATCATCGAGCTGAGTTTGGTGATCGCGATAACGATTGCCGAGCTGCTTTCTCAGCGCACTACTCTCATTAAATTCTTTACCAAACCCTGCGCGCAATGAAGAGATTAGCGATAGCTTTTGTTCAGCATCATAGCTAAATAACGTTAGCAATCGATTAGTAAAAGCTAACGCGACGCGCCAACGGACATCTTCACCAAACTCTGCGACAAGCTGGCAACTTTTTGCAATAAGCTCACTGTCAAACATAAATAAGCTTTCAATCAAAGCCATAGACTGCGGACCGCCGTAACGCTCAACCTCTCGCTCATAAGTCATTAATTCAACTTTATGTAGCTGAGAGCTCTCTATCATAGGTGACAACAGCTGATTAAGTTTCGGCAATAGCTCTCCACAAAGTACTTCTGGCTTGCCTTGGAAGCGTAAGCGTAGATGCCAGTCAGGATCGCCATAACGAATAAAGAACCACTTATCGAATAATGCGCTATTTTCCTCAATAAGCGGCAATAACTGCTCATAAAGCAGCTGCTCAACAATAGTATTACCTGAATATATTTTTAAGCTAAGCCACTCGGAACCAGCACTAAAACGCCGAGAGATTGGTGTAGCCGTAATATTTTCTAACGGCTTTTCAATGTAGTGCGTGTGAGAAGCTGCACTCTCATTAAGTAAAGGAACAATGATTTCATTAGTATAATGACGACCCTGTGTATCTGTTACTCGTGGTGCAAATTGAGATGCCAACACTTCACTGAGCTCAACCGTATGACGGCCTTTGGTTTCCATCAACAAAACTTCTACCATCGCACTTTGGCTCAAACTCAAAGTTAGCACATTATCACCTGCAGCAAAGCTCACCCAATCGTCTAACAAATACTTATCTTTGAGTTGTTGAAGCTTATTTTCTTCGATGCTCTGATTAACCAGCAACGCCTCAAGCTCTTTGCGCTCAATACGCCATGTTTTCTCATGCAGAATCAGGTTATCTAACATGATACGTGGTACATAGGTTGCGTTTCTTAAGCTCGAGGGCAGTGAAAACTTGGGCGTTTCACTTTCTTGATGTTGCAACATACAAAGGAATTTATAAGCACTCAAGCTTCTGGCAGAGAAGTTATGCGCACTGGATAAGCGAGGAATAATGCGCTTATCTAACCGCTTACTCCAGAGTTTAACCTGCTGGCTTTCGACCCAAACGTATAAATCACTTAGCGGGATCTGGTATTCAGGGTCAAGTGAACTGTCCGCCATGAAGACGATTTCGTATTGTCGTAAATGTGGCCTCGCAATTACGTTACCGGGTCTTCCTTCGGGCATATGTACAATTTCAGCGAAGATAACGTCTTCACTGTGACTATGTTCTTGCTCTAAATGATGAATAACCGATTCTTTTAATGTTTCATCAAGGTGACAGAAGCGACCCAAAAGATTGGCCGCAGACGGCCCGTAACAACCGTTGAACTTAAATACGGGATTAGACTTTTCGTCCTCAAATAAACTCAACATTACAGCCATTGAACGTGGCAAGTTAAGTTCTACTTTATCCTTAACTCTTTGTTTCAACTCACTACTGGTAAGAGCCACACAGCTTGTACCTAAATTGCTTGGCAATGTAACTGCCTGCTCAATAATGTGATCCAGTTCAGTATATTCAGGGGAACTAGATTGACCGCTATTCGCTCGACCCAACTGCAAACCACCCACAAGAGGGGCATCATAACCAGTTTCTGTTGAGACACTGATACCCGACTCATCATCCAATACCATGTCCAAAGGCACAAATTGTCCTTCAAATCGCGCGTTAAACTTAGAAATAAAATTTTCAAGTGGATTCTGCTTAGTGCTGCGATTCAAACTCGCAATCAATTGCAGCTGCTTGTTCACTCTCGCAACTTCTTGTCGTGACATTTCGCAATGCAAAAACGCGCGATAAGTATCCGATTGAAACAGTTTGTTTTCTTGAACTTTTACTGGTAATTCAGAGAGGTAATTAAAAATGGTTTGATATTCTTCAGGCGTTGCATGTCCCTTTTCATCCATAATAGCAAGGTCATTAACTGCTTGCTCCACCTTAGTATAAATCTCTGCTGGCGCGATGGTTTTCAGTGCTTTAATTAGCGCGATGTCGGGGCTATCACCGGTAAGAGGTAGCGGAATATCAGGAATTAACACCCCTTCGCTAATGAGCTCTTCTAGATAGGCGCTAACTTCATCATATTCAGCTTCGTTATAGCGGTGACAAAATTGCTCAATTAGCTGAGAAAAGCTGAGCTTTTGCTTCGCAAGCTCCAACATAGTGATGAAGTATTCATCACTATCGACTGCACTTAGGCGATATTGCATCGAGTCATCAGAAAGGTAAGTTTCTATATAACGACACTGATCTGCTATGAAGTAATGGGAAGGATTTGGTAAATAGGACAAACTATCCGATTTTGCTTCCGTTTCGGCTAAATGAGAGCGAACAGCTGACAATAGAAACATATCTAAACGAGTTTTGCGGGAATCATGCTCTGCGTTATCACTCACAAGTCGAGTTTCTGAGCCAATTTTACCCGTGTGGATCCCCGAAAAAAGACCAAAAGGTGTAGGACGAGATGACATCCGAATTAAATATCTCAGCAGTGCTAAAGCAACTTTTTTACCTTGTTTAGAGTTTGGCTTTTCGCGCCACTGTTCCAAGCGTTCGAGCAACGAAGGACTTGCAACATAAAGGGCTTCCACCACACCAGGTGTGGCGAGCCAGGCACTCAGCATAGCATTAGTATCTTGTTGATTGAACAAGGTTTCAATCGGCAGCTTTGGTGTCCTTAATACAAAAAAGGAATCTGTTGATATTTTAGCTGACATAGTCACTCCTTAACTCATTAGCAAACAATCAACCCAATCTAGGTTGTCATCTAACACGCCAATTAAAGCAAGGCCGATACCAGAATAACCCATTAAAAAGCTATGATCTTCCTGATGTGCCTTTTCCAGACCGTTATATGAATATAAGGCCTCTAATCCACGCTCTTGGTACTGATTTAAACCGTAGTCAAGCCAAGTTAAAGCGGCGCCCTGTAACTTAGGATGAGGCATGATTTGGTTGAGCAGTTGATAAATGGTGACTAACCCAAAAAATCCATGACAAAGTCCAGCATCGTTAATATGGCCTTGTGTTGCATCTCTATCGACGTTAAACAAAGCGATTTCCAATGCCTGCTCAACATACCTTGGCTTATCAAGCGCATGCCCAGCTCTTGCAAGTGTCAACGCAATAGTTAAGTCACCATAGCACCAGCCTAACCGAGAATGGTGCCCATCTCCTGCACATGATCCAAAGCACGCCTTCTTATCCTCTGCATGACTTTGTTGTTCAAGCAGCCAATCACAGCCCGCAACGACCAGTTTTTGCGCCCGCAGCTTTACCTTTTGATCCTGAAGCGCGGGAAGAAGTGCGGCAATAATGCCAGGTACGCCATGCGCTAGTCCCAAATTAAACTCATGACTTTCCGTATCTTCTTTATCGAAACGATATACGGATTGTTTTGGCTGAGACCAAGCGATCTGCTGATCACTCAACTCTACAGCAACCGATTCATAACCCGTCACTAACCGATCAAATAATGTGCTTTGTTTAGTTCTCTTTGCGCGACGTGAGATATAGGGTGAATAACCAGCTAGGCCGAGCACCATTTCAATTTCTCCCGTCCAAGGAGTAAAATCAAGTGCCGTTGCAAAGAAGTGATCTATCTCCTCCAGCAACTCAGGGTCATAATCTTCGTCGTCATACTGGTTAAAATATTCAAGCACCCACGCCTGCCCAGCTAACCCTGAACTCAGTTCCGGGGTTTGTTCCGCCAATTCGTTTTGGAGCTTATCTAGCGCCAGATGAAATTTTTCCTCATCGACCCAAGCATCATTAAAGTTCGCCGCTCGAAATAAAAACAATAAGTGCCCAGCAAGACCACTGAGCAAACCATTACGGTCTAGCATTTCTAGGTCTGACTCTACCTGCTTAGCCAGCTTTTCTACCATAGCCAGGATGAGTTCTTTTTTTTCTATATCTAATGGCATTAGCATACTTATCCTTGTTCAAATTCTGTTTTTAATTTTGTCTTCACTACAGGTAAGTTAACCTTTTGTTCAGTCAAACTCAAACTTTGACACACAAGAAATACAGATAAACACAAAACAAACAAAGAATTGACATTCACCCTAACTAGAACTAGTTTTTTTGTACGCCCTTTGAGTTTGGGGGGTTAAAAGGATTGAAATAAAGGATTGTTATTAACCGCAAAAGTAAGGAACAACAAATGAAATTAGCACTAAACAAAAAGTGTATAAAAGCGCTTTCCAACGACAGCAAATCTATTCCAGCGAATATGACACCTCAGATTGCTGGTGGTAAATCTCCTGCAGCAGCCTTATTCACTGATCGCTACGGTGACTGTTGGACAGGTCGTAACCGCTCTTGCCGTGAGCACACCTGTCAGATCCCATAAAGATACATATCAAGCGAGCTCTGTGCTCGCTTTATTTATTCTGAATCAGATGTTGACGTTTGCTCCTCACCCTCACTATGCATCGGCTTTTTGAGCTTGATTTCTCTGTCAGCCGAGGCGATAGTTTCTTTACGGTGCGCAATGATCACACGGGTAATTTTCAACCGCGATACCGCTTCATTGATATCTTCTTCCAGCCCCGTATCAAGGTGGCTTGTTGCTTCATCCATAAACAGAATCTTAGGGTCTTTATACAGAGCACGCGCCAAGATGATCCGCTGCTTTTGACCACCGGATAAGCTCGACCCCATATCACCAATCAGGCTGTCATAGCCCATTGGCATATCGCTAATATCATCATGGATAGCTGCTAATTGAGCACAATGCACCACTTTTTCCATATTGATTGGTGAATCAAAAAAGGCAATATTATCAGCCACAGTACCGGATAGGAGCTCATCGTCTTGCATCACCGCAGCTATCTGCTGACGATACTGTCTTGCACCAACTTGGCTAAGAGATATGCCATCCACCAAAACTTCACCACTGGATGGTTTATTTAGCCCCAGCATTAACTTAAGTAACGTCGACTTACCACAACCAGAAGGCCCTGTGATTGCTACTGACTCACCCGCATTGATTGTTAAGTTTAGTTTTTCAATAACATTTGGTGTTGCATCAGAATACGCAAAGGAAACATTCTTCACCTCTATTTTGCCTTCAATATTCAGTTTACGATATTGATCAGGTTGCAACTCTTCTTTGTCTGTTAAAGCAATATCGGCAATGCGGTCAAAATGTAGACCCAGCATTTTAAACTCTATGAGTTTCTCGATTAGGTTAGCGGTTTTATCCATAAATTGACGCTTGTAAGACATAAAAGCAAACAGCATCCCTGTGCTAAATCCACCAGCAATAACGAGATGTGCAGCTAAATAAACGACGATGATATTCTCAACACCAAACAGTGCTCGGTTAATCGCGTCATAACCAATTTTAAAATTGCCCAAGCGGATATTGTGGTTAATCGCACTAGCGTAGCGATTTTGCCACTGCCCTTCTCGCTTAACCTCTGAACCAAACAATTTAATCGTCTGAATTCCGCGTACCGTTTCCATAAAGTTGGAGTTTTCTTCAGCGCGCGCCATAATTTCCTGCTCACTGATATTGCGAAATGGTTTATACATAGCAATTCGGATAATCGCGTAAGCAATAACGGCGATAACTACGACGGCAGATAGCATGGGGCTATAGAAGAAGATCATCGCTAGAGTGATTATCGCCATTAAACCGTCAATGATGGCTTCGATTACTCCTGTTGTAAGTAGCTGCTTTACTTGCTGAAGAGAGCCAAACCGTGAAACAACATCCCCCATATGGCGCTTTTCAAAATAGGTAATGGGTAGACGTACTAAATGGTGAAAGAGATTAGCTCCCAACTGAATATTCATTTGATTGCCAAAATGCAGTAACGTAAAGCCCCGCAGTGCATTGGTGGCTATCTCAAACAATAGTACTAAAAAGAATCCAACCGCAAGCACAGTAAGTAATGAGGTATCCCCGGTTAGTATGACATCGTCTATCACCAATTGGATATAATATGGTGCAGCAAGCGTAAACACTTGCAGCAAAATAGAAAGCATAAAAATAAGCAGTAACGAACGTTTTAAGCCAGTGATACGGCTCCAGAAGTCAGCAAATCTAAGACTCGCTTTTTGCTCTTTCTTTTCGAACTCCTTTGTTGGAGTCAGCTCCAGTGCCACTCCTGTAAAGTGTTTAGAAGCCTCTTCCATCGTATAGGTTTTTTCACCACTGGCTGGATCATGGATCACAATACGTTTTTCGTTGGCCTTTTTCAGTACCACAAAGTGATTCATGTTCCAATGTAAAATAGCCGGAGTTTGCAGTGCATCAAGATCTTCAAGTTCAATCCGAAGTGGTCTTGAGGTTAAATGAAGTTTTTCAGCAAAGTGCATAATATCGAGCAGCGTACAGCCCTCGATTGAAATACTAAAGCGCTGTCTCAGACGCGTTAAGTCAGTATGGTAACCGTGATATCCAGCAACCATAGCAAGGCTCGCAAGACCACACTCAGCAGCCTCCGATTGAATGATCACAGGTAAAGATTTCCGTGACCAAAACTCTAACTTGCTGGCCGCGCCTTCGTGTTCCATTTCCATATCAACCCTTTTTACTTCTTATAACTGACCTTTAATGCTAAATACTGGGTCAAATAACCAGCGCAACAAGGACCTTTCTTCGACCACAATATCGGCATCCAAAGTCATACCAGCCCGCAAAGCGGTGTCTTTACCATATGCTTTGACAGCTTGTTCGTCTAACTCAACCACGACTCGATAAGCGGGCTCTTGAATAATACCAGGCATATTGGTTTCTTCGGGCAAAATAACGCTGTTACTAAGCTCCACAATTTTCCCTTTGTAAATACCAAACTTTTCGTAGGGAAACGCATGATAGCGCAATTTAGTTTCCTGACCTTCTTTGATAAAACCAAAAGCTGAAGTTGGTATATAAACAATAGCTTGCATATCACTATGCTCAGGGATAAGGGTCAGTAAATGCTGCCCCATGGAAACATTTTTACCAAGCTTAGCAAGCAATCCTGTGACTATACCTGATTGGGTAGCACGGACTTCACCAAGTCGTTCCTGCTCAATGGACGAGATTTGGATCAGTAGATCAGCTTGTTGTGATTGCAGCTGAGAAATTCGGTTTTGGTGTTCAATTGGCAATTTAGCTAATTGATTTTTGATGTTTTTAAGCTGCGATTCTAGCGCTATACGCTCTGAGCGAATTGAAGAAGCTTGCTGCTTTAGTGAAAGCAAAGTGTCTTTTTGGCGCTGTAATTCAAGTTCAGAAATATACCCAGTGCCTTTTAAGGTTGCAATTTGTGATACCAAATCTTGATTGAGTAGCAGCCGCTCTTGGAACGTGGCCGCTTGGCTCTCAAGCTCTTTTAGCTTTTCTCTTGCGGTGGTTTCTTGTTGCTGCAGCTCTTCTATATCAAGTTGGTACTGTCCACGCAGTTGCTCTATCTGCTGTAGTAAGTTCTTTTGTTGAAAGCGATATTGATTCAATAATGCTTGATTTAACTCAGTGGCTTCGGTGCTATGTTTTGCGGATGCAATACGCAGTAAAGGTTGTCCTGCAGCGACCTGCTCCCCTTCTTTGACCAACACTTCGGACACCACACCTTGTTGCATTGCAGCAACGCGCAGTAGCCCACCACTGGGTTCAATAACGCCAGATACTCTTTCCTTTCTGGTATAGCTACCACTTGATAGAAACACGATGCTTAAAATCACAACCGTTAAAATGAGTAACCCCAGTGTTTTAAATACAGGTGGTTGGATTAAGCTAATTGTGCCCTCTAAGCGATGCTGCTTATGCTCAAACACCTCACGGCGAAATAAATTTTCCATAGCACTTATTGGGTAATATTATTGTTAATATTTTTTTATTGAAAATACAATGTACCACGGGCGGTAACAGAAAGGAATGAAATAAGGCAAGTCATAACTTGCCCTACTAAAAGTTAGAGAAATTTAAACCTATCTCTATGAAAGTAATAATGAAATAACATTACTACTTTTTAATTGGGCGTTGCCAGCCATCTAAGTTGCGCTGCTTTCCACGCGCTACTGCTAGCTGCTCATCTTTTACAGTTGACGTAATAACAGAGCCCGCACCAATCGTTGCCGTGCTACCGATCTCAACAGGTGCAACTAGTGATGAATTTGAGCCGATAAAAGCATTGTCTCCAATGATGGTTTTTGACTTATTAACGCCGTCGTAATTACAAGTAATGGTACCAGCACCAATATTCACTTTTTCACCTATTTCGGCATCACCGAGGTAAGTTAAGTGATTAGCTTTTGATCCTTTACCTAGGCGCGACTTCTTCATCTCTACAAAGTTACCAATATGAGAGTCTTCTTCCATTATCGCCCCAGGACGCAGGCGAGCAAATGGACCTAAAGTGCATTTATCAGCGACCAGTGCATCTTCGATAAGGGTATTGGCTTTAATTACAACACCATTACCGATTTTACAGTTTTTAAGTACGCAGTTTGGGCCAATGACGACATCATCGCCAATTTCAACATGACCTTCAAATATCACGTTAACATCAATCTGAACATCTTCGCCGGTCGTTACTTGACCACGGACATCAATACGAGCAGGATCCGCTAGACTTGCACCGTTAACCATCAAAGCTTCTGCTTGCCAAGCCTGATAGGCACGCTCTAAAGCAGCAAGCTGCACACGGTTGTTCGCACCTTCAACTTCCATTTCGTCATCAGGCTGTGCAGAAGTAATCTCTATCCCTTCACTGTGCGCCATAGCAACGATGTCAGTGAGATAGTATTCACCTTGTGCATTATTATTAGATAACTGTCCAAGCCATTTCTTTAGAAGCCCACCATTTGCCGCCATTATGCCTGTATTGATTTCGGTAATAGCAAGTTGCTCAGCAGACGCATCTTTTTGCTCCACAATACCAACTAATTTGCCGTTTTCACGTAACATACGGCCGTAGCCCGTTGGATTTGCTAAATCGACAGTGAGTACAGCAAGGCCATTATCTGGCGTCACATTTAGTAAACGCTGTAACGTGCTCTTTTTTGTCAGTGGAACATCACCATAGAGGATTAAAACTTTATCTTCATCTCCAATATGCTCTTTCGCAACCGCAACCGCGTGACCAGTACCTAATTGCTCAGCTTGATGAACCCAATTTACTTCGTTATGTGCCAAAGCAGTTTTTAATTGCTGCGCACCATGTCCGAATACTAAATTGGTCGATTGCGCCCCAAGAGACACCGCATTATCGATGACATGCTGCACCATTGGCTTTCCTGCAATAGGGTGAAGTACTTTTGGCAGTTTTGAGCGCATGCGGGTACCTTTACCCGCAGCCAGAATAATTGTATTTAATGGCATGAACACAGGATCCTTTTTCTTGTGTCAGTTAAACAGGTGTACTTTTCTATACTTACGCCTTTAACGCCATCACTTCTATGTGCATCGCGATACCTAAAATTAGCAGGCAGATAAGTACTTACTCAGTACAAATTTTGCAATATTGTAGCGGGGATTGTTCAGAAACGTAAGAGAGTATCCGGCTGAAAAAGAAACTATTGATAATGAGAGTGTTTATCCGCACACAGCTTTTTATCCGGTATCGAGAGCGTTCCTTTCAATGGGCAGCGAACAGCTCATCAACCTACACCAGCCACATATAGATGAATCTCAAACACTGTGCGCCAATTATAGTGATCCCATGATATGCATGACAACTAAGCTGACGGAAACACTGAAGATAATGAAAGAGCTCAAAAATAGCTATACAACGGTTTCGTAGGTAGAGTTACCAAAAGCATAGAGCTAATACATTGCCGGATAAGATAAACTTCACAACTCAACGGCAATTTTAGTTTTTGTAAATCTCAGGTTCGTTAAAAACAATTAACTCACTCATCTTCGGATGAAAAAACAAATATCGAGAATAGAATACCAAAACTGCCAAAAATTGAGACATAAAAGTCAAAGTCTCTTTCAAAGAAAAGAGTAAAAAGTAAGTAGAAAACATTAAAAGAGACCACAGAAAATAGAATCTTTAACAAATAACTCGAGTTCAATATCTAACCCCTCGTGTTATAAAGACAGCAAAACTATTGCTGGTCTTGGTCACGGTCTCAATCACCAGAATTTCCACTTGTAGAATGACTTGGGTTTTTATTTTGCTGCGCCATAACAATAATTTATTGATTTATATAAACTTTACCATTTTTAGTCACGCTAACTACGGTTTCATTTAAAAATCCAAAAAATAATAGTTTTAAAGACTGCTTACTTAAAAAGTATAAAAAAAGAGCCAAAGCGTACACTCTGGCTCTTTTTTAATTACATATCTTTAAAGAAATCAGGTGGAATGATACCGCCACCTTCAACACAACCAGCAGGCTGCGTCTCTTTCTTCAGATCTTTAATAGGTAAACCACCGTTTACTTTCTTTTGCTGCGCTTTATTTAATGAAAATGGATGCATAGTTTTCTCCTTATTACATCTACAAGTAAGTTTTGATACGAGAGGGCCGCCACCCGATTTATACCAAAACAGTTAAAATTATTTATTTTTACTTTCTGTCATCGCATCTATCAGCCATTTTGTGATTGGCACTTCAGTGCGTTCTTCTACACCGAGAAACATCGGTGAGGGATTAGCTTCAAGGAAATAGTACTCACCAGTCGCCGTTCGTCTCCAGTCAATCGCGGTCCAGTTAAGTTGCAACGCTTTCGTTACGGCGATCGCTTGGCTCTTTATACTTAAAGGCGTATTGACCAATCGCATACTTGCAAGATCATCTTCTCTAAAATCAACACTGTTGCTGTCAATTGCAACTGAAGCAACTCTGCCATCAACCACAAATGTACGTACATTTGTGCCTTCAATATACTCTTGCACAGTGATGGGTGACTTTTGCAGAGCAACGAGAGCATGCTCTGGGTCAATATGCTGAGCAGTTAGCCATTCCGTATATGCACCGCCATAAACTGGTTTGAATATCGCTTTATCAAAAGCCTTATATGCCGCTTGGATCGCTTGAAGCTCATTACCGATATAAGTACTAGGCACCAGGCAGCCGAGCTCTTTTACTCTGGCCAACTGCCTCGGTTTCTCCAAATGATATTGATATGCCGCCCAGCTATTAAACCAGCGAGTATTATTGTTTAACTGCATCCAAGTGCGGATAGTAGCCATGCTGTCCTGTGCTGCTAAGCTATCCAAACTGCCCACATTCTCACGTGTCGATTCATCACTCACCCCAGAAAAATTTCGCCAGTACACAGCCTCAATATCATCAAGAGAAATCTGTGTTCCACAGGCAAGGCTTATCGAATGTTTATTATCTACGAAATCAAAACTCAACTGACACTTTGACGGAAAATCATGTGATTGAAAATGGTATACCTCATCTCGACAGCGCTTTAACTGTTGAAACATATGCTGGGTATGAGCATCTTCAACTTGTCCCATAACAATAATTGCCATTTTTACTCTAAGCCTCGCAATACTGGCCTGCGTTACAGCAGAATTTATTCTTCAAATTCAAAGTATTCACTATTAGAATTCGGGCCTTTAATTTGAAGCAATTGCACTTCACCCTGATAGTCAATTAATAATTGCTGATAGGCTTGAATAATTTGTGACTTATTCACACGCTTCAGATAATGTATCAGCTCATCTCGAGAACTAAAATCGAGCCTACCACTCAACCAATCTTCGAAGTAACGCTGAGATTCAATAAATACATTTTCAGGCTGCTTTTCTAAACTGACAAGCAATCCATCTTTAACAACCTCAAACTCCTTCTCATCCATTTTTTCAAGTCCTTGATAAAATGACATAATGAAATTATCAAACTCGGACTTAATCTTTGGTAACGAGGTATTTGCACTTTCAATAAATAAACTGAAAGCAGGATAATCATGTACCTTAAACGCTTTACTCCCTACCGCATAAGCCATTTGCTTTTCAGTTCTCAAAGTATTGAATATTGAGCTATTAAAAAACTGGTTCAACACCATAAGCGCAGCATACGTGGGCGCGGATTTTTCGGCGTAAATATAACTCTCTCTATAATAAACGTTATCCAGTGAAGAGCGCTGTTTATCATTCGTCATATAACCTTTTTGAGGAGCATATTTGGTTGTAATCTGTGGCTTTTGGGTCTGGGATGTTGGACCAAAAGTTTCTCTTACTTTATACGCAAGACTTTGCACATCAACTTGGTCATAACCACCAAATGCAAATATATCGATGTAAGTGTTACTTACTAACTTATTGTGAAAACTAGCTAATTCCTTGGTATTAACTTGCTTAAGTTGTGCGATAACCTGCTCTGTTGTCCACAACATCGCTTCAGTCTTAACTTGTCGACCAAAATGCAGTTCCGACTGGTACGCAAGCGGCAATTTATCTAGATTTTCTAAAGATTCTAAATACAACTTTTTCGCAGCTTCAAGTCTAGATTCCGAAATTTCCATGCCGGTAATTTCTTTAAAAAGCTGCTCAGCATAATAATCTTGCTTTCCTGTTTTCCCTGAGAGAGTGATCGCTAAATTTCCTTGCGCATTCTGCATCGCCATCAGGTTTATCTGATGCCTTTGTTGAGCACGAGTCCCCAACCTTTGCAGCTCTCTTATCATCATCACATTTAACAAGTTCAGCATTGTGTGATTTTTCACATCTTGATTAAGTATTGCACTTTCAATGGATATACCTAAAACGCCCTGACGCTGTGTAAAATGTTCACTATTTTTCAACCAAGCACTAATACCCTTTGATGCAACAACTTGGCTAGGTAGCTCGTTACTTTGCTTAACAAGCTGTGTAGCAACCTCTTCTTCTACAGAAGGCGAATGCAACTTAAAGTTCAACCCTGAATCTGCATAACTGTTTTTCGCCGAATCGGACAAAGGAGCAACATGGTAGCTACCTTGTGCATATTGCAAAGAAGTGCCCGTTTTTTCATCGTCGCTAATGTGCCATATTCTGGCTTTCTCTAAGGTGAGATTAGATAAACTTTCGCGGATGACTGCTGAATTAAAACCTTTAAAATAAGTATCAAAATGAAGGATATCGCGAGCAGGTACAGTTTGCATCATACGACTAAACTGCATTGCCAAATGAAGCGCGGGAGGCTTTTGGTAGCTCTCAAATTGACCACTAAGCATTTGTTTTAGCTCAGCGGCATATCCTTCAGTTATCCCAGTTTCCTTAATGAGTTCAACGTAATCAAAAAATGCTGCGACTATTTTTTCCTGATGCATCTTGCCTTTTTCAGTCAACATAAATTGTACCAGCGCAGTACCCTCAAGGCCGTAGCTATTGGGTATCAACATAGGTAGCATCATTTCAATTAACCCTTGCTCAGTCAGCGTAGCAGCCAAGGACCCCGGTTCTTGAGAAGCCAATAACATTTGAATGTACGCATTTGGCTTAAATTGCCAATTAGCAAAGTTTGAAGACAATGGAAACTGTAATAGTAATAGATCGGTAGCAACTTTGGTTTGGAGCTTGATTTCTTGGCCTAGCGTAGCTTCTGTAAATACCGGTGTTGAGATAATTGGGGGTTCAACCTGTAAGTTTTTTATTTTTGCAAAGTGCTTTTTGGCTAACGATTTTAATTCGCCAGTCGACTCCCCTCCCACTAGCGTCACTGTCATTAAGTTTGCAGAGTAATACTGCTTGTAAAAGTTAGCCATCGCTGCATAGAGGTCATTCTTATTTGATTTACTCTTTAATGAAGCTTTATTGCCTGCACCGAACTTTCTAATTGGATGCTCTGGATTAACGGTTACGGCGGCCGTACGGTTAATCACGAAGCTATCTTGTTGCCTCAATCGTTGCCACTCTTGATCTACTGCATTGATTTCATTATCAATATTTTCTTTATCAAAAAGAGGATTAACGATTGCATCACTAAGCATCGTCAATGCAGTATCAAATTTATCTTGCGGTAAACTAAAGAAGTAACTCGTCATTTGCAATTCAGTGGCGGCATTATATTGTCCGCCATGCTTGCTAATAAAATCCTTCAATGCATTTGGCTTAGGGTAAGCCTTAGATCCCTGAAAGATCATATGTTCCAGAAAGTGCGCCAGCCCTTGATAAGATTCAGGGTCATGATATTGGCCAACACCAACCGTCAGACTTACAGCAGCTTCTGAAATACTGGGGTCTGAGACAACCACAACTCGTAGGCCATTTTCCAATACGAGCTCATCATAACTTCTGTCATCTTGCACACTTTTGATAAATTGAGACTGTGCAATATCAGATGGTACAGCAGAAGTCAGTTGCGTTATCGTAGTATTTTTTTGTGCTGTAGCATTAAGAGAAAGTAATGCCAAAGCGACTAAAGACAATCTGTTGTTAAACATAACTCACATACCTCTAAAATTTATCGGTGTTATAATTACTTAGGCTGGCACAGCGCTAGACATCAGTGCTTCTCGTTTGGTTTTATCGAACCAAGGAGATTCCTCTTTAGGTACAATACCTGAGTCAACGTATTGCTTCATAACAAGGCCCCTTTCAGTAAACAAACGCCTGACCAAATTGGGGTCCGCTTCAAGCCAATTTTCAGGAAATTGCGCCTGTGCTAAGCTGAATACAGAAGTATCCTGTGGATCTAAAGGTTTGAAATCTTCAACAACTAAATCAAATACCCCATGATCAAATGGGTCTCCAGACGCTTTTTCTCGAATGAAAAACCTTTCTTGTTTACCTCTTACTGCCATCTTTACAGCTCTGTGGTGGCAATATGGGTTATTTCCACGCTTGCCAAAGAATACATGAGAGGTCCAGTTACAACCGCCACGACAAACCTTTGCAAATTCGCAGGTTGCACACTCTCCCCAAAGGTGTTTGGTCGCATCTTCAGGTTTATTAATATCGTTGAATCTAAGCTCATCAGTATTTTCATAGATATCGCGTAGTGAACGCTCTCTAATGTTACCGCCAGTGTATGCATTTGTTGGTAATGAAGGACAGCCCTTAATGCTCCCATCAGCTTCTATACCGAGTGTATTCTGGCCGGCTCCACAACCTCTATAAAAAGCCCATTCAGAATGAGTGGATTTATTATCTCGAAGCTGACGTTCATAAGGTCCAAAGTAACCAATGTTATTGCCTGCTTGCACAGCTAAGCCATCACGCCTACCTCTAACAGATAGAAAGTTAATTAGAGGGAAAACGTCAAGTAACTCATTCGGCTGTAATAGCATTTCATCATTATCTGCAGCATTACCCATAGGTACTGTTAGCTGCAATTGCCATGCTCTAGCCCCCACATCTACAAGTTTCTGGTAAAGCAAAGGCAGTTGCTTTGCCGAATAACGATTTATCTGAGTATTACAACCAACATTAATTCCTACGTTGGTCAATCGTTCAATTGTCAGGAAACATTGCTTCCAAGCTCCAACTTTTCCTCGGAGCAAATCATGTTCTTTTTCTAATCCATCAATAGAAACAGAAACTGTTGAAATACCAGCCTGCTTCATACGTTTAGCTGTTCCTTCAGAAATACCAAAGCCGCCAGTTGTCATTGATGCTTTCATACCCAAGCGGGTAATTTCAGCAGCTATCATCAACCAGTCTGGGCGCATAAAGGCTTCACCACCAATCAGTGAAACTTCCTTAATGCCTAGGTCAGCCATTTGATGGACCAAATCTAATGCTTCTGTTGTGGAGAGTTCATTTACTCTGCTGTCTCCTGCTCGCGAGCCACAATGACTACACGCTAAATTACATTTCAACGTAATTTCCCATACTGCATAAGTTTGGCGTGCTTCTTTTTTTATTTTTATTCCTGCACTATCCATATTGACTGACATATTTTTAACCCCTAGTAGCTCAAGTCTTATTGGTGGCGCATAACGCGCCACCAACACAATCACGATCTATTCGAAACGTTCTTAGAACTTTTCAAATGGAGGATCGATGATTACGCCGTATAACGGCTGAGGGCAAACCCACCAGTCACAAGGTGGTAATTTGTCATCACCAGGGAATTTGATAGGTGATAGACCACCTTCTACTTTTACAAGTAGTTCTTTTGCTTCGGTAACATCTTGCATATTTTGATGTAAGTCTTTCATTTTATTATCCTAATTTATTTTTAAAAAATAACATGTAGTTTGATTACCAAGTTTGAAGCTTCAAATGGAAGGCATCGCTAGATCTTCCAACCAACACAGAACCACTGTCCTTTTGTGGCGCTGAGATTGATACTATCTCGCTTTTTTTGGTAATCGATTTTCAGACAAAGTGGAGAAGTAGAGTTGAGTACAGCCACCTGCCAGACCGACTTAAAGTTGCAAAGTGTGAAAGGTAAATAACACATCTCTTCAATTCGGTATGGCTCAATATTGTTGCTAAAAAAGTTTTAAATCAAACAAAGGAAAAAAACAACTTAACTATAATTATCATAACTTTAAGCACCAACATTATGGCCAAATAAGAGTATATTATTGGTTTGATATTGATATTCAGCTAATGTAAAAATCAAACTAAACACTTTGACAGATGAGAGACAGTTGATGAGCCCCCCTTAATCATTCAGTGTCTATAACATGAGCGTACGGCCTAGAGAGATAAAATGATGATGGCCATTCAAAAGTATGACCTACTAAGATCAACAGTCGTGTGATGCGAAAGGAGTTTGGAAAAGTTTATGAATAATCTCGTAAGAGTGATGCTTACTATGTTTGGTACACTTCAATCCCAAGGCGAAACTCCGAGATCTAATCGGTGTTTTTTAATCACTTGAAGAAATGCTGCCAATTGCGATTCTGCTAGTCTCCAACATATACCCTTACTTAGATATTTATCCCTGCGTTGGTCTTTGTCCTGGCAATGTAAGCCAAATAAAGATGGCTCATGTTCATCTTGAAACACCAATAAGCTATCAAGGCTTTCAAAATCGATCGTTTTGTCTCGCAAAAACAGATAAGAAATCACAATCGTGCAATTCTTGACATCTAAAACCAACTTATTTTGAATCGTAACCAACAAGTAAAATCCAGCCGAGACCATAAAAGTGACACAGTATAAGCTAAACCAAAAAAGTATTTTAGGGTTACTGAGAAGTTCAGACTTAAACGCCGACGCTGCGCTCTGCGGTGAGTATATCCCCTCCGACATCCAAGCTGATATGCCGAAAAAAACGGCTAATGCAAATAATAGACGAGATACTTTAATTGAAAAGTAAAATTGCGTAGTGTTTACTTCATCTACCAGTGTAGACTCCCCTCGGGGAGAGGTTTGTATGTGATCGTCCACGATTGATGTTCCCTTTACTGCTATTTTTAAGTTGATATTACTGCAAACTATGGAAAATATGCAGCCACAAAATAACTAGCATTCCATGGCTGCTTGCCGATTACTGCTTACTCTTAATTAGTCCTACCGGACCGCTATGAGTTGTCGCTGTAAATTGTAAGCTTGGAGTTTCTAAATGGATTACCAACCCTAAACTAGCGGCAGAGATAGATTCATCCGAATTGACTCGACCATCCGCGTTAAGATCTTGCCAAACCATTAGACGGTCAAAATTGCTATCTAATGCGTCTATCTTCAAGTCGCGATTGCTATCTAATAGCAATAAAGTATCCAACTGAGTATCTGCATGACCAAAATGCACTTCATTAACACTGTCGAGCTCGCCGCTTCCGTTAAAGTCTATGAATAACATTCCGTCACTTTGACCTAAGGAAATCTCTCTGTCTGCTTGCGCGGACTGCCAGCGAACACCATTGTTATCTAGATCAAGCATAACAATGTACGTGTTATCAAGCAGATCGATGCTTCTCAGATGCTCTCGACATAACATATCGGGCCTAGTTACCCGCTGATAACCGCAGCGCATGTCATTGAGTATTTCATTTCCTTTATTCACGACTTTTTGATAATAGCTAGCAGCAGTCATCGCATCCTTGACATACGTATCGTAAACAAAATTTTCAACAGCTGTTTCAACACTATTACCAGCCGCGTAGCTGAACCCAACAGAGACTGCAGCCTTGCCAACAGCAACTACAGGGTTTTTACCTAACATTCGACCAACAGCATCGATCGTTTTACCAGTTTTAACGGCAACCACAAATGCAAGTGCCTCAGCTAACGCTTCTTGACCCTCACCATTCCAAGCGTGACTAAAGCCTTGTACGCCACTGTTGAGCCTATCGGCGAGTTTACCTAAGTTTTGAAGCATTCCATTGACTTGTTTATAGGCTGAACTATTTGGGTCTAGGCCATTTAATATTTGCTTTAGCTTCAACTGGAATTGCGCGACAACGTTAGTAATATCGCCTGCATCTTCTTTAAATTGTTTAGCTTCTTTCTCTTTTTGACTATTTTGATTACTTGATGATGAGCCGCCACCTCCGCCTCCGCCGTCAGAAAAACCTGAACCACCACCATAACCCCAGCTAATGAAGCCACCAAATCCGCCACCAGAATTACCTCCACCACAAGCTAGTGTGTAGCTTTCACATGAATAAACCACTGTGATTCGTTCTATTTCTGATAACTGGTAACCAGAACTGGCATAGTCACTATCGAAGTCTGCGGTATAACTAGGTTGAGTTTTATCGCACTCACCGATATAGCTCCACGCTTCATAATCACCATCGGAGAATAAAGGGTTTTGATTTTTTGACCAATAGCTCGCTTCATAAACAAAGCGGCCGAAAGCAACACGCTCCCCTTGTGTATACGCGCGATTACTATACCAAGAAGCAGGACAGTGATT
Source organism: Pseudoalteromonas sp. NC201 (assembly GCF_002850255.1). Classification (NCBI taxonomy): domain Bacteria; kingdom Pseudomonadati; phylum Pseudomonadota; class Gammaproteobacteria; order Alteromonadales; family Pseudoalteromonadaceae; genus Pseudoalteromonas; species Pseudoalteromonas sp. NC201. The sequence continues at coordinate 4,090,232 of NZ_CP022522.1, forward strand.
TACACCTTGCTCCGGTAACTCAATCTCGCCATTTAATACTTGGTTTGCTTTATAAAAGTCGACTAATCCAAAACCAAATTTACCATCTCTGCCCTGTTGTCCCAGGTCTTCGGCACTGCCAAATAACGCTTGAATTAGCGTTTCTCTATCCACATTAGGGTTAGCTGATTTGAGCTTGGCTATACCAGCACTTACAATGGCTGCTGCTTGTGATGTGCCGGATAAAACAGCATACTCAGACTGATTTACATCAACCTGTAAATCGAATGTCTCTGAACTTCCGTGTGTTAACGTCAAGTTTGGAATAAGTAGAGTCGGGAAGCTTGTACTAAAATCGATCTTGCTAATGGTAGTATCTGCAATACCAACATCATAAGTAAATACTATCCCACTACCGTTAGCATCAGCGCATGTGTCTGTAGCATCTTTTAACCACTGCTTGCTTTCAGGGGATAGAGCATATTGTGTATCATGCTCATCCAATAGCGTTTTAGGCAGCGCTACCAAGCAATTTTCCACTAAGCTCAATTCATTTGGAAAGTCCTGAGTACCATTATCAATCTGAACAAAGTGCAGTTTATTTCCTACCTTATTGCTCACCGCAGTCACTCGATTACGATTCGTCATTGTCGAACGAATATTCACACCGGGCGCAACTAGATCAATACTGGCATTCTCAGCGGAAAAATATGCAAGATCCGTATTTTCATCGATCGCGCCAACGGCAATCACATTTCGATAAGCCGCTGGAAACGCTAGGTAGTCACCTTTATCTGATTGAGGTATCCCGTGATTTCCCGCAGCAGCAACAAAAATAATGTCTCTGTCATAGGCAAGTCTATCGATCACATCTCGAGTAGCAGATGAAAAGTATGGACTACTAAGCGACATATTAATCACTTGAGCACCTGAATTTGCACATTGCTCTATGGCACTAATTAGGTCTGAATCGCGGATAATAGAATTCTCACCATTAGCCGATCGTAGTAATTTTCGTACTTCAACGGATATTTCACCGTTCGCAAAAACAGGATCGGTAAGTAGTCCAGCGAGGTGAGTTCCGTGTCCAATCGCATCTTGATACCAGAAGCCTGCATACTCACTACTCAGCCCTGAAAATAACTGTGAGCTCAATTGGGAATGATTAAGTTGAACACCTGAATCGATCAGACACACTTTCGTTGTACCAACGGTCTGAACCTCCAGTTTAGAAAGCTTTGTTAACTGTTGCCAGTTAAGCTGATTTTGCGATTTATCACCCGCATTATGAGAAAGTAATTGAGGGAAATGATACCTATGATTTCCCTCAATCCGCAGTAAACCACCTTGATTAAGTGATTCTACAAGTAGAGAGTCAAGTTCATTCTGGGTAACGGTGAGAGAAGCATAAGTACGGATACCATCTGAAGATAACAGCGTTGACCGCGCAACAAATGCTGAGGGTAAATTTCCCTGAGTGTAGCTCACAACAATAGGTGTTGTATTCTCATCGGCTCCAGATGCATATATGTGCCCTACGGGCAAAAGTGCCAATAATAAACTTTGTGCAAGTTTACTAAATTTCATCTTCTATTCCTTTTTTATTATCTTTTTCAAAGTATTGAAGGGTTTATTCTATTTCCTATTCCACCATATGAAGTATTCAGCTAATAATTGAGAGACGCTTATTGGACAGTCGCTTGTTAAGTAGTCGTTGTGATTAAATCAAAAGACTAGAGCGCACGATTTGTCCAGAGCACTATCAACTAGTTAAGAAAGCCTAATGCTATTGCTGATGAAAATTTGTGACCCTAGTAAACAGTTGGGGTATGAGGTAACAAAGAGGCAAAAGAAATCTCTTCCGCCCCTTAAGCATTGCTTATTTCAAAGAGTACTTAGCTAAATCATATGGTGGGATCCAGATACCGTAAGACATTTGAAACGGAGGCTTTACTGGGTCAATAGGGTCTGGAATAACACGAGGAAAATCCCAAGGAACAGGTGTTAAGCCATTATCATGCAGTGTGCCACCTTCGACTAACTCAAGTAACTCGGCTGCATTATTCAGCTCTTGCATATCGTAGTTTTTATTTCTCATTTTATTTTCCTTATTACATTTATTGATAGAGCTTGTACTCTCGAGAGTATACTTTGCGGTAAACCGCTAAGTTTTGGTGCCTCTATCATTTACACCTAGAAGTCTGCCGCCACAGACTTTTATTCACTCACACAGCTTTAGCTAAACCTAACGCTCTGTATTGATGAATTGCATTTAATTTCTCGCTATTTAATCGCTCTCTCAGATTAGAGTCTGTCGCCAACCAAGAAGGAGGAAAATTTATACCCTGAATAGTGAAGCGATTTACGTTGTCATTAGATGTCGCAGAGATTGATTCTTCATAGATTTCGAATACACCGTGATCAAACGGGATACCTGAAGCCGCAACGCGCTGCTGAAAGCGCTCACGTAAACCGCTGGCGGCTAAAGTTAATGCTCGATGATGGCAATAAGGATTATTTCCTCGCTTTCCAAAAAATACATGAGCAGTCCAATTGCAACCAGCTCGGCACAGTTTCGCGTATTTACATCCCTTACAATTACCCCACAAATGTGCAATCGACGCATCGTCCATTTCTTGACTATTAAAATTCAGTTCTGGTGCATTTTCATAAATATCCTTCAATGTACGTTCCCTGATGTTACCCCCTGTATATTCTTCGCTCGGCAATGATGGACATCCCTTGATCTTGCCATCAGCTTCAATGCCGATAGCTCCTTGTCCTGCAACGCAACCGGTATAAAACGAGTACTTACTCTCTTGCATAAAAGTCCCTCTAAGCAAACGTTCATAAGGACCAAAATAACCAACATTATTACCAGGTTGAATTATGAGATCGTCTTTTCTGCCACGAACTGACAGCAACCCCAATAATGGATACAGATCGAGTAATTCATAAGGCTGCATCAACATCTCATTATTATCAGCCGCATTCCCCATTGGCACGGCCAATTGGATTCGCCAGTTTTTGACGCCGACATCAATTAATTTTTCGTACAATAAAGGAAGGTCCTTTGCGCTTTTTCTTGTTACTGTAGTATTTACTCCAGTATGTACTCCCAAATCTTTAAATTGAGATAATGTGGTGAAGCATTGGCTCCACGAATCAGACTTGCCACGAATACTATTATGCTCATCTTCAAGACCATCAATAGAAACTGAGACTGCTTCAATGCCCGCTTGAGCCATGCGCTTTGCGGTTCCTCTGGAAATGCCGTAACCTCCAGTCGTCATGGTGACTCTCATACCTTTATTTTTTATTTCTGACGCAATCATCAACCAATCAGGACGTAGATAAGCTTCGCCACCTATTAAGGTCACTTCCTTTACGCCTAGATCAGCCATCTGTTTGATTAAATCAAACGCTTCCGTAGTCGACAGCTCATCAGCTCGTTTATCACCCGCACGAGAACCACAATGACTACAGGCTAAGTTACACTTTAAGGTAATTTCCCACACAGCATAGGTGCTCCGATCATACTCTCGAACCTTCACACCAGCGTTTTCTAATGTATTTGTCATGCCTTATGCCCCATTTCAAACACGCCAAATGTCATAGCGTCTCAAACTTAGGTCCAATCATGTCAGTCAAAAATTTGTAAGGCAAATTACAATAAATAAATTTATTGTTTAAAAACAAAAGGATAAAAATAGCTTCTCAAAAAATAAGAGTTTGATAAAAATTAGCGGGATTTTTAGCTCTGTTTTCATTAAGTAATAATGAAGCAGGTTAACGCTTGAGAGATTAAGCACTCGAATTCAGATGATGGTATACGACCTCTGATGAAGCGGTTAAAAAGCAAACTGCTTACAGGTAATCCCACGGTGGGATCACATCATCTTTCAACAATGCATTGAGTAAAAAGCGATTTGTCAGAAAGCAAGCAACAAAATAATGGGTGCAGCCGTGAATAAGTGCATATTACTTATGCATTAAGCGCTGATAAATTACTAAAGAAACCAAACAGAAATGGCCAGAGCTTGCTGACTTAGTTGCAATTGATGGCCAAACAACAAGAATTGATACACACTTTTATCTATCCCCGTCCCTGAAGATGCGCAAATAATGCAACAAGAAGAAATTCTCCACCATTGGTACATAGAAAGTCAGCAACATTAGGTGCTAGGCTTGACGACGAATTCAGAGAGAAACTCTTCTAGAGTTAGTTTTGTTAAAAAATATGCTCTCACCTCAAGTAATCAATGCTAGAGAAGCGTTCTAACAATGTATCAACTTGCATAAATAGTCTGCTTATCTTAAAAAGCTCTGTAAAAGCATAGTCTTATGTCAAGATCAGAGCGGGATCGAACTAATAAAGTATTAAATTTAGATTATTTAACGTTAATTTTAAAAAACCGAAAATAGCGAGTGCTAATATCACCATACCTTCAATATAGTCTTCTTCAAGAATCAGCCTCACAGCTAACAAAACCGTCATAACTTCGATTAAAAATAAAGAGCGACTCCACCAGCTCTTGCTAGGTAGATCAAAGGAAAAGTCCAGTCGGGAAAATTTCTTTTATAGGTGTTTTCACCCTTCTTAAAGGTATAAAATTATCATTTTCATCAATTACCTTTATATCAACAGAAAAAATCTGGATAAAATAGTATTTTCAAACCCTCTAGGTGTTGTAATATTTAATTCATTATTCACCCCAACGTATCCTACTCATTTCTTAGACGATAAATTTCACCTCCATTAAAAAATAAAAAATGAAGCACCACCAAACCAATGATTCTCCAACATATAATAATCATCTCCATACTTAAATAGCATCTTAATGAAATTTAATAATCACATAAAAATGGTCCGCAACCTCGAAAAATCGAGGCTGTGAACACTAATTTAAAATTAATCAATTGCTATAGCTAGCCTGTAGACGGCATAAGCAAACTTAGCTTTAGATATCACATACGAACCTGCCATAACTGCCAACGGAACAGCACCACCATTTACTTGACCAACTTCATTTGCATTTAACTTGTACATTTTACACTCCATAATTTAATGATTTTTAATTTGAAGAATCACCATTTAAATTTCAAATGATAGACTTACAAACATAAATTTATGATAAATTAAAAATTATACTTCCCCAACAAAACTTCCCCTAATTATAGAGCTGACCTTAAAAATATAAAAACTTCATTGAAAAACTTAAAACATATAAAAACATAAAAATCATTCACCCATAAACGGATAAACATAATTAACTTTAGCCCACAAAGCCAAATTAAAGCTCTACTTTTCTTATCAATCAGTAATTAGTCGAACTAAAAAAGTAATCAGAACCTCTTATGCTTTAAATTCAATTCTCGTTATTTCCTATCATCTTTAAATCGCTCACTGTCAACTTTCACCAAAAACAATAATTACAGTGAAAAGGGGAAGTGAAAATTCGTCCTGCGACAAACTCTAATTTCAAAAAGTATCACGGTCAAATCTGACAAAAGAACATAAAACCTTAAAAAACAACAAGATAATAAAACAATAACAAAGTTATAACCTTTAAATAATAGTAGAGAATTTAAAATCCGTGACGCAAAAAGATCAAGCTTAAAGACTCGGACGCATAACATTACGCTACTGAACCAGGCTATCGGCTCTACATCGCCAATACAACGCATTGATAGTGAGTAGATTTTAATGTCGTTTATTTATTAACCCCACCTTGAAACCTTTGCTTGAAAGGTTATCATAATAGATGTTAAAGGTTTTATTTAAGCTCCTAATATAATAACTAAATCACTAAATCACTAAATCACTAAATCACTAAATCACTAAATCACTAAATTCAAATTATTTAATATTAACCTTTAAAAACCTAACAATATCGAGCATTAATATCAACACAGCTTTAATATAACTTCATTTAACAACCAGAAACACAGCTAACAAAAGCGTAATAACTTCGATTAAAAATAGAGTTCGACCCCACCAGCTCTTGCTAGGTAAATTAAAGGAAAAGCCTAGTAGGGGAAAATATCTTTTGTAGGTTTTTTACTCTTCTTAAAGGTATAAAACTTTAATTTTCATCAATTCTTCCCAATACCAAAAGAAGTTAAAATTAATTAACAAAACTCCTTTGAAAGCTTGAGACTCAAACTTTAGGCTATTTTCAGGGTTGATACGTTATTGAAAATTAATAGAATATTACCTTACTTCAGGTTAAACTGTTTGAAAGAAAAAATTAATGAGGGGTTGAAGCGACCTAAGTAGATGTATGAAAATATTATGTCTGCTACGATTGTTCGCCAGCTAGAGCGATATCATAGTTCCAAAGAGGTAATCGTTATTTTTTACAATCATTGAATAAAAAACCTCAATCCAAAACAAATATAAAAACATTAACTAAAATTTATAGTCACAAAAAAACCTTTTTCAACTAAGGAATCATTCAACTCACTATTTTTAATTTCACTTTTAATACCAAAAAAGTAATCAACATCAACATCTTCCATCGCATCTTTAAATTCTATATTAACTTTTCTATCAGAAACATCTAAAGATTTTATTTCTCTACACTTGAACCTCCTAACAAAAGGAAATGTATAACAATATAGCTCATTATTTTTTACTCTCATAGGGACTCTCCCCCTATAAAATACAAATAAGAATATAAAAATGAAAAGAAACAATTGGACAGAGTAATTGATGATACCACTATCCGAAACTGAAAGCCTCAAAATTGGTATTAAGAAAATTGTTAATGTTATTAATAAATTACACAAGAAAAAGCTCAAATTTCTACCCCTACATAAATTTATAAACGTTGGGGCTTATTAAGCCCCAACACTCAGCTTTTTAGTAGCAAGCATAAGCACCGACGATCATGCCAAATGAACCGCCTAGCGAGCTACCACCAATAGCACCTGGGCCAGCTCCAAAACCAAAACCGCCAAAGAATCCAGCAGCACCACCAACAGCACCACCAAGAAGCGCGCCACCAGCAGCAAATTTACCCATGCAGTCGCCGCCTGAAACTTCTTTACACTCGTTAAGTTTAATTTCTAACATTATCATTTTCCCTATTATTTAAGACAAACAGCAGTGCCAAAAGTTACACCGATATTGAATCCCCACATAGCTCCACCGGCCATACCAACAGGGCCTGAGATACCACCGCCAATAAAGCCACCAAGAGTACCTAAGGCACCAAAGCCAGTAACACATGCGGCCTCAGCAAACCCAGCACCTTTAACTTCAATGATCTGATTTTTATTAATTTCTTTCATCTTTCTTCTCACATTAATTAAAACTTAAATTTCCAGCTACCAATTCCGCCAAAGCAGGTAGCCCTTAAAAAGGAGTGAATTAAATATTCAACTCAAACCGAACTTTAGATATAAAAAATAAATAAGTCAAATTATAAAAATACAATTTAACCTTAAAAAACATAAGCATAGTTTAGAATTATAAATTGATAACATTTAAATCATAAAAAATCAGTAATAAGATACCAGCCGTACCTATAAAGGGTTGGAAAAATCTCCTAAGAACTCTCTGAAACTCGAGAAATTCAACTTTTGGAATTTTTCATGATGACCTTTATTACAATGATACACTGTCGGAATATTAAAAATTCATAGACAAAGTGTCTGATATAGAAAATTGAGGCAAACGAGAATAAGGTGGTATAAATATGATGTTTTATATCTCATATCTATTAAAAATTTAAGATAGGGTCATACATAGGACAGCCAAGGAGGTTTGCGTAATTTTAAAGTAAAACCTGAATCTCAAATAGTATCGTGGAACCTCCGAAACTGCTAAGAAATTGTAGGCAGACTGAGATATTTAATATCAGTTACTGAAAACTCGCGGGGAATTTTCAAGGTATAAGGGATTAGATAAACCCATTTAGAATGGTCAAATGAATATTCCGTATACACAAATTAAGACTCAACTGTTAGACTTAACGATGAACTATAAAAACATTTAGCCACCCAAGTTTTATAATTAATGTTTTTAAGCAGTGTGATTGTTAATTTAGGGGTTAGGGGTTAGGGGTTAGGGGTTATTTTCCATTTTTATTTGTAAAAAACATCAATTAAATTTTACGGTCAAAAGTTTTCTCACCATCTATTTATTAGGGCGCTCTAAACGACCGCCCCAATAAAAATATTAAAGAAGAGGATCTGAATAATAATGCAGGTCAGAGCCTCTGTAAGTTCCAGGATAACTCATAGGTGAGCGAAAGCCGGAATTACTATTCCACTGATCTATAGTTCTATACATCGCCACCCCTGATACAGCAATCCTAGGTAAAGACCATAGAATACCACCATCTACGTTTTTAACGTCGTTAATTTTTAGTTCTTTCATTTTTAATTCCTTATTAAGTTTTAATTATCTCATCTTTCTTTCATGCGCCCATTTAGCGGACTGATAAACACTATAAACTAGAGCTATATCTTTCAAAACAAAAATAGCTAAAGGAGCTAAACCACCATTTACTAACTTCGTTTGAACTTCATTAATTTCTCTCATCTTTTCCTCACATTATTTATTTTTAAAAAATTAAACTTCCATCCCGCCAGAAGTGGAAGTTCCAAAGCGGGTCAGCAAGACCCACATACAAAATATACATTTACAAACAAAAAAAATCAAGTGAAAATAAAATAATACAACCACAAAAACCATTATTAAAATATAAATAACAAAAAACTATACATTATAAAAATGACACAACTAAAACATACATAATCGCTGATACCACTATCAACATTTCAAACTCCAAAAGTTCATCAATAGTAAATAAAACCCCATAAAAGGGGTTTTTAGTTTCACCTTAAAAATAAGTCGTGATATCGATAGGCCCTAAGCATGGGTCTGAAGGATAAAACGGCCCTTGATACCTTGGCGCTGTTGTAGGCAGGGAAGTACTGCCGCCATAAATTTTTTCTAATTGATATGTTAATTCAATCATTTCTCGTACCTTTTGATTAGTTTTGTTCATTTTATTTTCCTTATTACCTCAAGCTCCCGAGTGAGAGTGATTACTCGAAATCGTTTACTAGCTCAGAACAAATTCTCCACCAGCAGAAGTATCTGTATAAGGCTCATTTTCAATATTTAACTTACACACAGGTGCTTGTGTTGATTCACCCATAGGCATTTTCCTAGCCTCATAAATATCCTTATCCACCTCAACAGCTTCACCGTATCGAAGCTCGATCACACGATCAGCACTGGCTATGGTTTCAGGGCGGTGAGCGATAATGATACGAGTTATATCTAAAGACTTAACTGCAGTATTAACTGCATATTCAAGCTTGGTATCAAGATTACTCGTAGCCTCATCCATAAATAAAATTTTAGGTTTGCGATATAACGCACGAGCTAATAGTAGGCGCTGAATTTGACCACCAGATAGTGCAGCTCCCATGTCACCAACCAGCGTGTTATAACCCATAGTCATATTAGCAATATCTTTATCTATAGCTGCAACCTGAGCAGCCCACTCTACTTGCTTCATATCTAACTGCGGATCAAAAAATGAGATGTTATCGGCTATTGATCCAGATAGTAGCTGATCATCTTGCATTACTCCGGCTATTTGAGAGCGATAGCTACCTAAACCTAATTGACGAATATCTTGATTATCAACCAATACCTTTCCATCATCAGGCTCAAAAAGTCCAAGCATAATTTTTGCGAGCGTTGTTTTACCACAACCAGAAGGGCCTATTATTGCAACAGATTCACCAGCTTCAATTTGCAAATTAAGTGATTTAAAAATAGGTGCGTCTTTTTGATTATATTTATAGGCAATATTTTGTAGCTCAATCTTTCCCGTTAATGGAGAGCCTGATATTTTTCGCTCAATATCTTGTTCTTTATCTGTGAGTGTAATATCACCTAAGCGATTGAAGTGCAGGTTCAGCATTTTAAATTCAATGGCTTTCTCAACAAGACCTGCCATTTTTTCTACGAACTGTCTTTTATATGCCATAAAGGCAAATAACATCCCTACCGTTAGGTCGCCATCCATCACTAATAAAGCAGCAAAATAGATAACCAGTACGTTTTCAACGCCAAAAATAACTTTATTTACTGCTTCATACCCGATATTTAAATGTCCAACGCGTATACCTGCGTTCAGACTATCCGCATATTTATTATGCCAAACACTTTGTCTTTGTACTTCACGACCAAATAGCTTTATCGTTTGTATTCCGCGAATGGTTTCCATGAAGTTAGATTGCTCTTTTGCAGAATTCACAATGACTTCTTCCGACATTTGCCTCAATGGTCGGTACATTGCAATTCTGAAAATGGCATATAACACAATGGCAACTAGCACTACGAAGCTCAATTTGGGGCTGTAAATAAAAATCATCACTAGTGTGGCAATTGCCATAATACCATCGATGATAACTTCAATTACTCCCTGAGTTAGTAGGTCTTTCACTTGTTGTAATGAGCCAAAACGCGAAACCACATCACCAATATGGCGCTTTTCAAAGTACTTTAAAGGTAAGCGTATTAAATGATAAAACAGGTTGGAGCCAAGCTGTATACTCATCAAGTTTCCAAAGTGTAATAGCAAAACACTCCGAACGGCACCAGTTATCATTTCAATTAGCATAAGAAGGCCAAAGCCTATCGCCAATATCGCGAGTAAGTTCTTGTCGTAGCTGAGCACAACTTCGTCGACAACTAACTGCATATAGTAAGGACTTGCAATCGCGAACGCCTGGAGTAATACCGATAAAATAAACACTTTACCAAGTGTTGATTTCATCCCAGTCACCTTGCTCCAAAAGTCAGATAACTTCAAGTTTACTCTCGTATCCTCAGAGCGAAACTCCTCTGTTGGATTTAGCTCTAAAGCAACACCAGTAAAATGCTTAGAAAACTCGCTTAATGTATATTTTCGTAAACCAACTCCAGGGTCATGTATTTCGACTCCGCGACTTGAAACTTTTTTTAATACCACAAAGTGGTTCATATCCCAATGTAAAATGCAGGGGGTCTTGAGCTTAGGTAGATGCTCTAAGTCTAGCCGTAGTGCTCTTGTGCTAAACTTTAACTTATCAGCAATCTGCATCAACTCTTCTAAATTTGCTCCTTTGAGCGATATTTCGTGTTCACGTCTAAGCGAAGTGAGATCGGTTTTATGACCATGGTATGCCGCTACCATAGCTAAGCTAGCTAAACCACATTCAGCGGCTTCAGTTTGCAAGATCACAGGTAGACGCTTATTGCCACTAAATCTCAATAAATGCATAGGATTTTCCATTACAACGCTCCTTTGATGCTGTAAATTGGTTCAAATAACCACTCAAATAATGAGCGACTATCAACCATAATGTCGGCTTCTAGTAACATTCCAGCTTGGAGCGGAACTGTCGCGCCATAGGCATTAGCAGACTGAGATTTAAGACTTACAACTACTTGATATACCGGTTCTCGCAAAGATACAGGGGCATTTGCTTCATTAGGTAATAAAATTGATTTAGAAACTGTATTAATATGCCCTTCATATATGCCAAAGCGCTGATATGGAAATGCTTGGTAACGGATCCGAGTAAGCTGCTCGGGTTTTACAAAGCCATAAGCTCTCGTTGGCACAAACAAAATAGCTTCCAACTCCGCATTATGCGGCAAGACAGTCATTATGGGAGTTTGTCCATTTGCAACCATCCCCGGTTTAACAAGTAGATTGCTAACTTTGCCATCCATTTGGCTCAGTATATTGTAGCTCTGCTGGCCTTGTGCTTGTCTGATTTGTTGGTTGATACTTGCGAGTTGTGACTGAAGGCTTACTTGTTTTTCTCGATGATCTATAGGTAACTGCGCTAGCTCATATTGAAGTTGACTCATCTGTTCTCTTTGACTGGATAGCCGCGACAACAGCTCTTCTTGCTGCTGAGTAATTGCTAATAAGTTGTCTTTTTGAGTCTTTAAGTCATTACCTGAGGCAAACCCCTTTGTGATAAGTGCTTCTGTATTTTTGACTCGCTCATCGCTAAGCGCTACTCGCTCGGATAGTAGTCGTAACTGGTTTTTAGCCTTTTCTAGCTGAATTGATAAACTTGCGATCTGAGACTCAAGTTTATCCTGATTCATATCTCTCAACTTTATTTGATTCGCAAGATTTTCTTGCAATAGCTGCTTTTGCTTTTCCAACTCAGTGACAATCGCGGCATTCATGTCTGCACCAGAAGTCAGTACCCGCTCCATACGAATCGTTGCGAGCACTTCACCTTTCTTAACAGACTGACCTTCTTCTACCAGGACCCTATCAACTACCCCTGTGCCGAGCGGATAAATTTTGCTAACCCCCTGAGTTGGTCTCAGGTAACCAGAAACCACTTCTTTTCTGTGGTACTCTCCTAGGAATAAATAAGCGCAACCTATAACTACGATAAGTACAATTACACCTAGTATCCAGTTGAATGACATATGAGTCGCGAGGGTAACTTCACCATCTAGTTTATGCCCTTGATGTAATAACGCTTCTTTTCTGAATAAGTCAGACATTATGCCACCTTATTGTCAGGCAACGCTGCAGAGTTAAAAATTCTCCATTCGTCGTTATCACGCGTCATCATGTGAACGTTGCTTGATACCTGAACAACTTCATTACCTTCAATTGTCGCTTCAAACCTTAAGCTATCTCGCACAATTAATAGGTCAGGTTGCTTTGAGATAAGCTCAACACCTTGTAATGAAAGTTTGAACTTAAATTGCTGTCTCATACCAGAAAACTGCTGATAATTTGCTTCAATAAGTGGAGAGTTACTACAATAAAATTGCGCTAAGTTATCTAACTCACCATTACATATTAGTTCGTAGTAATTATTAAAGTATTCTTCTAACGTCATTTTTAGTGCCTATTCAAACTAATAAAGTGGTTTGATAATGCCTATAGTTCACTTACATTTCAAACAAGCAAAAAAACAAAAATAACCATAACTAACAACAAGTTGACTCAAAGCATTATGAAAGGATATGGATATTATTTGATAATATTAGGGTTGTTTTGAAGGCTAGTCGGCAGACGTATTACATGGTGCAAGCGCTAAATAAACTGGTTTTCCACTTAAGCTTGAGTGCATGTTTATTTCATCTTCACTTGATTTCCAAAAAAATATATTCGATCGAGTGTGATAAAACTGAACCGCAAAACCAGTACTTTCATCATCTGTACAAATAAAATAATCTACAGAGATGTCAGGGTACGTTTTGGACTGTTCAAATATCATGTACCCGTAACTTGCATTGGGTGTGATCTTGAGTATTCTCTTGCCAGTAGTGAGTTGAGGCGTATCTTTAAGCGCGTACTGTATGATTCCGCTGGAGTGTGAAAAGAAAGGCTTAAAATGGCTATCAGTCGAGAGGTACTCAAATAGTACCTCTTCCTTATGAACGGGTCCTTGTTCAATTTGATTGCGTATTGACTTCACTCCCCCTCCGGCCAAAATGTATTCCACTGGCTGAGGGATAAAAGTTAACTCTTTAATAAGTATAACATTGGTTAAAAGCCAAACAGCACGCATCAATCGAGCGACCCTTTTAGCTTACATAAAATGCTTTGTGGTTTTATCGTCCATACCACAGGCCATGCTGTCCTGATTACACATCACGCTGTAGGTCAATAGCTCCTTTACTATTTCATTAGTACCAGCACCATTAACGCTAGATGCTTGTGATTTAGTTAGTTGCTTTAGTTGCTTTTTTTTAATTGAAAGTTTCATTTTTTTATTCCGTTTTATTGTAGAGCAAGGTCTAGCATAGCTATAAATCAAAAACTTGCTATTAGCAAAACCTTAGGAAAGCTAATTTGAATATTAGGATAAGTATCTCAATAAGTTTGACTGGATAAATTAGATCCCCTAGACTAAGTTTTCCTTATTACATCTGCATTTCTCGCATATGTACCAGCCCGAGGCACCGCCATGCTCTCGGGCTTTTTTATTTGTTCTCAAAGACCGTGATTGCATTTTGCTTACGTGTGATAGCAAAAGTTAGATAACTGCCATCATTATCGATTAGCCTCATATTTAACAGATTTCCTTGTTCACTAGGATCGTAGGACTTTAGTTCATTTTGCGATAAAGCTTCGGGGTCAAACTCCATTAGCTTTTTACCGTCAAAGTAAATTAACTCTGCTCCAAATAATGTAAAGTTGGGGAAAAATGGTTCAACGTAGGTGCTTTGCCCAGTAAATGCTCCCTCTTCGAGATCGTATAGCCGTACCTCTCTGAAAAAATTCTGCGTAATACACTTTGACTCTGTAAAGCAGGTAAACCAAAGAACATCTCTTATCGGCAGTAGGCGTTGCTTTCCAGTCATACTGTCTATAAGAAGCGCTCTATTTATCTTGCCCTTTTGTACCACTACAGCTATCTGAGAATCATTAGACGCTTCAATCTCAACCACTTTCTCATCAAATGAGAATTCATTGACTAACTTACCAGTGAGGTCAAACACCTTGATATCTTTATCTAATCTTATATAAATCAATGAATTACTTTTATTCACCTTAACCCGATAAGCAAACTCATCTAACTGTACTTGGCGAATAACACGGCCTTGCTTGTCTAAAAAACTAAGTAAATGCTCATTAATATGATCAACATTGGAAATAACAACAAATTGATCCATATTTTCCAATGCTGCGGCATCTCTGGCCCCTGCAATATCCAGCTGCTTGACAAGATCTTTTGAATACAGTGTAGTTACCACTTCAAAGTCTTTTTGTTGCGCCAAATATTTATCTTTTGCTACACGCCAAATATTCCTATACTCGACTGATGAGTTATTTTTGATGTTCTCAACTTCAACTCCCAGATCGATGTCAAATGCTTTGACACTTTGGGACAGTAAATCAAACCAATATAGCTGGTTATCAACAATCGTAAAGTTGTTTACGACTCCTGTAATGGTTGCTACCTGGACTAGGTTACTGCCTTCAACATCGGTATAAAAAACTTCTGTAAACTCACTTTGCATCCGTTTGAAATACACTCGTCCGTTACTGGAGTCATAATGCAGTAATTGATCGCCAAATGAACTTGCGTTTGGAGAAGATATTCTAAACTCAAGCTCTCTTTTTCTATCGAAAATATAAAGTGCAGCAGTATGGCTCTTTTCACGAAAGCCTAGCTTGTCATAGAGTAGATAACGATTATCAACTTCTAATAGGTTGCGAATTTGCTTATCACATCCCATTACTTTTTGCGCATCAGTTTCCTTCAAATAATCAATACGCCATATGGCACAAGCACCATCTGCAGTTTTCTCTCTGTAGAATAGGTGCGAAAGAGAAGTAGAAAAACCTAAAGGCTCTACACTGCTGTCAGGAAAAGTAAATTTCTTTGCATCATCGTGTTTCATCGAACGAACAACAATAGATTTACTCGTGTCAGATTCCGACAAATAAGCATAATAATTGCTGTCAGGGTGCAATATTAAATAACTGTAATATGCCTCTTGCCAAGTGATAGCTCGCTCCTCAAAACTATCAAATGAATGCTCTTTAAAAGCGCTGAACGCTTGATTCTCATTTTTTTTAGCAGGGAGGAAATAAAGCATTGATAGCGTGATTGCTACAACAAGAAGCATTAAGCCAATTAGTATTGTGGAGTAATTTTTTTTAGATTTTTTAGTGGGTGGTGGGGTTACTTCTGGATTACTAGACTGGCCGCCATCTTCAAAAAGAACAATTTCTCTATCTACCGCTAAGCTATAACCTTTACGGTAGTGAGTCTTAATAATAACGCCTTTGAACTTTTCTGACTTTAGCAGTTTTCTGAGTTCAGAGATCGCTCTATTTATTGCGTTATCATCAACATAATGCTGACACCAAACGTCATCAATTAAGTCTTGTCTAGTTATAATCTGATCGATGTTAAGTAACAAATAGCAAAGAATCTTATAAAGCAGTGGCTCTAATTCTCTACTTTCGTCACCATCAGTGATTGTTTGCTTTTTGGGATCTAAAGTCCATTGAGCAAACTTAACAAATTGGACTGTTCTAGTGAAATTTACTTCTTTCATCACTTTTCCGTGCTTTACCTCATCCATGAAGCCTGCGAGTTTCCATTATCGAGAAGACAATACCTATTCTAAGATAACAAAGTTATTTTTCAATAAATACGAACAATTAAAGTAGCATAAAATATAACTTTACCAACCACATTTAACCTAAAACTTAACGTTAAAAACAATAAGTTCAAGGGAATACGCTCACTTATACCCATTACAAATACAAAAGACAATATCGAACCATTATTTCTTTTTTATCATGTAAAAAATGTTATTTTTCCTGGATATTTCAAAGTTCAGAGTACCAATAAAAAATAGAATATAAAAACAGAAAGTTACAGCCCATTCTATATAAAAAGAAGCAAGTGATGCTGTTCAATGCTTGAACAACTCTCGATACCTATTTGCATCGATGCATGCATAACAAATCTTCCTAGTATGGGAATGTCTATAAAGCTTTACACGTTGTCAGCTAGAAATAGTGTGAAGAAATAACTTAGCAGATCCGCTCTCACACCCGACTACTACCTCAGTATCTACGTACCGCAAGGCAAAATTAAGCCATTTAATTGATTTAAATGGCATGGTATATCCGCCCTAAAATTTAATAATAGCTAGATAGCAAGCCCTTAGTTCTTTACCTGTACGCATAAAAAAACCCACGCGATGCGTGGGTTTCCAATAACCAGATAGGTGGTTGCTTATTTGCGCAGCTGGCGAATAACGCGTAGTTGAGCAAGGGCTTCTTCTAGTTGTACTGCAGCTTGTTGGTAATCCAACTCACCGCTAGTACCAGAAGCCATTTGCGCTTGCGCTTCACGTTTAGCTTCTTCAGCAGCTTGCTCGTCAAGCTCTTCCGCACGAATAGCAACGTCCGCTAGAACAGTTACTGTTTGTGGTTGAACTTCAAGCGTACCGCCTGCAACGTAGATAACTTCTTCTGAGCTATCCGCTTTAACCAAACGTACCATACCAGGTTTTAGGCCAGTCAGTAGTGGCGCGTGGCCTGGATGAATACCAAGCTCGCCTTCTCTACCTGTCACTTGGATAGTAGTCACAGCGCCAGAGAACAAGCTCTGCTCTGCACTTACTACATCAAGGTGTACTGTCATTGCCATAACAACCTCCTAATTACATGTTTTTAGCTTTATCAACTGCTTCGTCGATTGAGCCAACCATGTAGAATGCCTGCTCAGGCATATCATCGAAATCACCGTTTAGGATGCCCTTAAAGCCAGAGATTGTGTCTTTAAGAGATACGTATTTACCAGGTGCACCTGTAAATACCTCAGCAACGAAGAACGGCTGAGATAGGAAACGCTGGATCTTACGTGCACGAGATACAACTTGCTTATCTTCGTCAGATAGCTCGTCCATACCTAGAATTGCGATGATGTCTTTCAGCTCTTTATAACGCTGTAAAACTGTTTGAACGCCACGTGCAGTGTCGTAGTGCTCTTGACCGATAACTTGTGGGTCAAGCTGACGTGAAGTTGAATCTAGAGGGTCTACCGCAGGGTAGATACCTAGAGACGCGATATCACGAGAAAGTACTACTGTCGCATCTAAGTGAGCAAACGTTGTTGCTGGAGATGGGTCAGTCAAGTCATCCGCAGGTACGTATACCGCTTGGATTGAAGTGATTGAACCTGTCTTAGTTGATGCGATACGCTCCTGTAGAACACCCATTTCTTCAGCTAGTGTAGGCTGGTAACCTACTGCTGAAGGCATACGACCTAGAAGTGCTGATACTTCAGTACCTGCTAGTGTATAACGGTAGATGTTATCTACGAAGAATAGTACGTCACGACCTTCGTCACGGAACTTCTCAGCCATTGTTAGACCAGTTAGTGCAACACGTAGACGGTTACCCGGTGGCTCGTTCATCTGACCATATACTAGTGATACTTTGTCTAGTACGTTTGAGTCATTCATCTCATGGTAGAAGTCATTACCCTCACGAGTACGCTCACCAACACCTGCGAATACTGAGTAACCGCTGTGCTCGATTGCGATGTTACGGATAAGTTCCATCATGTTTACGGTTTTACCTACACCCGCACCACCGAATAGACCAACTTTACCACCTTTAGCGAATGGACATACAAGGTCGATAACCTTGATACCAGTCTCTAGAAGTTCAACTGAGCTGCTCTGCTCTTCGTATGATGGTGCTGCACGGTGAATAGACCAACGCTCTTCTTCACCGATAGGACCCGCTTCGTCAATCGCGTCACCAAGTACGTTCATGATACGACCTAGTGTTGCTGTACCAACTGGAACCTTAATTGGCTCAGCTGTACCTTGTACTGGAGTACCACGACGTAGACCGTCAGTACTACCTAGTGCGATACCACGTACCACACCGCCACCTAGCTGCTGTTGCACTTCTAGTGTCAAACCAGCTAAGTCGCCTTCTGTAACTTTTAGTGCGTCATATACGGCTGGCACGTTGTCTTGTGGAAACTCGATGTCCACAACGGCGCCGATAATTTGGACGACCTTACCTAAACTCATGTCTATTCCTCTTATTAAACTTTGCCGAAGCGTTACACGGCAGCCGAACCGCTCACAATCTCACTGATTTCTTGTGTGATTGCGGCTTGACGTGCCTTGTTGTATACCAGCTGTAGCTCATCAATCAGGCCACCTGCGTTATCAGTTGCGGCTTTCATCGCAACCATACGGGCAGCTTGCTCAGAGGCAGCATTCTCAACTACGCCTTGGTAAACCTGAGACTCAATAAAGCGCACAATTAGTGTCTCTAAAATCGCCTCTGGGCTTGGCTCATATAAGTAATCCCAAGCGTGAGCTGATACTTCTTCTTCAGCTTTTGGCAAAGGTAATAACTGATCGATAACAGGCTCTTGTTTCATTGTGTTGACAAACTTGTTGTACACAACGAATAAGCGGTCAATTTTGCCTTCTTCGTATGCATCTAGCATTACTTTTACAGGACCAATTACGTCCTGTATTGAAGGTGTATCTCCCAGCCCTGCCTTTTTGGCTTCAAGCGAACCACCAAAACGTTTAAAGAAACCAGCAGCTTTGCTACCTAGTGTTGCGAACGACGCCTCAACACCCTTTTCTTTCCACGCTTTCACGTCTTTCGCTACACGCTTAAACTCGTTTGAGTTTAAGCCACCACAAAGACCACGGTCTGTAGAGATAACGATATAACCAACTCGTTTCACATCACGCTCTTCTAGGAACGGGTGATGGAAATCAAGATTAGCCTGAGCAACACGACCGATCACTTTGCGTAAGTTCTCAGCGTATGGACGACTAGACGCTACGCGTTCTTGTGCCTTCTTCATTTTAGAAGCGGCAACCATCTCCATTGCGCTGGTGATCTTTTGAGTATTCTTGATACTCCCGATCTTGCTTTTTATCTCTTTTCCGCTGGCCATGACTCTCTCTCCGAATCTCGGTGAGTAGTTACCTACTCACCTTAATAACACATTACCAAGTTTGCGTAGACTTGAACTTCTCAAGAAGCTCTTTAAGCTGCGCTTCGATCTCGGCGTTGTAGTTACCAGTTTCATTGATTTGAGCCATTAGCTCTGCGTACTCGCTCTTAGCAAATGCGATTAGGCTTGCTTCGAAATCAAGGATCTTATTGATTTCGATATCTTTTAGGAAGCCTTTCTCTACTGCAAATAGCGATAATGACATATCAGCAACAGACATCGGTGCGTACTGTTTCTGCTTCATTAGCTCTGTTACACGCTCACCGTGTTCAAGCTGTGCACGTGTTGCATCATCAAGGTCAGAAGCGAACTGAGAGAACGCCGCTAGTTCACGGTACTGAGCTAGCGCTAGACGGATACCACCACCTAGTTTCTTAACAATCTTAGTTTGAGCTGCACCACCTACACGAGATACCGAGATACCAGCGTTAACCGCTGGACGGATACCTGCGTTGAACAAGTCAGTTTCTAAGAAGATCTGACCGTCAGTGATTGAGATAACGTTGGTAGGTACGAATGCAGAAACGTCACCACCTTGAGTTTCAATGATTGGCAATGCCGTCAATGAACCTGTTTTACCTTTCACTTCACCATTTGTGAACTTCTCAACGTAGTCAGCGTTTACACGAGACGCACGCTCTAGAAGACGTGAGTGAAGATAGAAAACGTCACCAGGGTATGCTTCACGGCCTGGTGGACGCTTAAGTAGTAGTGAGATTTGACGGTAAGCAACAGCTTGCTTAGACAAATCATCATATACGATTAGTGCATCTTCACCGCGGTCACGGAAGTATTCACCCATAGTACAACCAGAGAACGGCGCTAGGAATTGTAGCGCTGCAGATTCTGATGCAGAAGCAACTACTACGATAGTGTTTGCAAGCGCACCGTGCTCTTCTAGTTTACGTACTACGTTAGCAATTGTTGACGCTTTTTGACCAACCGCTACGTACACACACTTAACGCCTGTGTCTTTTTGGTTGATGATAGCATCGATTGCTAGTGCTGTTTTACCAGTCTGACGGTCACCGATCACAAGCTCACGCTGACCACGACCAACTGGGATCATCGCATCGATAGACTTATAACCAGTTTGTACTGGCTCATCTACTGATTGACGCTCGATTACGCCAGGTGCGATTTTTTCAACTGGTTCAAAACCATCGTTATCAACAGCGCCTTTACCGTCGATTGGCTCACCTAGCGTGTTAACAACACGACCTAGTAGACCACGGCCTACTGGTACTTCAAGGATACGACCAGTTGATTTAACTTTTACGCCTTCTTTAAGGTCAGCGTATGGACCCATTACTACAGCACCTACTGAGTCACGCTCAAGGTTTAGTGCGATAGCATAACGGTTGCCAGGAAGCTCGATCATCTCACCCTGCATACAGTCAGCAAGACCGTGGATGCGGATGATACCGTCGGTAACAGATACGATAGTACCTTCATTACGCGCTTCACTTACAACTTCAAACTGCTCAATGCGTTGCTTGATCAGTGCAGAAATTTCTGTGGAATTAAGTTGCATGCTCTTTTTCCCAATTACGATTGTAGCGACGTCGCAAGACGATCTAACTTGCCGCGAACAGAACCGTCGATTACGGTGTCACCGGCTTTAATCACTAGGCCACTTACAATGGCTTCGTCGATGCTACAATTCAGCTTAACTTTGCGTGCGAAACGTTTCTCAAGTGCCGCGACCAATTTTGCTTGCGTATCATCTGCAAGCACTGTTGCTGAAACCACATCTACTTCGATTTCTTTGTCATAGTCTGCTTTTAATTCTGCAAACAATTCTGCAACAGCTGGGATGGCGGCTAAACGCTCATTTTCGGCCATCAGCTTGATAAGATTTTGACCTTGTTCGTTGAGTTGCTCAGCACATAACTTGATAATGATTTCAGACTGCTGTGATTCAGTAGCGATGCTACCAAGTAGCGCCTGAACCTGTTCGTCGCTGGTAACTTGACCAGCGAAGAACAGCATTTCATTCCAAGCTTCAACTGTGCCTTTTTCAACGGCAAGTTCAAAAGCTGCTTTAGCGTATGGGCGAGCGATAGTAGTCAATTCAGACATGCTCATACCCTCCTACTTAAAGCTCAGCGACAAGTTTTTCAACGATGTCACTGTGTGTGGCTTGATTGATTTCACGCTCTAAAATCTTCTCAGCACCTGCGATAGAAAGTGCAGCGACTTGTGAGCGCAGCTCTTCTTTCACACGGTTGCGCTCAGACTCAATTTCAGAGTGTCCCTGAGCAATGATTTTTTCACGCTCTTGCTGACCACGAGTAGTCTCTTCGTCAACAATTAGCGCAGCACGCTTCTTAGCTTGTTCGATGATTTCAGCCGCTTGTGCTTTCGCTTCTTTCAACTGTTCAGCACCTTGTGCACGTACGCGCCCAAGTTCTTTCTCAGCTTCATCAGATGCCGCTAAACCATCTTCAATTTTCTTCTGGCGAGCTTCAATTGCATCATTTAGCGGTGGCCATACATATTTCATACAGAAAAGTACGAATACCGTAAACGCAATTAATTCACCGATTAGAGTGAGGTTAATATCCACAACCACTCCTCCTTAAAATAGTAAACTGTTCAAAAATTAGAATTAAAGTACGAACAGGATTACCATTGCGATACCAACACCGATCATTGCTACAGCATCGATTAGACCAGCAAGGATGAACATTTTAACCTGTAGTGAAGGCGCAAGCTCAGGTTGACGAGCACAAGCTTCAAGGAATTTACCACCCATGTTACCGAAACCGATAGCTGTACCGATTGCACCAAAGCCGATTAGTAGAGCAACAGCGATAAACTTAAGGCCTAATACTAGTTCCATTTTTTTCTCCAAAGTTTCAATTGTAAATTAAAGTTAAAGTTAATTTTTTAAAAAATCTGTTAGTGGTTGTCTGAGCTTGCCATGCTTAGGTATACGATTGTCAGCATCATAAATACGAACGCTTGCAATACGATGACCAAAATATGGAATACCGCCCAAATAAAGTGCAGTGGTAACTGCATTAAACCAATCGTACCGATCAAGATGAAAATCAATTCACCCGCGTATAAGTTACCGAACAAACGCAGTGCCAATGAGAATGGCTTTGCAACAAGAGCAATGGTTTCAAGTAACAAGTTACACGGAATCAAGAACAACATACCAATCTTGTTCTTAGTACTAAACGGATGAAGTGTTAACTCAGCAATAAAGCCACCGATACCTTTGATTTTGATTGAATAACCGATCATCAAAATAAACACACCGATAGCTAGTGCTGCGGTCATGTTCACGTCAGTGGTTGGTACAATTTTCATGTACACATCGTGTGAATCCATACCAAACGCTTGCTCACCAACAAAGCCGGCAAAAGCAGGTAAGAAATCAACAGGAATTAAGTCCATTAAGTTCATTAAGAACACCCAAACAAAGATAGTTAGGGCTAAAGGAGCGATCAGTGCGCTTTTGCCATGATACGTATCACGTACGTTGTTACCAACGAATTCAACGATCATCTCGATAAAGCACTGGAACTTACCAGGAACGCCTATAGTGGATTTTTTAGCGGCACTTCGGAAGATCCATAAGAAAATAAGACCTAAACCGATTGACCATGCGAGGGTATCTATATTCCATGCCCAGAAACCACTGTCCGCACATGCTTTATTGAAGGCAAGACCGGCATCGGTCGAGCACATCTTGGCATTGGTCAAGTGGTGCTGAATATGGCTCGATATAGTAACTTCTTCTGCAGCCATGTTTTATCCCAAAAGTTAATGATTAAAAAAAATCAGGACCAACCATTGTGTCAGCATCACGAGCATATACGCGCCAAAGAAAGGCAGCATCATTACTGAAAAATGCTTAAAAATCAGTGCAAAGAGCACAACAGTTAGCAAAAATTTTAATCCATTTCCTCGTTTTATCGAGGAATATACTTGATTTGCTTTGCTTGCACCCATAAATCGAAAGGCGTAAGCAGCAAATACAAAATTAGGGAGTACCAACACAGCGCCGCCAGCTAATGCTGAAACTCCGGCTTGTACTCCCCAACCTATAAAAACGATTACTGCAGCGACTAATGCTACGATACCCTGAATCAAAACACCTTGTAATGCGGCTCGCCTATATGGACGGGCTAACGAATGAGTCACTTTATATTAACCTTAATGACGTTAAATTTTATCAGGGTATGAAAACTGGCGAAATTATACTTGTTTCTGCTTAATTTGCAACTTGACGAGGCGAAATGTGACGTTTTTTGGACGCCAAATAGGTCAAAATTTGTTAGGGAGGAAGGCTTAAATTAAAGCCTGTACAAGAGTGGCTATTTTTCCATCAAAGTTCTTAGTATTCTCGCTATTTCGCAGCATATCGGTGAGGAAATAGCGGCGCAAAATAAAGCACCGCATTCACGCATTAGTCAATTAGTTAAGTTTACCGTTAGTCAGCTTCATTCATTTCAGAGTTAATACGCCCCAAAATACCATCAAGCTCATCCAGACTAGCATAGGAAATAACCAGTTTACCTTTGCCTTTTTGGTTATAGTTGATCTCAACTTTTGCGCCTAAGTTTTCCTGCAATTGCTGTTCAAGCAGCTTCACATCAGGATCTTTTTGCTTCGCTTCTTTTTTCTCAACAGGCTCTAAAATGGTGCGAACCAGTTTTTCGGTTTCTCTTACGGTTAATCCTTTGGCCACAGCAGTTCTTGCTGCTTCAGATTGCGCTTCACCAGTTAGGGCAAGTAAACAACGAGCATGACCCATTTCTATGTCGCCATGTTCCAACAAGATTTTTACATCATCGTTGAGATTGTTGAGACGAAGTAAATTGGTGACCGTCGTACGCGATTTACCCACCGCATCAGCAACCTGCTGATGCGTGAGTTCAAATTCATTAAGCAATCGATCTAGAGCAATTGCTTCTTCCATCGCATTGAGGTCTTCACGCTGAATGTTTTCAATAAGGGCAATAGCAACAGCCGCTTCATCCGGCACATCTTTGATTAAACAAGGAACGGTATCTTGCTTTGCCAGTTGTGCCGCACGCCAACGTCTCTCACCGGCAATAATTTCAAAGCTTTGCGTGGTAACTTTACGCACCACAATAGGCTGTAAAATCCCCTGTGAACGGATCGAACTCGCCAGTTCCTCAAGTGCCTGTTCAGACATATCTTTACGCGGCTGATATTTACCTGGCTTTAGCCACTCAATAGGTAATCGTTGTAACTCTTGTTCAACCGCCGATTCGGCAGGTGCTTCACTGACTGTCGCAACCGCTTCTTGTTGATTAGGCACAGGTGCCGCAGCACTTGGATTAGGTTTAGCTGAGCTGAGTAGGGCATCCAACCCTCGGCCTAAACCACGTTTTTTAACCGACATGTTCTTTTTATCCTCTTAGGCAACCGCAGCTGCTTGCTTTTCTTTGCGTCTTAGCATTTCACCCGCTAGCGCTAGATAAGCTTTCGCACCGCTTGATGCTCTATCATAATACATCGCAGGCGCTCCAAAACTTGGCGCCTCCGCTAATCGCACATTACGAGGGATCACAGTCCGGTACACTTTATCGCCAAAGTGTTGTTTTAACTGCTCAGATACGTCGTTAGCTAGACGATTACGCGGGTCGTACATAGTGCGCAAAATACCTTCAATTTGCAATCCTGGATTCACCAACTTACCGAGTTGGGTAATGGTGTCCATTAAAGCTGTTAATCCCTCCAGTGCATAATATTCACACTGCATCGGAACTAAAACCGCATCGGCGGCAGCCATGGCATTTACCGTTAGCATATTTAATGAAGGTGGACAGTCGATGAATATATACTCATATTTATCTTTTATCGTCTCAAGGGCGTTGCGTAGTCTCACTTCGCGCGCAAACAACTCCATCAGTTTGACTTCTGCCGCGGTTACATCCCCATTGGCTGCGATCAAATGATACTCACCACTGGTTTCTGTGGTGATCACTTGATCCATTGGCGCTTCTTCGATCAATAGATCATAAACCGTTGCGACATCGGCGTATTTATCAACACCACTGCCCATGGTTGCATTGCCTTGAGGATCGAGATCGATCAACAGAACTTTACGTTTAGTCGCCGCCATGGACGCGGCTAAATTCACCGCAGTGGTTGTTTTACCAACACCACCTTTTTGGTTTGCTATTGCAATGACTCTTGCCACATTGTCCTCGACAATTAATCTTTAGAAAGAATGATTAAATGGCGCTCACCTTCAAGCTTGGGCACCACTAAACTAATATCTTGCGATAAACTCACGCCGTTTGGTAGTTGTTCTAGCTCATCCGCAGGGTATTGACCCTTTAGTGCTAAGAATACACCTTGGTTATCGATTAAATGTGAACACCACTGGATCATATCTTGTAGTGATGCAAAAGCACGGCTGAGTACACCGTCTAATTTAACACTTGGCTGATATTCTTCAACTCGAGACTGCACTGGGGTAACATTCTCAATGCCAAGCCCATGTTTTACCTGCATTAAAAATCGAACTCTTTTACCAAGGCTATCAAGAAGAACAAAATTGATGTCCGGTCTAGCTATCGCTAAAACCATACCCGGTAAACCCGGTCCGGTGCCAACATCAATATAGTTACTGCCCGTTAAGTGTGGCGCAACAACCAAAGAATCCATGATGTGTTTTACCATCATTTCTTTTGGGTCACGAACGGAAGTGAGGTTGTAGGCTTTGTTCCATTTATCCAGCAGCTGGACATATTCGACCAACTGCTGCTTTTGTTGTTCGCTGAGCTCGATAGAGGTATCAGCGAGTAATTCATTCAATTGTTCTAGTAACACAGTGTTCCACTGCTATTACGCCGACTTACGTAATAGCCCTTGCTTTTTCAGATACACTAATAATAGCGAAATAGCAGCAGGGGTGATACCAGAAATACGTGAAGCTTGGCCAATCGTTTGTGGACGAGCATCACTCAGCTTTGCCACAACCTCATTTGACAGGCCGCTTACCAGGCTATAATCAAACTCAGCAGGCAGTAATGCCTCTTCATGACGAAGCTGTTTATTAATCTCATCTTGTTGACGCGCAATGTAACCGGCGTACTTAGTTTGGATCTCAACCTGTTCAAGGGCTGGAATATTATCAAACTCAGATCCTAATCCTTCGATTGCCATCAGGTCGTGATAATTAACCTCTGGACGGCGGATCAGATCTTCAAGACTGGCTTCGCGTACCAGTGGTTTTTTCAATAATCCATTTACCGCTTCAAGTGCAGGGTGATCTTTATGGATCCAAGTATTGCGCAGACGCTGTGCTTCTTGTTCCATAACTTCAAGCTTGTCGTTGTATGCAGCCCAGCGTTCATCGTCAACTAAACCTAATTCGCGACCTTTTTCCGTTAGACGTAAATCCGCATTGTCTTCACGTAGTAACAAACGGTATTCAGCACGAGAGGTAAACATACGATAAGGTTCTTTTGTACCAAGCGTTGCTAAGTCGTCAATCAACACACCGGCATAAGCTTCATCACGGCGCGGTGTCCATGCTTCACGGCCTTGAACTTGAAGAGCTGCGTTCATACCCGCAATCAAACCTTGGGCACCAGCTTCTTCATAACCGGTTGTACCGTTTATTTGACCTGCAAAGAATAAGCCATTGATAAACTTAGTTTCTAATGATTGCTTTAGGTCTCGAGGATCGAAGAAGTCGTACTCAATTGCATAACCAGGACGACAAATATGCGCATTCTCAAAGCCTTTAATTGAACGCACGATCTCCAGTTGGATATCAAATGGTAAGCTGGTGGAGATACCATTTGGATACAGCTCGTACGACGTTAAGCCTTCAGGTTCTACGAAGATCTGATGCTTTTCTTTATCAGCAAAACGCACAATTTTATCTTCGATGGAAGGACAGTAACGCGGACCAATCCCCTCAATCACGCCAGCATACATCGGCGAGCGATGTAAGTTATTACGGATCACATCATGGGTTTTTTCATTGGTATAGGTGATATAACAAGGGATCTGTTTTGGATGATCAGACACTTTGCCCATAAACGAGAAAACCGGAGTAGGGGTATCGCCTGGTTGCTCTTGCATCACTGAAAAATCAACCGTTCTTGCATCGATACGTGGTGGTGTACCCGTTTTTAGTCGATCAACTCTAAAAGGCATTTCACGTAAACGCTCAGCCAAAGCGATAGAAGGAGGATCGCCAGCACGGCCGCCTTTGAAGTTTTCTAAACCAATATGGATCTGGCCACCCAAGAAAGTACCAACCGTTAGCACCACTGAAAAAGCGCTAAAGCGTAAACCCATTTGAGTTACGACACCTTTGACCTGATCACCTTCAACAATCAGATCATCACAAGATTGTTGGAAGATCTTTAAGTTTTCTTGATGTTGCAAAATGTCTTGGATCGCCGCTTTATATAATGCGCGATCTGCCTGAGCACGAGTCGCTCGTACCGCAGGGCCTTTCGATGAATTAAGGGTTCTAAATTGGATCCCACCTTTGTCGATTGCTTTGGCCATTGCACCACCAAGCGCATCGATCTCTTTAACCAAATGACCTTTACCAATCCCACCAATAGCTGGGTTACACGACATTTGGCCTAAGGTATCCATATTGTGTGTTAACAATAAGGTATTCATACCCATACGTGCAGCTGCAAGTGCAGCTTCAGTGCCTGCGTGTCCACCACCAACAACGATGACATCAAAATGTTCATGATAAATCATTTACGGGATCCTACTTAAAACAACCGAGCAAATTTAGAAAGGATGCGTATTCTACCTAGAATTAACCAGAAGTGAAATGGTTAAACTTTGTACAACGCAAAAAAGAAATCACTTAAAATATATAAAGATCTTTTTAAAGATCTTTATTGATCTTACTATTACTGATCCTTTGATCTGTGAATAGTTTTGTATTCCTGTTTAGATCCAACTGCTTAACTAAGATCAATTGGTGTGAATTAGATCGGATCAATGGGCTTAAAACCTTTGATCAACTTGCCACTTTATTCACAGGGCTAGATCTGAATTATTTTATCCAATGGATAAGTAAGCATAGATCAGCAGTTAGATCATAGGTTATCCACAATACGATCTAAAATAGACTGAATTTGTGAATAACTTCTGTGTATTTCAGTGTCGCGCCGTTAAGCGACACATTCAACAAACTTAGGTAACCAAGCAATAGCGGTATCTTCTGG
Source organism: Pseudoalteromonas sp. NC201 (assembly GCF_002850255.1). NCBI lineage: Bacteria > Pseudomonadati > Pseudomonadota > Gammaproteobacteria > Alteromonadales > Pseudoalteromonadaceae > Pseudoalteromonas > Pseudoalteromonas sp. NC201. Next base: position 4,118,944 of record NZ_CP022522.1, read on the forward strand.
TAGATCTGGGTGTAAAACATCGATCTTTTCTATGTCTAACAGCTGTGTTGCACCTTTTTCTTTAAGTAGATCAGCAAGATTAATAGCTGCATGATTAAAGGTGTCATAACTTGAATCACCAATTCCCACTACCGCAAAGCGTAACTGGCTTAGATCCGAGCTCGCTTTTAATGCTGATATAAAAGGTAATAAGTTTTCTGGATAGTCACCGGCTCCATAGGTTGATGTCACCACCAGCCAAAGTGCTTGCTGACAAGCTTCAAGCTCGGGTTTTTCATGCAAATTCACGGTATAACCTTGAGATTCAAGCGATTCCATAAGCTGTTCAGCAACGTATTCAGCTGATCCCATTTGGCTGCCTACAATAAGATCTAAAGTTTGCATTGTTACCCTCACCTAAGTCGTATTGCGCGCCATCTTAGCGTTTAACGTGAATATGTAAAGAGGGCTTTGAGGTTATTGGATAAAAATATTTGCACAAATAGTGTGTAATTTTTAGTGTTTTTACTTATCTATATGAAATAAAGGCATAAAATAAAATATTCCTAAGTTTAACTCGGTGATTTATTTGTGGATAATCTATGGGATAGCTGAGCCTAAAAATACTTTTTTAAGCCAAGGCTCATGCTTGAAACGGTAAGAACACCGCTGTTTTTGAACAAATTTTGAGGTTGTGGATGAGGTGTTGTGGATAACGATCTAAAAGCTGGAAGTCGATCCAGTCTTTTAGATCTATATAGTTAGATCCATATAATAAAAGAATCTAAAAAAGCGGTCAGATCTTGTGATTTATTTAGTTTGACAGCCAAGTTGTGCGGACTGATTGCTCAAATAAGAAGTCTACAGCATGTTCTTCGAGCAGCCTTCTGGTGACTGATTCTTGTTGTGCTATCACATGATCGCTGAGAGCGTTACCCGATGAGATACGTTTGACTCCTAACTCTGCTAACGCCTGTTTATCACTAAATCCGGGCAACAGCATCACATTGACTGGAATTGAAAGCAGGGCTGTTAGGCGTTTTATCGTCGGGGCGTCGGTTAAACCGGGAATAAAAAAGCCATCGCAACCTGCTGCTTGATAGGCGAGTGCACGCTCATGCAGCGTCGCTTCAGTCCACTGTGGTTGTAAGCAAAGATCGCAACGGGCATTAATAAAAAAATGATCGAAACCATTATGACGTAAAGCTTGTTTGATTGCCTGCAATAACGCTTGGTGTGCCTTTATATCGCGTAAGCTGCTCTGGTGACTGGGCTTGTCTTCAATATTGATACCTGCAACGCCAAGGTCGGCCAATTGGATAATATGTTTGATGATCTGATTTAGATCCGCGCTGTAGCCTGCCTCAATATCAACACTCAATGGAATAGTGATCACCTTAAGGATGGCACTTACTGTTTGTAGTACACGGTCAAATGTGAGTTGTTCTCCATCTTTGTAGCCCTGATGATTAGACATGCCCCAGCTTGTTGTCGCAACGGCCTGACCACCAGCCTGTTCAATGATAAGCGCTGATGATGGATCCCAGCAGTTAGCTAGAAAAAGCGGGGCTGATTGTTGGTGTAGTGCATTGAAAGTTGTAAAAAGAGCCATTTTATTTCTCCTAAGTTGAAACGCTTAGGATACGCAGTGTACGGATGTTGGACTGGCCAGATTTAGCACTTAACGTGATTGGGTAGATTTGCGGTTATCGCTCAGATCCTTATTATAAGTGTGCTGCTCTTTACTTTTTATTAATGTTTATCAAAAGCTTAACGATAAGTTTGATGTTGACCTAGTTATATGGATTCGAAATAATAGTGTTGATATTAAGGAACTACAAAAGGTAAAACATGGATAAGGATCTGCACATTAGTGCTGCTGAAAATTGGTACTCATTTCGTATTAATGCATCTGGAGAGTTGGAGTTTAAACGCGTCGCACTGTGGGCTGCTGATAAACAGGGTTCTGTAAGAGGGTTAGTCTCTGGTACTGCCAACAAAAAATTCGCCAACTATTTATACAATGCGCCATACGCACACGGTGGTTATATTCATTGGGATGATATGGCACCCGATCAACAGAAAAAAGCAAAGCAGGACTGTCAAATAGATATCGACAGGTTAAAGGAGCTGCAAGCTGAGGATACGAACGCGTAGCTGCCACTCGCTGTGTTTAGCATTTGCTTGAAATTGCCGCAGTTCACAAAGCTGCGCTTCATTATCTTTTTCTTCTCTATAGCCCGATTAGTGGGCTATACGTCAAATTCAATTAGAAATAACGACATGAACCAATTCGATAAAAACCAGATAATCACGCTGGATATCCAAAACCCGCAACAAATCAAATTAGCATTAGCTCAGTATATGGCTTTGTTGGACAGCGATAAGGCCAGTTTTAACAGTCAGTTTGATGTTGAGTTTAAGCAACTTGATGAAGCGGGGATGCGCCGTTTGCAACCGCAAGATAGTGGCAACAACCTAAAGTTGCTTCAATCTGCATTAGATTTAGGCCAAGAAGGCGGTGCTCACCACTATGACCACACCATACTTGATGACACCGAAAACTATATTTCAGAGGTCATTTTATTTGCAGCAGCGCTGCAATACCCTGAGATCAAACAAGCCGTTGTAGAAGCCGCCAAGGCAATAGTGGCCTATAGTCGCCGCCAAAATGACACTGATGAAATGTGGCTTGATGATATGCGGGTATTTGGCGTTGAAGCTTTGTATATGCTTGCAAAGACGGATATACAGTACGCCTATTTGCTAGCACAATACTTTGTGCCTTATTGGGATGATGAACATGCATGTGGTTATGAAAGCTATTTAAGTGTATTGCTACACGAGCACGGTTGGCATCGTGAAATGATCAAAGCATTTATTTGGTGTGACAACGATAACTTTAGATCTGGCATGTTCAAAAATGATCAATACAGTGAAGAATGTGACTACCAGCCGCTTGGGGAATATTTACGCGAAAATCCTGAGAGTTATGAGCAATTTAAAGCATTAGTCATTGCACGTTTTCAAGCTGAACCTGTATTGCTTGCCCATGTCGATACCATGTGTGATGAGGATGAAGAAGAAGACCTTAGTGGTCATCAGCCTGTGATCTCTTTGTATCAATCGCTATTCCCCCATAGCTGTTTTTATGACGATGAAGAGGCTAAAGACAGCTTTATGGCAATGTCATTTTTTGGCAGTACCCTCGAAAATGAAGCGTATGATTTACAGCAAAAAGTCCAATCACAGGTTGCAGGCCCATTAGTTAAAATTGCACAGAGTGCCATTGCTGCTCGCGCAAATTATCGTGCCTATCTAGCCAGAGGTGAGCGTAAATATGAGCTTAACTATGGTACTAATTTGCTGAAACCTTTTGTGCTGGCTATGCCCCAAGGCGAAGTATTGTGGCGCTACATTGAAACTGGGGAACCACAAACAGTATTGGAAACAGTCTGTGAAGTAGATGTGCTTGAATTAGCGAAAGTGCATGCCAGTGACATGGCTGAGCATCTTATTGATCAATTGAGTAGTTTTGAGCGCAATAATCAAGGCATAGTCGAGGAGCTGGAGTCGGTGCTCAGCCTTGTGCGAGGCGATCTACTTACAGATCACTTCAGTGAAGAAGCTGAATATACACAACCAAATGGCATGGTGTTGACGCTTGCGGTACGCAACGATGCAGAAAATAACTTACTACAAGCTCGTGCTGAGCAGTACCTTCGCGTGATTGATGTATTTTACCATGCCCTAGGCAAGCGTGAGTTTTGCAAATATATGATGGCATCACTTACCGAAGGTGATGAAGCACTACTCTCCAGAGAAGCCTATTATCAGCGTTATACTCAACTCTCCGTGTCTGATATCAAGAGCGCGGCTGAAAATGCTAAAGCCAAAAATACCCAGTCGATATTTCGTCACTTCACCAACCAAGATGAATTACTGTGTCGCAAGCATCTTAAGTTGGTCAATGAGCATTTCCGCTCATCGCGTGCGCTGTGCCACCCAAAGCAATGGCCGCAATTGGATATGGGATTAATTACACTGGCCAGCTATCACCTGCACAGTGATTATAATCAGCATATTGGCGATGATATTACTGAGGCACTAGCAAATTATCTTAACGACAATCATATTTGGCAACTCGCTGCCCAGCACATAATTCAGAAATGTCATAAAAAGTCCGATCATTATAACCCTGATAACTTAGGATTGTCTGAGGCACAAATAACGTGGATCTGTGATTACTTTACTGCAGACACGCCGCAAGATGATTTAAGCAGTTTATTGGCATTAGTGCAGCCGCAGTTGTATCGAGATGAGTGTTGTCGCGGTGATCTTTACCTAAACAAGTTTAGTGAAAAGCAGTCAAGCTATCAGCTCTTTAAAGATCATGATGATGATTTCCAACGCTTTACCCTAACGGCATTTTGGTTGCGACAGCTACCTTTACCCCTGCAATACAAAGCAGATCGTTTATGGCAATTTATTATTGCACTAGCGCCAGTTAGGGTTGCACGCAATGTGCTTCGTGCTTATTCGGATGATCATTGGAGCATAGAGTTTGACACTATACTCGATGAAATTGAGGTCTACGAACAGTTAAGTAAAGCTGGAATAGATAGCGGTATACTGAATGCCTATGAAATGAGCAATCAACGTTATAACTCCGAACGCTACTTGAATTGGATAGAGATTTACAGCGAAATAGCCAGTGATGATACCAGCATGTTTGGCAGCATGGGACGTAACAAAGCCAAAGCTATGGAGCAGGGACTCGCATATATCAATGAGCGCACGAAAATTGAGTTTTTACATCATGTGTCGCTTAAACACCCGGAAGTTGAGCTTGATTTCAGCCATGATTTACAACGCGCGATTGATATTTTTGTGCAATTAAACCTGCACTCTTGGGAGCATGCGTTAGCACAGGAATTAGGTCGTGATTGTCTATATTTCGGTGAAGGTGAAAAGCTACCAAAGAAGCTGCATAAAGCCATTGTAGCGGATAGCCTCTCAATACACGATAAACCTTGCCATGTTGATGGTCGAAGTTGGGAAGCGTGCACTGTGTTACAACAGCAAGGAGACAATTACGTTATTGTGATGGCCGATCATGAGGTGCCGCTTGCTTGGTATGAAGAAAGGCTGCCATCTGGGCCGTTACTGATATTTTCAGAGCAGCTTGAGCGTGCGGCTATTATAAAACGCGTGGCTGAGCTGCAAGTGCAGTCCAATCGCATTAACGCGATTGTTGAGCAAACGATGGCTTATCTACATGACGAAGTCGAGTTTGATGTCATGGCTGCGCTGTTTAAAGGGCAAATCTCCACCGAGTTTATGCGTATCGATGCCGATGAATATCAAATGTATAGTCTCCGTCAGTTTGTGTGGATGTTAGATGCTAAGCGTCGCAACAAACTGGTACGTCTGCTTCTTAATCATGACTATCGGGGCTTTAAATTAATTGAAGCGCAAATGGAACAACCTTGGCTATTACATCAATTGGCACACAATGAGATAGATTTTGAAACTTACCTATCGAAAAGCGGTGAATATGAAGGCGAAGCGTCTGAAACCGGCATGGCATTTTTGCTCACCTGGTTATTTGATATCGGCGTTAAACCCGAACATTTGGTGCTGTTTTGTATTAAGCGCAGTCACTTTGACGTATGTCGTGAATTTATCGTGGCACATGCTCGTGGCCAATATGGCAGTTTTAAACAGAGTTTGAGCTATTTATATGCTGATCGCCGCGCTGAACTTCCTGAAATATTCAGCCAAGCAGCAGACGCTGAAGCATTGCTAGCTCCATTAAGAAAAGACAAATCTCGCAAGGTAAAAGAAGCGGTAAACCAATACGTTGGTTAGTGTGTAGTCATACGCCCAAAAAAGGGCGTATAACGACTCAGATATTTGGGTTATTTACCGATACAAAATGAGCTAAATATTTTGCCCAGCAAGTCGTCGGAGGTGAATTCACCAGTGATCTCATTGAGGTATTGCTGGGTAAGGCGCAGCTCTTCTGCCAAAATTTCACCGGCAATATGCATTTCTAGCTGAGTTTGACCTATTTCTAGGTGCTCAGCAGCGCGCTCTAGGGCGTCTAAGTGACGACGGCGAGCCATAAAGCCACCTTCAGTTGCACCAGTAAATCCAATACAGGCTTTTAGGTGTTCCCTCAATAAATCAATGCCTTGAATATCTTTAGCACTTAGACGGATAAGGGTATGGCCATCACTCGTTGTTGCGCCAACCGCTTCACCGCTTAAATCGACTTTATTGCGGATCACGGTAATTTCCATGCCTTGTGGTAATTGCTCGATAAAATCAGGCCAGATCTTCGCAGGATCGGTTTCGTGGGTTTCGGTGCCATCCACCATAAATAGTACGTGATCGGCGCCGCGGATCTCTTCCCAAGCACGCTCAATACCTATTTGTTCTACTTTGTCCGGACTTTCACGAAGTCCTGCCGTGTCGATAATATGAAGCGGCATGCCATCAATATGAATATGCTCACGTAGTACGTCTCGTGTGGTACCTGCGATGTCTGTAACAATCGCGGCTTCACGGCCTGCTAAGGCATTGAGTAGCGACGATTTACCAGCATTAGGGCGGCCAGCAATCACCACGCGCATGCCTTCACGCATAATGCTGCCTTGCTTGGCTTGTTTACGCACTTCTGCGAGTTGCTGAATAATGGCTTCTAGGTCACCCGAGACTTTACCATCGGAAAGAAAGTCGATTTCTTCGTCGGGGAAGTCAATTGCGGCTTCTACGTACATGCGCAGATGAATTACTTTCTCAACCAAAGTATTGATATGTTTAGAAAAGTCACCTTGTAGTGAATGTAGTGCACTTTTTGCAGCTTGCTCGCTGGTGGCGTTGATCAAGTCTGCGATAGCTTCTGCTTGCGTTAAGTCTAGCTTGTCGTTCATAAAAGCACGTTCTGAGAACTCACCAGGCTTTGCCAAGCGCACTTGCTCAATTTTGCTGATTTCCTTTAACAGCATATCAAGTACCACTGGGCCACCGTGGCCTTGTAACTCAAGGACATCTTCACCGGTGAATGAGTTCGGCCCTTGGAAGAACAATGCAATACCTTGGTCTAGTTGTTCACCTGCTAGGGTATTGAATGGCAGGTATTCGGCATAGCGAGTTTTTGGGCATTTACCTAAGATTTGCTCGGCAACTGCTCGGGCTTTACACCCTGAAACTCGAATAATACCAACGCCACCGCGACCCGGTGCGGTAGCCTGTGCTGCTATGGTGTCTTGTGCGATCATGATGACTCTTTAGACTGTCTGGTTAATAGCCATAATTGTACAGCAATTGATATATCTCAGGTATAGCTGGTGGGTAATATCTAAGTCTGCCCATTGCGTTTTGGGTGGTTGATGACCTTAATGATACGGTTATGCGCTTTTGTCAGGTATAATTATGGTCACAGTTTTTACTGTTCTTACTAGCAAAGGTTGTATAAGGGAAACTAACGCTGTGCTGCACTTTCTTCAATTCCGCTTCGATCCAAATGTCTCGTGTTTATATCGTGATGCTGAGCAAGTGCCACTGAGGCCGAGAGTCGCGCAGCTGTTGGCTTATTTTTTAGCCCATCCAAATCAGATTGTTACACGTGAAACATTGCTCAGCACGTTGTGGCAACACGGTGAGTTTAGAGAAGCTGCACTAACACAAAGTATCACTGAGCTAAGACAAGCCCTCAAAGATAACGCCCAGCAACCCACCTTTATTAAAACCATACCACAGCAAGGTTATCAGTGGATTTGTCCTGTTGAGAGCCGCACATTTAGCACATTCAAACTCACTACAACAATAAAAGCGATGCTTGTCGTTGGCGCTGGCGCTGTTGCGTTAAGTGGAGTCGCAGCGAGTGTTTACCTCGTTTCTAGTTCAGCACCCGTTGTCACTCGTATACAAGCTGAGCAAGACTCGTTAATCATTGTGCCAATGGTGAATGAGACAGGTGTACAAGCCAATGCGTGGTGGGGTTATGCGCTTGAAGCAGCATTGAGACAACATTTACAGTCTCATTATCAATTAGTACCGCGAAGTCAATATCCTGAGCTTGCAGAGAATAGTGCGATTAATCAGCTCACGCTTTCACTAAAGCCGATACAACAGCGTTTTTTACTCAGTGTTACTTATGGAGATAAGCAAAGCGAGATAATTGTTGAACAGTTAGATGAGAGCTTTGAAGCGATTGCAACAGAGGTTATTGCGCAGTTAGCGCTAGATATTGACACTAAAACCGCCAAAAAATCATCCTTAAATCTAGCAATGAATGACTATTACCGCGGCGTGCAAGCATTGAATGAACAGGGACCTCAACTAGCAAAGGCATATTTTGAGGCGGCTGTGGCACAAATGCCGGAACATCTAGAAAGTCAGATGGAGCTTGCGCAAATTTGTTGGCAGCTCGGTGATATTGATTCTGCCACCCGTCGATTCGAACAGATTTCACTAAGTACAGCTTCAATCGCGACTCGTGCTCGCTACCACCTCTATTACGGAGAGTTTTTCAAGGCACAAGGCTTACATCAGCAAGCGTTGCAGCAAGCTCAGCTTGCCCTCGATGCTGCTGAGCAAAGCCAGCAAGTTGAGTTGATTGCGATGGCATATCAACTCAAAGCAGATGCTTTTTGGGTGTTACAACGTTGGGATGAATACCAGCAAGCGATGAGTTCAGCGCATGTTTTGATAGGCAGTCGATCGTTTGCCTATAGCGAAGCACAGCGGAGTTTCTATCTTGCCAATCCACCAGCGGCTGGTCCCGCTGAAAAAACGTTACTGAACTTAGAGAAGAGTAAACCCGTACTCGCGCAAGCCATTGCCTATTATGAGCAAACAAAGCAGACCATGAATCTAATAAAAGCTTTGTTTGCTTATGGTCAAAATTACTTAGTGCCAGTAGTTGAAAGTGAACCTAGTTTATTAAAAGCCCTCGCTTTAGCTCAGAAAAATGGATATCACTATTTAGAAAAGCAAATACTCACTTACCTAGGATTCTACTATATTCAGCTACATCAGGGAGAGAAGGCGCTACGGTATTTAAAAGACATTAACGGCGAGCCGCGTTTTATTCCAAGCTATGAGCAACAGCAATTACTGATTGGCATGGCGCATATGGATATCGCATTGCAAACGGGTGATACGGATGCAATGCAAAGTGCAATTACGCAATATCAAATGCTGTTAGAAAGCGATTATATTTCTTCGGTGACGCGTGCCAACGTTAAATTGTTACTGGGTTGGACCTGGATCAAAGCGGGCAAGCTCGAATTAGCAGAGCCGTTGACGATTGAAGCAATGCAAGACTATCAAACGTTACAGCTACAAGAAGTTGAGACCTATGCGCTCTATACGCAAATGTATATCCACCTTTTGAGAAACGAGCCTCAACAAGCGCTTGAGATCATTACTGCACATCAACATACCAATTCACATCTTTTGTTGCTTTACGGTGTTGTTGCGGCTGATATGTTAAATGAAGAAGCGCTGCAAAAGCGCTTTTCAGATAAATTGGCCGGACTCGAAAACAGCCAATTATTACAGCAACAGTTGCTGCAAATACACCAGCAAAGCAGCATCAATAAGCGCTTTATTGCTGAGCTTATCGATGCCCCTTACAGCGTCTATTGTCAGAGTAAATGGACGATAAATTAGGCTCTAGTCTATGTTGGGTGGTTGATTACCGCGATAAACGACTTCACCGTGTTTATCTTGTACCACCCAGTAAGGTAGCTCTCTAATCTCAAATTGGCTAAATACTTCGTTGTGGTGATCGAACACAATATCGTGTTTGATCTCAAAGCGTTGTTGGTAGTCTAGAGCACTTTGTTCTTCCACATAAAAGGGCTTAATCACAGTAACGACCGGATACGCACTCGAGTCAGCGAGTTGATTGTTTTGCTTTATTCTCATTTCACAGGCAGGAATATGTTGAAACGGACACAAGCTATCGCTGAAAAATAACACTCTGTATTGGCTGTTCATAGTCGCTATCGAAAATGGCGCACCGGTGAGTGTTTGCAATGGGATCTGTGTTTCTTTCTCTGTGCTTGGTGCACTGTTAGTCGTCAACAACTCTCGTTTGATAACTTTGTCGTCTTTAACGATAACACGAACAGGTGTTTGCCTTACTGCAAACCGTTGCATCAACTGGTTTTGCTTATCAATAGCTAACTCAGCATAGCTTGGATAGGCCGTTTTAAATTGCGCTAAGCTTGCCTCATCAATATTGATATCGGGCTGTAGCAATCTCCTTGGTGCTAGTGGCGTTGGTAGAGTTGTAGGCTGTACATATTCATCCCAAATATTAATAAACACATACTCTTGCGTGTTGGCGTGCACAAACACGCTGAGACACACAGCGGCGAACATAAGTAGGGCTTTAATTGATGACATTAGTTTGCTCCTTGGAGTGTGCTCAGATGTTGTTGCAGCTCATCTGTAAACAATGCGCTGCGATAGATTTCTTTGCCGTTTTCATCAATGAGGATGTGTTGTGGCGTGCCTAACACTTGAAACTGCTGAGTTATCTTGCCACTACCATCAAATACCGTTGGAAACTGGTAATCATGTTTATCAAGGTAAGTTTGCACGCCTTTTTTCGACTGATTGAAGCCAATATTGACGGCGATAACCTGATAGTGGTTATTGGCTTGCTGAAAGCTTTGCTCAAGCAGTGGCATTTCTTCCACACAGTAGGAGCACCACGTTGCCCAAAACTTCAAGTAAGTGACTTTGCCTTGACTGGTTACGGTATTGTTTGCAAGCGTATTGGCGGTCAGTACGGGATAGTCCTTTGCTGCAGACATTGTGCTGAGTAACATAAAGAGTGAAGAAAAAATGATTTTTTTCATGGTGGTTCCTTTGCGTTTTATAGCCAACTTTTGCCAGCTTGAATAAGAAAATATTGCGCCATCGCGACTAAGATAAGTGCGGTTGCTGTAGTGATGTGATTTAGCCAAGCTCCAGATCTTGGTAATTTTTGTAAAAAGCGCGTGCTTAGCCCTGCTAGCAGTAATAGGGTGCTCATACCGAGCGCAAAACTAAACAGCAGCGCGCCTCCTAATAGAGGTTGCTGGGCATTAGCAACGAAGAGTAATAAGCCGCCTAGAATTGGAGACGTACAGGGAGCCGCAACAAGAGCGCTGGCCATGCCCATTAGAAGAGGTGCTGGCGAGCCTGTTGCAATCGTATTTGGCAAGCGTGGCAGCGAGATTAAGCCTTTTGATACCGCAGCAAAGTAGAGTAATAGATTGGCAAAAATAAGCAGCACCCAAGGGTTTGTTGCTACTTGGCCAAAGAAGCTACCGGTTAATGCTGCAATAAATCCAAGCGCGGCGTACACAGCTGCAAAGCCTAGCGCATACAAAATAGGGGCAAGGCGAATATGGCGTTGTTGGCTAAGAGTCGCAACAGTTATGGGAAGTATGGGATATACGCAGGGCGTAAAGCTGGTGAGTACACCTACTAAGAGTGCAATAGGCACTAACCACCAATCAGTTTCGGCACTGGAGAGTGCCTGTAGTAACGTAGATTCAAGCATCGTCTTCTCTTTGCATTTTTTAACTGCACAAGAGCATGACGGATAGCCCAGATTTGACCTATCAAATCGTCATAAAATCGCTATCAAATTTTATCAAGCGTTTGCTTTTATTTGATATTTTAATTGTTATGAGTTTAAAAGAAAAAGTGCTTGTTGCTCGTTATGTTTATAAGATAAGGTAAGTTACCTAGTTTAGGTAACTTAAAATTATGCGTAAAGGGAGATATTATGAATAGACTAACACTAGCGGTTGTATCTGCAGCATTTGCGGTATCTGGTTCTGCACTAAGTGGTGAGAATGTAAAACCAGACTACGACCCTACAAAGTATTGTTATTATGCCGATCAGGCATATTCTAAGGGATCGGTAGAAAAGCAAAATAACAAATGGAAAGTCTGTGTTGACGGCGGTCCAAATGGTGAGCTCCAGTGGATTGATCAATAACGACAACTTTATAATGATACGCAAATAAAAAACGCCAGCTGTGAAGCTGGCGTTTTTTTATTCAAGGTGTACGAGCGTTAACCGCGTACTTTCATGCCTTTTTTCTCCATGCCACGGTAGATGATAAGCATCTGAGCGATAGAGATAAGGTTTGAAACCAACCAGTAAAGTACCAGACCTGATGGGAACCAAATAAAGAAAATTGAGAACACGACTGGCATGTAAGTCATCATCTTTTGTTGCATTGGGTCTGTAACTGTCATTGGCTGTAGTTTTTGGGTTAGGAACATACTTGCGCCAAATAGCACAGGTAGTACGTAGTACGGGTCCATTGATGATAGATCCGTTAGCCACAACATAAACTCAGCATGACGTAGTTCTGTTGATTCAAGGAATACGTAGAACAAGGCAAGGAAGATTGGCATTTGTAGTAACAGTGGGAAACAGCCACCCATTGGGTTCACTTTTTCCTTACGGTACATTTCCATCATCGCTTGGCCGAACTTCTGGCGGTCATCGCCATAACGCTCTTTTAGTGCCTGCATCTTAGGCTGTAGCATGCGCATTTTAGCCATTGAGGTGTATTGTGCTTTAGTTAGAGGGTATAACGCCGTTTTCACAATCAAAGTGATAGCAATAATCGCCAGACCCCAGTTACCTAAAATACCGTAAAGGAACTTAAGCAGTATCAGTAGCGGTTGTGAAATAAACCATAACCAGCCGTAGTCTACAGTGAGATCTAGGTCTTCTTGAATTGCTTCAAGCGCTTCTGTGTCTTTAGGACCCATGTAGTACACGGCATGGATAGTTGCCGTGCTGTTTGCTTGCACATTGGTTGGCTCGCTCTTCATACCAACAATACCATTACCATTTCTAAGCGCGGTATAAATCGTATTATTGGTTTGCTGATCTGGCACCCATGCACTAACAAAATACTTTTGTAGGAAAGCAACGTAGCCGCCTTGGGTATTTTTATTCAGGTTCGCATCCGCCATATCAGAGAAGCTGTATTTCTCATAAGGTTCTTCAGCGGTTCCATAGGCTGGGCCTAAGTAGGTCTGATCAACCATGCTGCCTTTATCTTGGCGTGTACGTTTGATTTGCGTGTACAGTTGTACTTGAACAGGTGATGAGGTGGTGTTGTTAACTTGGTATTCTAAGTCAACGTCATATTTACCTGCTTTAAATACATAAGTTTTTGTGTACTGTACGCCTTTCTCATCAGTAAAAGTCAGTGGTACACGTAGCGTATCGCCATTAAGCTCATATTGCTGTTGTGCAGACTCATAGACTGGGCGACCAGCTTTGTTTGCATCTGGGCCGTTTAAACCAATTAAACCACTCTGTGAAACATACTGTTTGCCTTCAAATTCACCAAGTAACATGAAAGGCGTGTCGCTGCCATGGGTTTCTGCGTGTTGTAGTAAGTTGGCTTCAACGATGTCACCGCCCTTAGTATCAATTTTTACCGAAAGTACATCGGTAGTGATACTAATGACAGAACGTGTTGCCTGAGTTGCTACAACTGGGACATCGGATTGGCTTGATGCTGGTACATCAGCTTGCTCTTCTGTTGGGGTTGAGTTCGCCACTTGTTGTGTGACGGCACTGGTATCAGCTTGTGGCGGGTTTTGTTCTTGTGTCCACTCTTGGAACAGTAGGAACGAAACCAGCAACAAACCGATAAATAAAAACGTGCGTTGCGATTCCATAACAGCTCTTATTTCTCGTGTTGTTTAACTTTAGTCGACTTCACAGGTACAGGATCATCTCCACCTGCGCTCAAAGGGTGACATTTTAATATGCGTTTAACCGCTAACCAACTCCCTTTTGCAATTCCATGTAAATTAATTGCTTGAATTGCATAACTAGAACAGGTCGGGTTAAAACGACAATGAGGCCCGAGTAGGGGGCTAATCCATTGTTGATAACCGCGGATCAGCAATATAAGCAGGTGCTTGGGAAGCGAACAAACTGCTTTGAACTGATTTCTGATCTTGCTACGCCCTGAAGTTGAATTCATGGCTTTGTAGATATCAATTTCCTCAATTTACTGCTTCAACCTAAGTAGGCAAAAACAGACTATTTTTCCATTGATATAGCTGATTAAAAGGTGAGCTAACCTTACCTTAATTGGCGTAAAATTACTATGCTAGCAAGGGTAAATGCGCCGTAAAAAGGAAAGGCTAAAGCAGATTATTGCTTTTTCGCGTTAGCTTGAGGATTTTTTGAACGCTTGTGTTGAGGTTTTGGCTTAAAAGGTGGTTTAGGTGCACCTGGCTTACAACGTTCATTTATTTTGCGCCACATCTTAGTGAGCTGTTTAGTTAGCTCTTCATTAGATTGCTCGTCAACACCGGTTTTGACCATCAACACAATATCGATATTATCAAGTTTATGACGATTTAATCGAAAGCTTTCTCTAGCAAGTCGTTTGATACGGTTTCGTTGACATGCTTTTTTGCAGCGTTTTTTAGCTACAGTTAAACCGAGTCTTGGATGACCAACATCATTTGGTTTTGCAAGTAGAGTAAAATAAGGCGTAGCTGCGCGAGCTGGCTCTTGAAATATGCGGGAGTAATGCGAGGGAGTTAACAGACGTAACTCCCTGCTAAAGCTAAAGTCTTCCACTAAATATTAAGCAGAAAGTACTTTACGGCCTTTAGCACGACGACGTGCTAATACTTTACGACCGTTCTTAGTCGCCATGCGAGCACGGAAACCGTGAGAGCGCTTGCGCTTAAGTACGCTAGGTTGAAAAGTTCTTTTCATAACAATTCCATCCGATCGGTTAAAAGTTAAAACATCCTATGCAGGTCGCGATCCTGGCACAGGTGCCATTGCGAGCGCGAGATATTAAAGCTGGGCGCGTCTAAAGTCAATCAAAATCTGTTCTCTGTGGCTAAATAATCCACAGTAGAATTTCTTTATCCTTATATATAGACAAAACTTGGCAAAGCTATCGAGCAAACATAGACGATCTACATAAAGTAGGATCAATACGAAATCGATCTGCATAGATCTGATCCGATGGGCGGCATTATAGCATTTAGTAAGAATAGGAAAAGCTCTGGAAAACTAAATTTGATCTTAATTTTGGGGTGAGATCGGGTGAGTTTTTTGCTATGATCTTACTTGTGGGTAAAAAATAAAAACCTTTAAATTTCATGTGTTTATTTTTTTGCTAGGGTGAGATCTTGCTTTTTCTAAATGTCAATATTGAACTTGTGGATAAGATCACTTCATAATACCCCGCTTCCACCAGTGATTTTGTAATAAAAACTAAGTATTTCCGGCGATCCTTTCATTTAGATCTGATTTTTTAGATCTGAATGCTCTATTTCTTATTCCCGGGAATCAAAACCTATTGGAGTTCAGA